>JALZBH010000187.1 GCA_030947625.1 Actinomycetota bacterium
ACAACTTCAGTGCGGGTGGGCCGATCGTGTGGCCCGACGTCGAGACCCTGTTGCTGGTGCCGATCAGTGCGCACGCGCTGTTCGCCCGGCCGTTGGTGGTCTCGCCGTCGTCGGTCCTGGCTGTCGAGGTGCTGGCCCGCACGGACGGATCCGGGGTGTTGTGGTGTGACGGCCGGCGGACGGTCGAGCTGCCGCCCGGCGCACGGATCGAGGTACGCCGGGGCCGCACCCCAGTGCGGCTGATCCGGTTGCACGAGGCCCCGTTCACGGACCGCCTCGTCGCCAAGTTCGACCTACCGGTCGAGGGGTGGCGCGGTGCCTCGGAGCGACGGCGACGCAACGGGGACCTCGATGCTAGACCCGCCTTCCGCCGATGATCGAGGAGATCCGGATCCGTGCGCTTGGCGTGATCGAGGAGGCGCTGCTCGAGCTCGGTCCGGGGCTGTCTGTCATCACCGGCGAGACCGGTGCCGGCAAGACCATGTTGGTCACCGCTCTCGGTCTGCTACTCGGCAATCGGGCCGACCCGGGCACGGTACGGTCTGGATCCACAGCAGCTCGCATCGAAGGCGTCGTGCGGGCCGACGGCAGCGAGGACCGGCTGGCGGATGCGGTCGGCGAGCTGGGCGGGGAGGTCGAGGACGACCGGGTGCTACTGGTGCGGCAGATCCAAGCCGAGGGTCGCTCGCGAGCCTACGTCGGCGGCACCACAGTCCCAGCGTCCGCCCTGACCAGGCTGGCCGACCAGCTGGTCGCCGTACACGGCCAGTCGGACCAGCATCGGCTGCTCAACGCAGACGCTCAGCGGCAGGCCTTGGATCGGTATGCCGGAGACGAGGTGGCGGCGCCGTTGCGCGAGTACGCCGAGATCTTCGTCCGCCACCGGATGGTCGAGTCTGCGCTGCGCAAGATGCGCGGTGCATCGCGAGAACGCGCCCGCGAGGCCGACGCACTCCGGTTCGGCCTCGCCGAGATCGAAGCGGCGCGTCCCCAGCCCGGAGAGGACCTGGCGCTGGCAGCCGAGGAGTCCCGACTCGGCGCGTCCGACACCCTACGCGCGGCGGCCGAGCTGGCCCGGGAGGAGCTTTCCGGCGAGGTCGAACACCCGGACGCGTTGGGTGCGGTCGCAGCGGCCCGCCAGGCCCTGGAGGGGGTTCGCGAGTACGACGCCGGCGCCGGTTTGCTCGCCGACCGGGTGGCCGAGGTCAGCTACCTGCTGGCCGATGTGGCCGCCGACGTGGCGTCGTACTCCGCCGGGGTGGACACCGACCCGGCCAGGCTCGCGGCCGTCTCGGAGCGCCGGGCCGCACTGACCGCCCTGACGAGAAGGTACGGCGAGACCATCGACGAGGTGCTGGTCTGGGCCCGGGACTCGGCTGCTCGGCTGGTGGAGCTGGACGGCTCCGAGGACCGACTGGGCGAGCTCGGACTGGAGCGCGACCGGCTTCGCGACCAGCTGGCTGGGTTGGCCGCGCGGATCTCGCAGGCTCGCAGCTCGGCCGCAGTCCGGCTCGCTCAGGGCATCGCCGGAGAGCTGCACGCGCTGGCGATGCCGGCGGCCAAGGTCAGCGTCGAAGTATCCCAGCGTGCCGACGACGACGGACTTGCCATCGGCACTCGACGGCTACGCTTCACCGCCGCAGGGGTGGACGAGGTCGAACTGCTCCTCGTCGCCAACGCCGGTGCCAAGGCCAGGCCGTTGCACCGCGGCGCGTCGGGTGGCGAGCTGTCCCGGGTCATGCTGGCCATCGAGGTGGTGCTCGCCGCCACCAGTCCGGTACCCACGTTCGTCTTCGACGAGGTCGACTCCGGTGTCGGGGGCAAGGCGGCTGTCGAGGTCGGCCGCCGGCTCGCCGTGCTGGCCAGGACCGCGCAGGTTCTCGTCGTCACCCATCTCCCGCAGGTCGCCGCGTTCGCCGACCATCACGTCGTCGTCCGCAAAGCCGATGACGGAACCGTCACCACGTCCGGGGTCACCGTGCTCGACGACGGCGGCAGGGTACGCGAGCTGTCCCGGATGCTCGCTGGGCTCGAACAGTCCGACACCGCAATGGCCCATGCGGAGGAGCTGCTCGAGATGGCCCGCCAGGGACGCTGACGCGGTGCGCTTGCGAGAACTCCCTTGTTCTGCATGACAAAATGAGCCCACCATGCGGTTCCGTAGTCGCCAAAACATCCAGCAAGGCATGCCCGGACGCACCGGCACCTTGCGGATCAGCCGACACTCGGGCAACCCGTTCGCCAAGGTCGACGCCGGCGACATCGTCGTACTCAACCGGGTCGACCTCGACACCGCAACCGCTCGCGAGCTGATCGACCTTGCACCACTTGCGGTGGTGAATGCTCGAGCGTTCATCTCCGGCCGGTTTCCCAACCCGGGCCCGCTCCTGCTTGCCGACGACGGCGTCACCTTGCTGGAAACCGACGCGGCCGGCACCCGCAAGCTGACCGAGGGCAGCCACGTGCGGCTGCACGACGGCACCCTGTACGACGACGCCGACCGGCCGGTGCTGAGCGCTCACGAGCTCACCGCGGAGGAGATCTCCGCACGGATGGAGGCGGCCCAGTCGGGTCTCGGCAACCAGTTGGGCAGCTTCGCCCACAATGCCACGGAGTACCTGCGACGGGAACAGGATCTGCTTCTGCATGGCGTCGGGCTGCCGACCCTGCGAACGCCGATGACGGGTCGCCCGGTCGTGGTGGTGGCCGACGGCGCATCACGTGATGACGTGCGTGGGATGCGCCGCTTCTTGCGTGAGCAGCGGCCGTTGCTTGTCGGCGTCGACCACGGCGCCGAACTGCTGCTCGCGATGCGGATGCAGCCGCACGTCGTGGTCGTCGGCGAGCAGGTGTTGGAAACGAAGCAGGGCGGCAAACCTCGCGTCTCCGACCGAGTCTTGAGACAAGCCCGCGACGTGGTGCTGCACACCTCCGGGTCGCAGGCTGGAAGGGGTCCTGACCGCCTGGAGCGGCTTCACGTTCCCGCCCGGCATGTTTCCTCGACGGGCAACACCTTGGACATCGCCCTGCTGCTTGCCCACCGCGGCGGCGCCCGGTTGGTGATCCCGGCAGGCGCACCGGCGAGTCTCGAAGAGTTCCTCGAGGGGGGAAACCGGATCCAGGCAAGCACGTACGTGACCCGCTTGCGGCTTGGCTCCAGCGTTGTCGAGGCGGGGGTGCTCCCCCAGCTGTACGCCGGCCGGGTGCGGCTGTGGCATCTCTGGCTGGTATTGCTTGCCGCTTTGGTGGCACTGGGCTTCGCGGTGAACGTGACTCCACGTGGACACGAGTGGATCCACGACGTCCGTCACTCGATCGCCGGACGACTGTGAAGGACATCTGAGCCGTGATCTCGTTCCGCTACCACATCGTCTCGATCGTCTCGGTGTTCTTGGCGCTCGCCGTCGGCATCGCCCTCGGTGGTGGGCCGCTGAAGGGCAAGATCGACAACAGCCTTGTCAAGGAGCTAGCCGACCGCAAACACGAGCTGGCGCTGACCCACCAGCAGGTGCAGCAGCTCCAGGACTCGCAGGCGTACGCAGACAGCTTCGCGGCCGGAGCGGCCAAACTGCTGCTGGCAAACAAGCTGACCGGTGCCTCGGTAGCGATCGTCACGCTGCCAACCGGCAACCACGACCTGAGGGCAACTCTGGGGGAGCTCGTCAGGCTCGCGGGTGGCAAGGTCTCCGGGACGTACGACATCGCGGCCAAGGTGGGTGCGGTCTCCGACCGTCAGCTGATCGAGACCCTGACCAGCCAGCTGGCCGCCCAGTCACCGGGCATCGCCATCCCCTCCCACGCGTCCGGCTACGAACGGCTCGGAATCCTGGTGAGCCGGGCCATCGGCACACCCCAGGCCGCCGGTGCGACGTACGACACGACCGCGCAGAGCATCATCTCCAGCCTGAGCACCGCTGGACTGATGAGCGCCGACGGCACCCCCACGGGCCGCGCCGGATTGGTACTCTTCGTCGGCGGCCCGGCCAGCACCACCGCAGCGAGCAAGTCGGCCAACTCGATCTTCGGGCAGGTTCTCGACGCGATGTCCGGCAACGTCGTGGGCATTGCGGTCACGGGGCCCAGCGACGCCGCCCGGACTGGCGGCATGATCAAGCAGGTCCGAGCGGACGCCAACTTGAACCAGAAGGTCACCACCGTCGACTCGGTCGAGACCGGTGCCGGTCAGGTGGTGACGCTCCTTGCGCTGGCTCGGCGCCTGCAGGGCAGCGTTGGCCAGTATGGCGCCGTTGACGCCCAGGACGGCGTGATGCCCGGAGCCACGGCGACTCCCTGAAGTGGCCTGCCGACGTGCTCCGGCCGCGTTCTGCGGACCGACTCGCCCGCTAGCGGTTCTGGGACACCGCCGATGTTGGTAGGCTTGAACCCCGTGGAGATGAAGCCAGGCCCGGTGTCAAGCCCAAAGCCCGGTCCAGCATCGACCTCGTTGAGCTCGAGACCGCGGGAGCCCCTTTGGTAGCACGCCAGCAGACCAGGCATGTTTTTGTCACCGGGGGAGTGGCTTCCTCGCTCGGCAAGGGGCTGACCGCCTCGAGCCTCGGCAGCCTGCTCAAGGCTCGTGGGCTACGGGTCACCATGCAGAAGCTGGACCCCTATCTCAACGTCGACCCAGGCACGATGAACCCGTTCCAGCACGGCGAGGTTTTCGTTACCAACGACGGCGCCGAGACTGACCTCGACGTCGGTCACTACGAACGATTCCTGGACACCGACCTGAACCGGATCGCGAACGTGACCACCGGACAGGTCTACTCCCAGGTGATCGCGAAAGAGCGGCGCGGGGACTACCTCGGCGACA
>JALZBH010000010.1:0-9475 GCA_030947625.1 Actinomycetota bacterium
AGATCGCGGAACGCACCCAGGGTGGCTGGAAGCCCAGTCCTGGCTCGGTCTACCCGACGATCTCTCAGCTGCAGGACGAAGGGCTCGTCGAGTCGGTCCCCGAGGGCGGACGCGATGGTGCCAAACCCGTGCTGCGGCTCACCGGCGAGGGCAAGACCTATGTGGCCAACCATGCCGACGAGCTGGCTGCTGTGTGGGAGCCGTTCGCGGTCGCCCCTGATGTCGCGGAGAGCTCGTCCGAGGGCGACCTCAGCATCGGCAACCTCAAGCTCGTGGTCGGACAGACCGTCGGCGCGATGTGGCAGATTGCGTCCACCGGCACCCCCGAGCAGCGAGAGGAAGCGGTGAAGATCCTGGGTGAGACTCGGCGCAAGCTGTTCGGTCTGCTTGCGGACGGACCCAGCGAGGAGGCGTGATGGATCCCTACAACCAGTCGCTGCGGATCTCCGATGCCGAGCGCGAGGCCTCGGTCAGCTCCCTCGGTGAGCACTACGCCGTCGGCCGGCTGACCCGTGAGGAGTACGACCAGCGCGCCGAAGCTGCCTGGGCAGCGCGCACTCGCGGCGATCTGCTTCCCCTGTTCACCGATCTCGAGGCCCCGCCGCCACCCGGGCGCACCGGTCGAGGGCAGGTCGCGGCCCGGCCCTCCCGGCCCTGGTGGCACTCCACCTCGCGGCTGGTGCTGGTCGGACTGGTAGGCGTGCTGGTTGCTCTCGCGGTGCTCACCCATCTGCCGTGGATACTGGTCGGGCTGGCAGTGTGGTTCTTCTGCCTGAGGCCGAGTCGGCACCGCGGCCCGGCGTACAACAGGCGTCGGCGCTGAGCGACATCCCTCCCGGTCAGATCAGCGGAAGGCTCTTGCGGGCGCCCGGCAGCTGCTCGTACCCCCGGCGGATCCCGGCGGCCAGCTCCGCACGCGGATAAGGCCAGGCCTCGTGCTCGAGGGCCTCCTCCAGCGGCACTCGGCGCTCGACCAGGTCGCGAATCGTCTCGGCGACCTCCCCGATCGCGGAGCGTTGACCGAGGACGAAGTCTTGGTCGACCGGCGCTCCGTGTCCGGGTACGACGACCGAGCCGGCGTCGAGCAGCGCCAGGACCAAGTCCAGTGTGGTCGGCCATTCCATCGGCCAGCAGTCATCGCCGTAGCCGGGAATGCCCTTGCGTAGGGCCGACTCCTCGACCAGGTCGCCGGCGAACAACACCTTTGCATCGGGCACCCGGAGCACCGCGTCGCCGTCGGTGTGGCCTCGTCCGGGATGCACCAGCTCGACCTGCCGGTCGCCCAGGTCGAGCGACATCGCTGAAGAGAACGTCCGCGATGGAACCGCCACTTCGGTCTCGGCAATCTCCCGATACCGGTCGCGATCGCGGTCGTCGGCCTGCGCCTCGGCCTCGAGCTGGCGGAGGATGTCGGCCGCATGTGCCGGCAGCGTGGTTGCGGCCCCCTCATGGCAGACCAGCTCGGCACCGGCGGTGGCGAACGTGAGGTTCCCGAACGTGTGGTCGAAGTGGTGATGGGTGTTGACCGCGGCCAGGATGGGTGCGCTGGAGACCCGGCGTACCTCCTCCAGCACGGTGCGGGCCACGGCGGCCGAGGTGTTCGTGTCGACGACCAGCAGGCCGCGGTCTCCGGCGACCAGACCGACGTTGACGTCGAGGAAGTCCCATCGGGCAACCCAGCACCGGTCTCCGATGGCGGTGAAGCTGCCCATGGACACAACACTAGTAGGATTGGCACTCCGAACACACGAGTGCCAGCGAGGAGGCAATCGATGCAGGACGAACGCAAGCTCGCCGTTCTCCGGGCGATTGTCGAGGACTACGTGGCTACCCAGGAGCCGGTCGGCAGCCGCGCGCTCGTGGACCGGCACCGGCTGGGCGTCTCGCCCGCGACCGTGCGAAACGACATGGCGGCGCTGGAGGAGGAGGGGCTGATCACCCAACCGCACACCAGTGCCGGCCGAATCCCGACCGACAAGGGCTACCGGTTCTTCGTCGACCGGCTGACCACACTCAAGCCGACGTCCGCCGCGGAGAGGCGCGCGATTGCGACCTTCCTCGAGGGCGCGCACGACCTCGATGACGTGGTCAGCCGCAGCGTCCGGCTGCTCGCGCAGCTGACTCAGCAGGTGGCGATCGTGCAGTACCCCACACTGGCCCGGTCGACGGTTCGCCACATCGAGCTCGTCGCGGTCAGCCCGACCCGGCTGCTGGTGGTGTTGATCCTCTCCACCGGACGGGTAGAACAGCGGCTGGTGGAGCTGCCGCTTGAGGTCGACGACGAGCTGCTTGCGGAGCTGCGTTCTACGGTGGGGCGTGCCGCAGTCGGGGAGCCGATCGCCGATGCCGTCTCGGCATTGGGGTCGTTGCCTGGACAGGTCGGCTCGGGGCGTACGCCGGTCGCGTTGATCGCCGCCTCGCTGGTCGAGGCAATGTCCAACGCCCGGTCCGACGAGCGGGTCGTGGTCGGAGGCACCGCGAACCTGGCTCGTTTCGGTGACGGTTTCGAAAGCACGATCAAGCCGATGCTCGAGGCGCTCGAGGAGCACGTCGTACTCCTCAAGCTGCTTGGTGAGGCGACCGCGCCGTCGAGGGTGACCGTGCGGATCGGCCGTGAGGGCCCTTATCGTGAGCTGGCCGCGACCTCGGTTGTGGCAACCGGTTACGGCCCCGGTGAGGAACCGCTTGCTTCGCTCGGCATCGTCGGGCCGACCCGGATGGACTACCCAGGAACGATGGCCGCCGTACGCGCGGTCGCCCGCTACGTCTCCACGATGCTCGACGACTCGTGGGAAGAAAGCGCAACGTGAGCCCGGACCCCTACCAGATCCTCGGCGTGAACGCCGACGCCGATGCCGAGACGATCAAGAGGGCCTACCGCAGGCTGGCCCGCGAGCTGCACCCCGACGTCAACCCCGATCCGGCGACCCAGGAGCGGTTCAAGGAGGTCTCCGCGGCGTACGAAGTGCTCTCGGACCCGGAGAAGCGCCGGATGTACGACCTCGGCGGTGACCCGTTCGGCCGAGGTGGTGGCGGCTTCGGCCAAGGTGCCGGCTTCTCGTTCACCGACATCATGGACGCCTTCTTCGGCGGCCAGGGAACGCAGGGGCAAGGTCCCCGCCCGCGCAGCCGGCGTGGCCAGGACGCGCTTGTGCGGATCGAGGTCCAGCTCGCCGAGGCCGCGTTCGGGGTCACCCGTGAGCTCACCGTCGACACCGCGGTCGTCTGCACGACCTGCTCGGGCGCCGGCGCTGCCCCAGGGACCCGGCCGGTGACCTGCGAGACCTGTCACGGACGCGGCGAGGTGCAGCAGGTGCAGCGGTCGTTCCTCGGCGAGATGCGCACGGTGCGTCCCTGCGCCGCCTGCCGTGGCTACGGCCAGATCATCCCCGACCCCTGCCGCGAGTGCGCCGGCGACGGCCGAGTCAGGTCACGCCGCTCGATCACGGTGAAGATCCCGCCAGGCGTCGACACCGGGACCCGCGTCCAGCTCTCGGGCCAAGGTGAGGTCGGCCCGGGCAGCGGTCCGGCTGGGGACCTGTACGTCGAGATCCACGTTGCCGAGCATCCGGTGTTCCATCGCGATGGCGTGAACCTGCGTTGCCAGGTCACCGTGCCGATGACCGCCGGCGCGCTCGGTACGACGATCCGGCTGCCGCTGCTGGAGGCCGACGTCGCCAAGGAGGAGTCCGGCGTCGACCTGTGGACCGAGCTGGACATCCGGCCAGGGACACAGTCGGGCACCGAGCAGGTGATCCGTGGGCGCGGTGTCCCGAGCCTGCGCTCGCAGGCGCGCGGCGATGTCGTGGTCACGGTCGAGGTCGAGACGCCGTCCCGCCTCGACGACCGGCAGCGCCAGCTGCTGGCCGAGCTGGCCCAGCTGCGTCACGAGGAGTCGCCGGACGGGCGGATCCAGCCGGCGCAGAAGTCGGTCTTCGGCCGGCTGAGGAACGCCTTCAACCCCCGGTGAGGGAGCGCCCGTGACGCTGCCGTTCTTCTTGGCTCCGGGGCCGTTCGTCGTGGGGAGCAGCGTGACGCTGTCCGGTGACGAGGCCCGCCACGGCGTCGTACGCCGGATCCGGGCGGGTGAACCGGTCGTGCTCACCGACGGCGCCGGCACGACCGCACGGTGCACGGTCGGAACATCGCGTCGCGACCGGCTGGTGGCCGTCGTCGAGACGGTCCGGACCGAGCCGGCGCCGACGCCGCAGGTGAGCGTCGTCCAGGCGATCCCGAAGGGCAATCGGGCCGAGCTGGCCGTCCAGATGCTCACCGAGGTCGGCGTCGACACGATCGTGCCGTGGCCGGCCGCGCGCTGTGTGGCCGAGTGGCCCGGCGACCGCGCGGAGAGGTCTTTGGCGCGGTGGCGGGTCACCGCGCGGGAGGCGGCCAAGCAGTCCCGGCGGTGCTGGCTGCCGCAGGTGACCCTGCCGGCGACGACGAGCGACGTGGCGCAGCTGCTCACGGCGGCCGACCTGGGCGTCGTACTTCACGAGCAGGCCAGCCACCCGCTCGACGAGCTACCGGTCAGCGGAGCCGGATCGGTCGTGGTCGTGGTCGGGCCCGAGGGCGGGATCACCGAGGAGGAGCTGGCCGCCTTCGTGGATGCGCACGTCGTCCGACTAGGCCCTACCGTGCTGCGCACCTCGACCGCAGGGGTCGCGGCCGTGGCGGCCCTGCTTTCCCGGACCGGCCGGTGGGCCTAGCCGACGGTGATCTCCTTGCTGTCCTGGCTGGTCCCGACGGCATTCGGGTCTGCGATGCCCGATGCGTTGGTGTCGTGGACGACCAGCGTGTACCGCCCGGGCGGGGCGGTGACCGTGAAGGTGTACGGCGCCAGCGTGCAGCACTTCGAAGCGGTGGCGAAACCCTGACGGACCACATGGTTGCCCTGCCGAAGCTGCCAGCCCACGTTGGCCTCGAATGCCATCGCCAGACCGGTCACCGTGAACTTTCGGGCAAGGTGCTGCCCCTGCACCGGCGAGGTGATCTGCACCGGCGCCAGCGTCGAGTCGCGGGACCCCCTGGCCACCGGTCCGTTCAGTGGTACGCCGAGCAACCTCGTCGCGGGACTGCCGTCCACCAGGAAGCGCACCGGTGTCGAATCGCCCATCACCCGGTCAACGGTGAATACCACCGCCTGTAACGCCATCCGGCCGGTGCTGGTGGTCGAACCGAGTGCTCCCGCCAGCGCGCGGCCGTGCAGGTTGACGTCGACCTGGGTGCCGTTCGGCATCACCTCAGCCGACGTCCCGAGGGGGAAGCCGCTGCGGTAGTCCGGGTCGCGTGCGTGGCCGGCAATGGCCAGGTTCACCGCCCCCTGGAGCTCGCTCGAGGTGACCCTGTCCAGGTTGTCGGCCTCGGAGAACAACCGTGGCCCGTTGGCGGTCGCACCGAGATAGAACACCTGCTCGGTCACCGAACGTCCAGTCGTTGGACCCGGACTTGCGGGAGTTGAGCTGGTGCGGTGGCCGACGTACACAATCCCGCCGACGAGCGCCGCGGTCAGCACCGCCGCCGCGAGCGGTACCGGTACCCGGTGCCGTGGGCCGCCGGCGGCTGGGCCGGTGCGTGCGAGTATCGAGGGGAGCTCCTGGCGGGGCTGGACATCTGCCACCGCGCCATGGAGCAGCTCGCGGACATCCTCGTTGTCGTCGAGGTCGTTCATCGGATCTCCTTGAGCAGTGAGCGCAAGGCGGCTGCACCGCGCGACGCATGGGTCTTGACCGAACCGGGAGTGATACCGAGGGTCTCGGCGATCTGGTACTCGGTCAGGTCGAGGTAATAGCGGAGCGCCAGCACCTCTCGCTGCCGGGTGGGCAGCCCGGCAAGTGCCGAGAGCACGGTGACGCGCTGGTCGGCCACGGTCTCGTCCGGGCCGCGATCGTCGGGCGGGGATGATGCTAGGTGCAGGGCCGCTATCTTGCCATGCCGCAGATGGGACCGGGCACCGTTGACTACGCACTGTCGCAGGTAGCCGGCCGCACGTTCGGGATCCTGGAGACGTCCCAGCCGCGAATGCAACGCCACGAAAGCGTCCTGTACGACGTCCTCGGCGGTGCCGACGTCGCGCACGAGCAGGACGGCCAGCCGAACCATGGCCAGGTAGTGCTCGACGTAGAACCGTTCGAGAGTGTTGTCGGCATCCGGAGCGATCGGTGCCACCCCCGTCGGCTGGCTGGTCAAGGTCGCGCTCACGTTACTTCCACGCGCGAGCCCGGCAGCGGGTTGACACAGCCTATGCTCGGGACGTGAGCGACTGCGTCTTCTGCAAGATCGTGGCCGGCGAGATCCCGGCCGAGGTGGTCGACGAAACCGAGACGACGTTCGCATTCCGCGACGCCAGCCCGGCCGCGCCGACGCACGTCCTGGTGGTGCCCCGCACCCACTACCGGAATGCCGCGGAGCTGGCCGTGAGCGAGCCGGACACATTGGCGCAGCTGGTGCGGATCGCGCACGAGATCGCCGAGGCCGAAGGCATTGCCGACGGCTACCGGCTGGTGTTCAACACCGGGGCACGCGCCCAGCAGAGCGTGTTCCACGCCCATGTCCACGTGCTCGGCGGGCGTGAGTTGAGCTGGCCGCCCGGATGACTCGCCCGCCCGTGACGCCGCTCCCGTAGCATTGAGCCCGACCGCATGCCGTCGCACCAGAAGGGTCGCCCGCTGGGGCATCCATGACCGAACCCCCGACCCCCCCAACGCCCCCCGCCGCCTCGCATACCGTGATCGTGCCCAACAGCATCAACATGGTGGCTCTGCTCGGACCGGGGGACGAGCATCTGGTCACCATCGAGAGGTTCTTCAGTGCAGATGTCCATGTCCGCGGCAACCGGATCACCCTGAGCGGTGAGCCCGGCGAGGTCGCTCTGGTGGAGCGGCTACTCGACGAGCTGGTCACGATCATCCGGACCGGCCAGGGGATCACCGCCGAGACCGTCGAGCGGGCGATCGCAATGCTTCGGGCGGAGACGACCGAGCGCCCGGCCGACGTACTCTCGCTGAACATCTTGTCCAACCGTGGCCGCACCATCCGGCCCAAGACGCTGAACCAAAAGCGGTACGTCGACGCGATCGACAAGCACACGATCGTCTTCGGCATCGGGCCCGCCGGCACCGGCAAGACCTACCTGGCCATGGCCAAGGCGGTTCAGGCACTGCAGGCCAAGCAGGTCACCCGGATCATCTTGACGCGGCCCGCTGTCGAGGCCGGTGAGCGACTGGGTTTTCTGCCGGGCACACTCAGCGAGAAGATCGACCCGTACCTGCGCCCGTTGTACGACGCCCTGCACGACATGCTCGACCCCGACACGATTCCGAAGCTGCTCGCGGCCGGGACGATCGAGGTTGCGCCGCTGGCGTACATGCGCGGTCGGACGCTCAACGACGCGTTCATCATTCTCGACGAGGCGCAGAACACCTCGCCCGAGCAGATGAAGATGTTCTTGACCCGGCTGGGTTTCGGCTCGCGGATCGTGGTCACCGGTGACGTGACCCAGATCGACCTGCCGGGCGGCACCAAGAGCGGACTGCGCGTCGTCGAGCACATTCTTGACGACATCGAAGACGTGTCCTTCAACCGGCTCACCGCACACGACGTGGTGCGGCACCGGCTGGTCGGCCGGATCGTGGCGGCGTACGACGAGTTCGAGGCCCGGCGGGCCCCCGAGCCGGCGCTGGAGCACCGCATCGAGAGCCGGGGACCGCGGCGGACATGAGCATCGAGGTGCTCAACGAGTCCGGCCGCGATCTCGACGTACGCCGTACCCAGCGGCTGGCGCGCTTCGTACTGGACCAGATGCTGGTGCACCCGCTGGCCGAGCTGTGCGTGAAGGTGGTCGACGAGGACACCATGACCGAGCTCAACCGCCGGTTCATGGACCAGGACGGCTCCACCGACGTACTAGCGTTTCCGATGGACGAGCTGCGACCCGGCATGGTCAACGCGGAGCCCGAGGAGGGCATCCTAGGCGACCTGGTGCTCTGCCCGGAGGTGGCCGCGCGACAGGCCAAGACCGCAGAGCACACCACCACCGACGAGCTGGACCTGCTCACCGTGCACGGCATCTTGCACCTACTCGGCTTCGACCACGGCGAATCCGCTGAGCGCCAGCGGATGTTCGGCCTCCAGGGGCGGCTGCTCGCGGAGTGGCAGGGCCGGCACGAATGAGTGCACACAGTCCCGGCCTGGTGCTGCTCGTGGTCGGGCTGGTCCTGGTCGCCGGACTGATCACCAGTGCCGAGGCGGCACTCTCGTCGTTCTCTCGGGCTCGCGCGGAGGAGCTGGCCCGGCAGCGGCAACCCGGTGCGGTCCGGCTGCTGAAGATCCTCGAGGACCCGCCACGCTTTCTCAACACCGCCCTGTTCCTGCGGCTGCTCACCGAGATCTCGGCAACGGTCCTGGTCACCTCGATGATCCGGACCACGTTCGGGGCCAACCCAAGTGCGGTACTGCTGGCGATCGCGATCATGCTGGTGGTCTCGTTCGTGGTGATCGGCGTCGGGCCGCGCACGCTGGGACGCCAGCACGCCGAACGGATTGCGCTGGCTTCGGGCGTCGTACTCCTTCCGGTGGCGCGGGTGCTCGGTCCGTTGCCCCAGCTGCTGATCCTGCTGGGCAACGCGCTGACCCCCGGACGGGGGTTCTCCGAAGGCCCGTTCGCCTCCGAGGCAGAGCTGCGTGAGCTGGTGGACCTTGCTGAGGCCTCCAGTGTGATCGAGTCCGGGGAGCGGGCCATGATCCACTCGGTCTTCGAGCTCGGCGACACGATCGCGCGTGAGGTGATGGTGCCGCGCACGGAGGTGGTCTACATCGAGCGTCACAAGACCCTGCGCCAGACGATGTCGTTGTTCCTGCGCAGTGGGTTCTCCCGGATTCCGGTCATCGACGAGGATCTGGACCACATCATCGGTTTCTGCTATCTCAAGGACGTCAGCCGCCGGGTCTTCGACCGTCACGACGCACAGACCACCCAGCAGGTCGAGTCGGTGATGCGGCCGGTGCTGCACGTTCCGGACTCCAAGCCGGTCGACGACCTGCTGCGCGAGATGCAGGCACAGCGTCGACACATTGCCATGGTCGTCGACGAGTACGGCGGCACCGCCGGCCTGGTCACGATCGAGGACGTCCTGGAGGAGATCGTCGGCGAGATCACCGACGAGTACGACGCCGCCGAGCTGCCGGTCGAGGCGTTGGCGGACGGCGCGACCCGGGTCTCGTCGCGGTTCCCGGTCGACGACCTGGTCGACATCCTCGGGGTGGCTGTCCGAGACGACGAGGTGGACTCGGTCGTTGGGCTGATGGCCAAGCACCTCGGCAAGGTGCCGATCCCCGGGTCGGTAGTCGAGGTCGACGGGCTGATCTTCGCGGCCGAGGAAGCCAAGGGACGGCGCAAGAAGGTCGGCACAGTGCTGATCCGACCGGCCCCGGCCCCGTGACCCGGTGACCCGTGACCCCGTGACCCGGTGACGTCATC
>JALZBH010000010.1:9485-26384 GCA_030947625.1 Actinomycetota bacterium
CCCCTGGCCGCCAGGGCGGATGACGTCCGAGTGTCTTGGGCAGCGGCGCGGGCCGCCGGAAGCCCCACCTAGGCTGGGCGGATGGATCCGGAGGACCAGAAGCTGTGGGTGTTGGCGCGGGCGGTCCGGGCGCGGGTGCGGGCCGAAGACGGCGCTGCTCTGCGCGACCCGGACGGTCGGACGTACGCCGGCGCCGGGGTGTCGCTGCCATCGCTCTCGCTCAGCGCGGTGGGGGTGTGCGTCGCGATGGCTCTCTCCAGCGGGTCAAGGGGTGCCGAGGCGGTCGTCGTCCTCGCCGACACCCCGGTCAGCGGAGCCGATCTTGCGGTAGTCCGTGAGTTCGCCGGCCCCGGAGTGGCCGTGCACCGGGGGTCTGCTGATGGCAGGATCGAGGAGACGCTCACCACCTGATAGTTGTTGCGACGCGAGAGGGTTGACCGGTGCGGTTGAAGGGGCGCGAGGCACATGCGGCTGCGGTCGCCCGGCTGCGCGAGTCGTACGCCGAAGTCCCCGTCGGTGCACCCGTCCGACTGGCGAAGCGCACCTCCAACCTGTTCCGTCCAAGAGCAGCGGTCGCCGGTCCCGGGTTGGTCGTCTCCGGCCTCGACGGGGTCATCGGCCTGGACCCGGCCGGCCGGACTGCTGACGTCCAGGGCATGTGCACCTACGAGCACCTCGTCGAGGTCACCCTCGCGCACGGGCTGATCCCCCTGGTCGTCCCACAGCTTCGCACGATCACGCTGGGCGGCGCGGTGACCGGGCTGGGGATCGAGGCCACGTCGTTTCGCAACGGGCTCCCGCACGAGTCCGTGCGCGAGATGGATGTCTTCACCGGGGCCGGCGAGCTGCTCACCGTCTCCCCGGACAACGAGCACTCCGACCTGTTCGCGACGTTCCCGAACTCCTACGGATCTCTCGGCTACGCCACCCGGCTGCGCATCGAGCTGGAGCCGGTGCCGGAGTACGTCGACCTGCGCCATGTCCGCTTCCACGAGGCGGACAAGCTGGCTCATGCAGTGGCCACGATCACCGAGGCCCGGGAGTGGGACGGCGTGCCGGTCGACGCGATGGACGGAGTGGCCTTCGCCCCGGGCGAGTACTACCTCGTGCTGGCGCGCTGGAGCGAGGAGCCCGGTCCCACCTCGGACTACACCGGCCAGCGGATCTTCTACCGGTCGATCCAGGAGCGGGAGACCGACAAGCTCATGATGGCCGACTACCTGTGGCGCTGGGACACCGACTGGTTCTGGTGCTCGGGGGCGTTCGGCGCGCAACGCCCGTTGGTACGCCGGCTCTGGCCGCGCCGCTGGCGTCGCTCCGACGTCTACCACCGGCTGGTTGGTCTGGACGCCCGGCACGGTGTTGTGGACCGACTCGACCGGAGAGCCGGACGGCCACGGCGCGAACGGGTCATCCAGGACGTCGAGATCCCGGTCGACCGGCTCGGCGAGTTTCTGGACTGGTTCGACCTGCACGTCGGCATGCGGCCGGTGTGGCTGTGTCCGTTGCGGCTCCGAGGCGAGCGCACCTGGCCGGCGTACCCCCTGGTGCCGGGACACAACTATGTCAACGTGGGGTTCTGGGGAGCAGTCGCCGTCGGTCCGGACGCCCCTGACGCGCCGCGCAACCGGGCGATCGAGGCCAAGGTGCGCAAGCTGGACGGCCACAAGTCGCTGTACTCCGAGTCCTTCTACGACCGCGAGACCTTTGACCGGCTCTACGACGGTGCCCATCTCGCTAAGGTCAAGCAGCGTTACGACCCCGAAGACCGGTTGCTGAGCCTCTACGACAAGGCGGTGCGAAGACGATGACCCAGTCCCTCACCCGGTCCACGACCAAGCTGTCCATTGCGGATGCGTTCACGTCCCTGCTGGTCGAGGACCTTCCGCTGCGCTTCACGGCGTACGACGGGAGTGCCAGCGGACCCCAGGATGCTCCAGTGGGGATGTACCTGAAGAACGAGCGCGGGCTCGCCTACCTGGTGACCGCTCCCGGTGACCTCGGCCTGGGCCGCGCCTACGTGGCTGGCGACCTCGACGTCACCGGAGTCCACCCCGGGGATCCGTACGAGGGGCTGCGTCTGGTCCAGAAGGGGCTGAGGTTCCGTCGGCCGTCGGCCGTCGAGGCGGTTGCGCTGCTGCGCGGCCTCGGCCTGTCCCGGCTCAAGCCGCCAACGCCGCCGCGCCAGGAGCATCTCCCGCGGTGGCGTCGGGTCGTGGAAGGGTTCCGGCACAGTCCGGAGCGCGATGCCGAGGTGATCCACCACCACTACGACGTCTCGAACCGGTTCTATGAGCTGGTGCTCGGCCCCTCTATGACCTACACCTGCGCGCTGTTCCCGACCGGGCAGGCAACGCTTGAGGAGGCGCAGTTCGCCAAGTACGACCTGGTTGCCCGCAAGCTGGACCTGCAGGCCGGAGAGCGGCTGCTCGACGTCGGCTGCGGCTGGGGCGGCATGGTGCGGCACGCAGCTCGGGAGTACGGCGTCCGGGCGCTGGGGGTCACCTTGTCGCACGAGCAGGCGGCCTGGGCGCAGGAGCAGATCAAGGCCGAGGGTCTCGACCATCTGGCCGAGGTGCGGTTCCTGGACTACCGCAAGGTCCCCGAGTCCGGCTTCGACGCGGTGAGCTCGATCGGGCTGACGGAGCATATCGGGGTGGCGAACTACCCGGCGTACTTCTCGTTCCTAGGCGGCCGGCTGCGTCCCCAGGGACGCTTGCTGAACCACTGCATCACCCGTCATGACAACCGGCGTACGAACACCGGCGCGTTCATCGACCGCTACGTCTTCCCCGACGGGGAGCTGATCGGCTCGGGGCGCATCATCACCGAGATCCAGAACTCGGGGCTGGAGGTGCACCACGAGGAGAACCTGCGGATTCACTATGCGATGACGCTCGCCGGATGGTGCCGAAACCTTCGCGAGCACTGGGACGAGTGCGTCGCCGAGGTCGGTGAGGGTACGGCGCGGATATGGGGGCTGTACATGGCCGGCTCCCGGCTGGCCTTCGAGCGTAACGAGCTCCAGCTTCACCAGGTGCTCGCCGGCCGCACCGACGAGGAGGGCGTCAGCGGCTTCGGTCTGCGACCGACCTGGCTGTCGTGACCTCGCGCGCGGTCCTCACCGGCACCGTCGAGGGTCGCCGCGTGCTCAGCACCCACCTGGTCCGGCTGGAGATCGCTTGTCCGGGTTTCGTCACCACCGGGGTGCCCGACGAGTGGGTGGCGCTGACTGTGCCGGGGCAGTACCAGACCCGGTACTACACGGTGGTCTCGGCGGCCGGCGACCACATCGTGCTCGATGTGGTGCTGCACAGCGAGGGTCTGGTCACCGAGTGGGCCCGAACCCGGTGTGTCGGCGAGACGGTCGGGATCGGTGCTCCCAAGGGGTCGTTCACACCGGCGGTCGACGCGGCCTGGGTGGTGCTCGTGGGTGACCTGACCGCTCTTCCGGCGGTCGGCCGGATCGCCTCATCGACCGGGTTGCCGCTGACGGCGTACGTCGAAGCGGCGGGTGGCCCGGTCCCGGCGTACTCCGGTCTGCCGGCGACCTGGCTGCAGCAGGCGACGCCGACGGAGTCGGGTCTGGCCGCGCTGGTGCGAGGGCTCACGTGGCCGGACGAGCCCGGCTACTTCTGGATGGCCGGGGAGTCGGCGCAGATGCGCGACATCCGGCGGCACCTGCGTCACGACCTGCACTGGGACTCGTCGCGGTACGACGTGATGGGGTACTGGAGCGGTTCTCGAGGACGGGCTCGGCGGTCGGTGGACCCGGGCCCGATCTACCGCCGGGGCAAAGCGGCCGGCCTCTCCGACGAGCAGATCTGGGACGAGTACGACGCGGCGAGGGAGGAACGATGAGCAACCGCTGCGGCTTCGCCTGCCTGGTCGGCCGTCCCAACGCCGGCAAGTCCACGCTGGCGAACGCAATCGTCGGGTCGAAGGTGGCGATCACCTCCTCGCGTCCGCAGACCACCCGAACCGCCGTCCGCGGCATCGTGCACCGACCCGACGCTCAGCTGATCCTGGTGGACACCCCGGGGCTGCACCGTCCGCGCACCCTGCTCGGCGAGCGGTTGAACGCACTGGTCACCACCACCTGGGCCGAGGTGGACGTCGTCGCGGTCTGTTTCCCGGTCGACCAGAAGCCGGGCCCGGGGGACCGCTTCCTGGTCACCGAGCTGGGCAAGGCGCGCCGGACCACGACGTTTGCGCTGGCCACCAAGACCGACCTGGTCTCCAAGGCCGCGCTGGGGGAGCACCTGCTCGCGATCGCCGAGCTGGGTCGGGTGACCCAGACCGACTGGGCCGAGATCGTGCCGGTCTCCGCGAAGTCCGGGGACCAGGTGGGCCTGCTGACCGACCTGCTGGTGGCCCGGCTGCCCGAAGGGCCGGCGCTGTACCTCGACGGCGAGCTGACCGACACCCCCGAGGAGGTGATCGTCGCCGAGCTGATCCGGGAGGCCGCCCTCGAAGGGGTGCGCGACGAGCTGCCGCACTCGATCGCCGTGGTCGTCGACGAGATGGGACTGCGCCCGGACCGCCCCGAGGACCGGCCCCTGCTCGACGTGCACGCACACCTGTTCGTCGAACGCGACTCGCAGAAGCCCATCATCATCGGCCACCGAGGCTCCCGACTCCGGGCGGTGGGTACGGCGGCACGGCAGCAGATCGAGGCGCTGTTCGGTACGCCGGTCTACCTCGATCTACGAATCACGGTGGCCAAGGACTGGCAGCGCGACCCCCGTCAGCTGCGCCGCCTGGGCTTCTAAGGAGGCGGTCGAACCGCTGACAATCTCACGTCAAGTCGGTGACGCCCGTGGGGGTACGCCGGCCCGCCCCCAGCATGCTGGACCTCATGAACTCAGCTAGAGGGGCCGCGGTCGTCCTGCACAACGTGACCAAGAACTGTTTCGCGATGCAGATCCTCGGACCGGCTCTGCGCTGCTCTGCTTCCTGCGCAACCTGTTCATCCAGGTCACGAACCAGGCAAGCCTCATTGGGTTCGTGGCAGGCGTCGCTTGGCGGATGAGCAAGGACACCGCGCGGATCTGAGCCCAGGGATAGCGCAGGGATACCGTGGCGGGCATGAGCAGGATGCAGCCCGGCTTGAGCGGCGAAGGCAACCGCCCGCGACGGTTCGGGTTCCTCTTCGCCGCGATGCTCCAGGCCGCCCGAGGCGGATCTTCGGTAGCCGCGATCGCGACCAAGCTGAACTTGTCCAACGGGACGGTGCGCAACCACCCCTCCGCAGTGATCGGCAAGACCCAGGCCGCCAACCGCGCCGAGGCCGTCCTCCTCGCCGAGTTGCACGGCTGGTTGTGACAACGGGTGCAATGGGAGGAGCTGTACGCCGAACCGGACCGGCAGCGGGTCGTCGACGAGCCCGCCAAGCGGGTGCCGGCCCCCACCCGGACTCCCTTCGAGCGCGACCGGGCGCGCGTCGTACATTCCGCAAGCCTGCGGCGGCTGGCCGCCAAGACCCAGGTGGTCGGCCCGTCCTCCGACGACTTCGTCCGCAACCGGCTGACCCACAGCCTCGAGGTGGCCCAGGTGGCTCGAGACGTCGCGCATGTGCTCGGCTGCCATCCCGATCTCGCCGAGACGGCTGCCCTGGCCCATGACCTGGGGCATCCGCCGTTCGGTCACAACGGTGAACGGGCGCTCGCCGAGCTGGCGGAGGACGCCGGCGGCTTCGAGGGCAACGCCCAGACGCTGAGATCGCTGACTCGGCTCGAAGCCAAGTCCACCGACGGTGAGGGGCGCTCAGTGGGGCTGAACCTGACCCGCGCGACGCTTGACGCCTGCACGAAGTATCCGTGGCCCCGGTCGCCGGGGCGCCCCAAGTTCGGGGTGTACGACGGCGACCGGGCGGTGTTCGACTGGATGCGCGCGGGCGTGCCGGGGGAGCGCCGATGCGTGGAGGCGCAGGTGATGGACCTCGCCGACGACGTCGCCTACTCCGTGCACGACCTGGAGGACGGCATCGTCGCCGACCGGATCGAGCTCGCCCGGCTCGAAGACCCGGCCGAGCGGCAGCTGGTCTGGCAGACCGCCCGCGACTGGTATCTTCCCGACGCGACCGACGACGCGCTCGATGAGGCATTCGCCCGGCTGCGCCGGATAGCACCGTGGCCGGGTTCGTCGTACGACGGCAGCAGAGGAGCGCTCGCCGCCCTGAAGAACCTCACCTCCGACCTGATCGGCATCTTCTGTGGCAGCGTCCAGCACGCCACCCGGGAGGTGTACGGCGAACAGCCCCTCGTCAGGCACGAGGCGGACCTGGTCGTGCCTGACGGCACGGTCGCCGAGATCGTCGTACTCAAGGCGATCGCTGCTCACTACGTGATGCGCGCCGACGACCGGGTTGTGCTGATGGAGCGCCAGCGCAGCGTGCTCGCGGAGCTGTTCGAGGCGCTGCGCGACGGACGGCACCTCGATCGAGCCTTCGCGGCGGACTACGCGAGCGCGGCCGACGACCGTTCGCGGGTGCGGGTGGTCATCGACCAGATCGCCTCGCTGACCGACCCCTCGGCGCTCAGCTGGCACGCCCGGCTGGTGAGTGGCCGAGAGCCTTAGTCTGAAGGCCATGAGCGAACCTCTGGTGTGGCTGCCGTTCGACCCCGCTCGGCTGGGAGACCGGCCGTCCGGGCTGCGCTACGAGGTGGTGGTGCCCGAACCCGGCGCATCGGCACCGGACTCGGTCGGAGAGGTGGAGTTCTACGTGCCGCCGTACCGCTTCGAGGAGGATGACTCCCGACTGGTGGCTTCGATGCCAAAGCTGCGGGTCGTCCAGACACTGACCGCGGGCGTGGAGCACATCCGCGCGTACGTGGGCGACGGGGTGGTGCTGTGCAGTGGGCGCGGCATCCACGATGCCTCCACTGCCGAGCTGGTGCTGACGCTGATCCTGGCCTCGCTGCGCGACATCGCCGGTTTCGTGCGCGCCCAGCAGGCTGGTGAGTGGCGGCCGGCCTGGCACGACAGCCTGGCGGACAAACGCGTGCTGCTGGTCGGGTACGGCGCCATCGGGCGCGCCATCGAGGCCAGGCTGCGGCCGTTCGAGACCGAGGTGGTGCCGGTGGCCCGGACTGCTCGCGACGGCGTGCACGGGATCGCTGAGGTCGCCGAGCTGCTCCCCGAGGCCGACGTGGTCGTGCTGATCGTCCCGGCGACCGACCAGACGCGAGGGTTGGTCGACGCCGAGTTCCTTGCCCGGATGAAGGACGGCGCCCTGCTGGTCAACTGTGCCCGCGGCCCCGTCGTGGTGACCGACGACCTCGTTGCGGCGCTGGAGTCTGGCCGCATCCACGCGGCGCTCGACGTGACCGACCCGGAGCCGCTGCCGGCCGGGCACCCGTTGTGGCACGCGCCCCACGTGCTGCTCACCCCGCATGTCGGCGGCCTCTCCAGCGCGATGTGGCCGCGGGCGTACCGCCTCGTGCAGAAGCAGCTGGCCAGGTTCGCCACCGGAGAGCCGCTTGCGAACCAGATGTCGGGTGACTACTGATCCTCGGTCGGTGCGGCCCGGTCCGCATTTTCCTGGCTGTCCGGCGGGTCGCGGTCGCGCTCGTGGAAGTGCACTTGGATCTCCTCGAACCCCTTGTGCCGCTGGGCCATCGCCTGGCCCCGGTAGGTGCGCTCGTCGGCGTGGGTGAGGTCGACATCGTCGGTGAACGGCGTCAACAGCGCACGCGGCCACAGCCGCCGAGCTCGTACCACGTCGACCTCCATAGCCAGGACGACGATGACCGAGGACAGGTAGAGGTAGGCCAGCATGCCGAGGACCACGGCAAACACGGCGTTGGTGGTCGAGGCGTGTCGGACCACGTTCGCTACGTACGTCGAGCCGAACGTCTGCAACAACCGGAACAGCAGCGCCGCAAAGACCGCGCCCACCAGCACCTGTCGAATGGAGAGATCGGTGTTCGGCGCCATCCGGAAGGCGAGCACGAAGATGACGCTGAACATCGCGACACTGAGCAGGAACAACAAAAAGGTTCCTATCGTGCTGGTGTCGAGTGCGTTCGAGACCGTCGTCGAGACGATAAGGATGACCAGCAGACCGAGCCCGGACGTGGCCACCAGCAGGATCGACTTGCCTCGTGCGGCGAACGGGTTGGGCCGGTTGTTGCGGGGCACCTGCCAGACCGTGTTGCCGGCGTACTGCAGCGCCTGAGCCGCACCAAGAGCGCCGTACACGGCGCCCACCACGCCGACGATGATGCCAGTGGTTCCCCCGCCGAGAGCCTTCGGCGCCTTGAGCTGTTCGCCCACGACCGGGAACTGCGCGAGTGCGGAGCGCAGCAGTGTGGCCTGCAGGTGGGGATGGCCGACGAGCAGGAAGCTGAGCCCGGTCGAGGCGAGCAACAGCACCGGCAGCAGCGAGACGAACGAGTAGTAGGTCATCAGCGCCGCGAGGTAGTTTCCCTGGTCGTCGCCGAACTTGTAGATCGTGGCGATGGGGAAGCCGACCCGAGGGAAGCGACGCTGCCACCGGTCCACCCGCTCGGTGATCGACATGCCCCAACGCTACCGGGCGGGCGCGTCCGTACGCCGACGTAGACTCGTGCGTCGTGGCGGGGCGCATCAAGGACGAGGACATCGCGGAGGTCCGCGAGAAGGCGCGCATCGACGAGGTCGTCTCCTCCTACGTCACCCTGCGCAACGCCGGCAGTGGTTCCCTGAAGGGGTTGTGCCCCTTTCATGATGAGAAGTCCCCGAGCTTCCATGTCACCCCGAGCCGCGGCTTCTACCACTGTTTCGGCTGCCAGGCGGGCGGCGATGTGATCAGCTTCGTGATGCAGATCGACGGGCTGTCGTTCGCCGAGACGGTGGAGCGGCTGGCCGACAAGTACGCCGTACGCCTGCGCTACGAGGAAGGCGGTGCCGCCCAGCGCTCCGGCGGTCCGCAGCGGCCGCGGATGATCGAGGCCCACCGCCTCGCGGCACAGTGGTACGCCGAACAGCTTGCCGACCCGGCCGCAGCTGCCGCCAGGCAGTTCCTCGACCAGCGGGGCTTCGACTCCGATGCCGGCGCCACCTTCGGCGTCGGCTTCTCCCCGCGCGGAGGCGAGGAGCTGCTCGGCCACCTGCGGCAGAAGGGCTTTCGGGACGAGGAGCTGGTCGCTGCAGGACTGGTCGGCCAGGGCCGTGGGCTCTACGACCGGTTCCGCGGGCGGCTGATGTGGCCGATCCGGGACACCAGCGGGGACGTGATCGGCTTCGGAGCACGACGGATCTTCGACGACGACCGGATCGAGGCGAAGTACCTCAACACCCCCGAGACCCCGATCTACAAGAAGAGCCAGGTGCTCTACGGCATCGACCTGGCCCGGCGCGAGATCGCGAGGGCATCGCAGGCGGTGATCGTGGAGGGCTACACCGACGTGATGGCCTGCCACCTGGCCGGGGTGAAGACTGCGGTCGCCACCTGCGGCACGGCCTTCGGCGAGGACCATGCCCGGGTGATCCGGCGCCTGCTGCACGACCACGAGGAGTTCCGGGGTGAGGTGATCTTCACCTTCGACGGCGACGAGGCCGGTCAGCAGGCCGCCTTGCGTGCGTTCGGCGGCGACCAGCAGTTCGTCTCCCAGACCTACGTCGCGATCGAGCCCGACGGGCTGGACCCGTGCGACGTCCGGCTGCAGAAGGGTGACGCGGCCGTCCGCGAGCTGGTGGCGCGACGTACCCCGCTGTACCGCTTCGTGCTGCGCAACGTCGTCAAGCGCTACGACCTCGACCGGGCCGACGGCCGGATCGACGCCATGCGTGAGGCGGCCAAGCTGGTTACCAGCATCCGCGACCGGTCCAAGGTGGACGCGTTCGCTCGCGAGCTGGCCGGCATGCTCGGCATCGACCCTGACGACGTCCGCCGCGAGGTCCGCCGCACGGCGAACCGCGCGTCGCCGCAGCAGGTTGCCCCGGTTGCGGCGCAGCACCAGCTGCCCGACCCGAGGGACCCTCGGTTCACCATCGAGCGCGAGACGCTCAAGCTCGTCGTGCAACATCCCTTGCTGGTGGGAAGCCTGGCCGACGAGGTCACCGAGGAGGATCTGACCCATCCGGCGTACCGCGCGGTGTGGGGGTGTGTGGTCGCGGCCGGTGGGGTGACCTCCGCTGCCGACACGGACTGGTCGAGCCGGCTCAGTGAGGCGACGGAGGACGAACGCGTGCGCTCGCTGGTCAGCGCGCTGTCGGTCGAACCGCTGCGGACGACCAAGGAGGAGCCGGGTCCGGCGTACGCCGCCGAGTACGTCTACCGCCTTCGTGAGCTCACCGTGCTTCGCCGGATCGCCGACCTGAAGTCGCGGCTGCAGCGCACGAACCCGGTCGAGCAGCCGGGCGACTACAACCGGATGTTCGGCGAGCTGGTGGCTCTGGAGCAGCATCGGCGCAGCCTGCGCGAGCTCGCCGTGGAGAGCTGAGTGCTCGGGTTCGGCAGTCGCGGCGTGCCGGCAGAGGTGGCCCGCCGTGCCGGGCTGCCTCGCGGGCAGCGAGTCTTGGCGTCGGCCGTTGCCCGCGACGGTGCCTGGCTGCTGGGCACTCGTGACGCGCTAGTGCTCGTCTGCGGCCCGGAGGATGCATCGCCGGTCGGTTCGGCGTACCGGCGGATCACCTGGGAGCAGATCGAGGCCGCCGACTGGGACAGCGACGAGTCCCGGCTGCGGGTCAGCGAGGTGGGGGAGTACGGCCTACCGCGGTTCACGGCGAGCTTCGTGGTCGACGAGCCGACCACGTTGTTGCAGCTGCTGCGTGAGCGGGTGACCGCCAGCCTGGTCATCCAGCGCCGGGTGCCGGTGTCCGGCCGGAGGGGGTTCAGCGTGATCGGTCGGCGTCCACCCGCCGGTGGTCCGATCGCCTGGATGCACGAGTACGACGCCGGCGTGGATCCGAAGGATCCGGACGTGGCCCGGCTGGCCTCCGACGCGCTCGCCCAGGCCCGCGCCGAAGTGGGGGAGTAGCTTTCGGTCGCGGCTTGGCCAACGCCTGTGGCTACTTGCTAACCTTTGCGGGCGCGATCCCCTGTAGCTCAACTGGCAGAGCATTCGGCTGTTAACCGGAGGGTTGCTGGTTCGAGTCCAGCCGGGGGAGCATCGAAAACCCGCCTGACCTAACGTAAACAGGTCAGGCGGGTTTGCTCGTCACTGGCCCCGAGCCCCGCTCAACACTTTGCGCCACTCTTGGGCCCCGACGGAGCCACTGGCGCCGGGGACCGAGCTCGCCGGGCCGGCGCCCACGTCGGGCGAACGGTCACCCGGAACGTCCACGGCTGAGGTGTTGTGCGGGTCGGCCCGCGAGGATGCCTGGCCACGACCCCGAAGGGGGGTCCGGTAGCCCGCGCAGCTGCTCCACGCCTCGAGAGCGTCGCCATGGTGTGGATCGAGACCGCGGCGTCGAAAGATGCGGCAGCTGAGTGAGGTTCGAAGTACGGGCACACCCACGCACGTCCCGTAAATCGCGGTGCCGGCATCTATTTCCGTGAGCCGTAGAGGAGCTCTCGCCAGGCGCACCACCCACCACCTGTCCGTTGGAATGACCTCAACCGGAACCGGAACTTCCCCAACTTGTCCTTTGTAGGGCTCCCGACGCCAGGGATCCGGCTCAGGCACCGGAAGAGCTGGCGGCTGCCTCTTCGCCTACGTTCAGCCACCCCAGCCCATCGGGAACACCTCGAACGGGGCAGCGAACGCCACCCCGAGCCGCTGCCCGACTGCGCGGGCGATGCCTTCGAGGAACTCGCGGGCGTCGAAGTCGACCCAGCCGAGCCCGTCGATGTAGACGCGATGAGCCTCCAGCGAGGCGACTCCCGCGTCGAAGGTCTCGGTCGTGTCGACGGCATGCTGGGAATCCGGCGAGCCGGCAGCCCAGACCTCGCGGACACCACCCCAGGTCTCAAGGCCGTCCTGCTCGAGCTGCTCGCGGAAGATCCAGCGGTTGCCCGCATCGCGCACCGCGTCCAGTACGGCGCGGCCGGTGGCGATGTGGTCGGCCTGGTTCAGGTTGCGACCGCCGAAGGTGTCGCGGAAGTTTCCGGTGATCACGATGTCGGGGCGATGCTTGCGGACCTGGGCGGCGATCGCCCGGCGCAGCTGTAAGCCGTACTCCAAGATGCCGTCGGGGAGACCGAGGAACTCCACGAGATCGACGCCGACGATGCGCGCCGACTCGACCTGCTCGGCCTCGCGCACCCGGCGGCACTCCTCGGGATCCAGGCTGTCGATCCCGGCCTCGCCGCTGGTGACCATCGCATAGACGATGTGCTTGCCCTGGCCGGTCCATCGAGCCACTGCGGCGGCCGCCCCGAACTCCAGGTCGTCGGGATGAGCGACGATCGCCAGAGCCCGCTCCCAGCTCTCGTCTAGGGGCTCCAGGGGTAGGAGCGGCGTGTCCATGCGGTCAGCATGGCAGGTCCAGCCGTAGCTGGCGGTGGGCTATCGCTCGGCGTCGTCTACCGGGCCTTCACCGCCCTGCCCACCGACGAGGAGCTGACCGCTGCCCGGCGATGATCGAGCTGCTCTGCGCCTACGCTTGGGCGGTGACAGACACTCCGCCCACCTTCGCCGACCTCGGCCTGGACGCTCGCACGCTGCGTGCGTTGGCGGACGTCGGCTACGAGTCGCCGTCGCCGATCCAGGCCCAGACGATCCCGTTGCTGCTGCAGGGTCGCCACGTGGTCGGCCTGGCGCAGACCGGCACCGGCAAGACCGCTGCGTTCGCTTTGCCGATCCTTTCGCGCATCGACCTGACGCAGAAGGCGCCGCAGGTCCTGGTGCTGGCGCCGACCCGAGAGCTGGCGTTGCAGGTCTCCGAGGCGTTCGGGCGGTACGCCGCCCACGTCAAGGGACTGCACGTGTTGCCGGTCTACGGCGGACAGGGGTACGGCGTACAGCTGTCCGCGCTGCGCCGTGGCGTCCACGTCGTGGTCGGTACGCCGGGCCGGGTGATGGACCATCTCGACAAGGGCACTCTCGACCTGAGCGGGCTGCGGTTCGTCGTCCTCGACGAGGCCGACGAGATGCTCAATATGGGATTCGCCGAGGACGTCGAGCAGATCCTGGCCGGCACCCCCGAGGACAAGCAGGTGGCGCTGTTCTCCGCGACGATCCCGGCACAGATCCGGCGGATCGCCAAGAAGTACGCGCCGAACGCGATCGAGGTGACGGTCGAGTCCAGGACGGCCACCGCGGCCAACGTGTCGCAGCGCTACCTGTCCGTTGCCCACGCCCAGAAGCTCGATGCGCTCACCCGGATCCTCGAGGTGGAGAACTTTGACAAGATGATCGTGTTCGTCCGGACCAAGCAGGCGACCGAGGAGCTCGCGGAGCGCCTCAGGGCACGAGGGTTCTCGGCCGCGGCGATCAACGGTGATGTCCTTCAGGCGCAGCGAGAGCGCACGATCGACGCGCTGCGCAAGGGCAACCTCGACATCCTCGTAGCCACCGATGTCGCCGCTCGTGGCCTCGACGTCGACCGGGTCAGCCATGTTGTCAACCACGACATCCCCACCGACACCGAGTCCTACGTGCACCGCATCGGGCGCACCGGTCGCATGGGCCGCAGCGGGCAGGCGATCTCGTTCGTCACCCCGCGGGAGAACCATCTGCTCCGGGCGATCGAGAGGGCCAACCGCACCAAGCTCGGCCAGATGTCGTTACCGACCGTCGAAGACGTCAACGCGACCAGGGTCGCGAAGTTCACCGAGGCGATCACCCAGGCGCTCGGCGACCGGCAGCTCGGGGCGTTTCGCGAGCTGGTGCTTGCCTACGAGAAGGAGCACGACGTGCCGGCGGCCGACGTCGCGGCGGCGATCGCCGTACTCGCTCAGGACGGGGAGCCGTTGTTTCTGCAGGACCTGCCCGCGACCAAGCCGGGACGGGATCCGCGTCCGCGAGGCGGCCAGCGTACGCCGATGGCGACCTACCGGCTGGCCGTCGGAAAGCGCCACCATGTGCAGCCACGCCAGATCGTGGGTGCGCTCGCCAACGAGGGCGGGCTGAGCCGGGAGGACTTCGGCCGGATCGACATCCGGGTGTCCCACTCTCTGGTCGAGCTGCCGGCCGAGCTGTCTCCGGAGACGCTCGCGGCGCTGTCCAGGACCCGCATCTCCGGCGTTCTCATCGACATCCGGGAGGACTCGCGGGCTGCCCGGCCCTCGTCCGACAAGGCCGTCAGCGGTGGGGCGCACGGCAAGAAGCCGCGGCACAAGAAGAACGCCCGCTAACCTCACGGCGCCCGGCGTACCGTCGAGACATGGCCGTGAACCGCAAGAAGGCCTACTTCTGGCTGATGGGCACCTGCATCGCCTTGATCCTGCTTGCCTGGAACGTGGTCCGCTTCTGGTCGATCCCCGCTGCCGTTGCGATGAGTGTCGTCGCCGCCGTGATCCCCCCGACCGCGGCTATCGTCGCGAACCGCAACGAGGACGGCTGACCCCGGTAGGCTCGCGGACCGGGTACGACGGCGCGGACCGGTCGTCGGACTCGCAGGGGCGGTAGCTCAGTCGGTTAGAGCAGACGACTCATAATCGTCCAGGCGCGGGTTCAAGTCCCGCCCGCCCCACCAGTCCCGCACGGGCGTACTCGGCCGTCGCCCGCACGCACGTCGTCTCCCTCCGGGCTTTGGGTGGAACCGGGGACCAGGCGCCGTCCGAAGTCCGGAAACTGGCGGCCGAAGCGTAACCATGTCCGATTTGTCTCGTTGACCTCTCTGTACCCGACCCCAGGAGTGATGACAATGAGAAACCGTCTGTTCGCGTCGTTCGTGGCGCTTCTTGCAGGAGTGCTGGTCTTCTTCACTGCCGGCCCAGCCCTGGCCACCGGCCCAAGCCTCCCGAACCCCGGCCCTGGGGTCAAGAGCCTACTGAGCAAGGTCGGAGCCACCCACAAGGCGGGTGCCCGGCGCACCTCGTCCGCCAGGCGGCCGTCGCAGAACGCGCCCAACCCGCCCGCAGTCAACGGCAACTCGCCCGGGCACAACATCGCGAACCCGAAGCGTCCCGACCACGGCTCGGCGTACATCCTGCACTCCGCGCTCGCGGGCAAGAGCCTCGTCCGCATCGGGGACAGCAAGTCGACGATCAACGACAACAACAGCTCCTCGGCCGACACCACGCTGCTTGCGGTAGGTGGCCAGGAGATCGCCGGCAGCCACGCTCGCTCGAACGGCAAGCGCTACGACAGCACCAACCCGCTGCTGCCGGTGTGCACGGGGACCGGTGGCAAGGTCTGCATCTCACTGCTGTACGACTACGCCACGGCGACCAACTCGGGCAACAGCTCGGACTCCTCGAGCGGTGCCGGTCTGGCAGGAGTCTGCCTCGGAGGTACTGACACCACGGGGCTGCCGCAGAACTGCAACGGCCCGGTCAAGGCCGGTATCGCCAATGCTTACAGCGGCGCCCACCGCAACCACTCGACCGGGCGGACGACCGCCTACTCCAACTCGGACGTCGCAAACCTGTGCGTGAATCCCACCCCGACCAACGAAGGGTGCCTGCTCGGAGCCACCGCGCTGAGCTCCCACGGCAAGGCGGACTCGAACCGGTCTGCCTCGCGTGGCTCCAGCCTGGCCGGAGTCCAGATCAACGGGACCAACCACCCGGTGGTGACCGGCCCGTTGGCGATCGCGGTCCCGCCGGGTTGCACCACCCCGTCCCTGGTGTGTGCCTTCTTCAACCAGGGTGAGACCTACTTCGGGCCTCAGCTCGCCGGCACCGCGCAGAACGCCCTCGAGGTGACCGCGCTGACCTTCCCCGGCATGCCCAGTCTGGTAGCGGTGACCGCGGCCCACAGCGAGACCCTGGTGCACAACGCCGGAGCCGCCCCCACGCACGTGACTCCGCCGCAGGCGGGCCACGAGCCGGGCGACAACGCCGACACCACCGCACCGAAGGACGCTGACAACGCAGGAGCGGTTGCCTCCGCTCTGGGGTCGGTCCTCCCGAACACCGGTGGGGTCTGGTCGGGTCTGCTGGCCATCGCGTTCCTGATGCTGGGAATGGGCGCCGCGCTGCTGACCTGGGAGCGTCGTCGTACGGCGCTCGCCGGCTGATCCGCAGCATCCGCACCATGGCCACGCAAGCGGTACCAGCATCCGGCACCCGCCGGATGCTGGTACCGCTCGTCATTGCGGTCATCGCACTGCTCCTGGGCGGATACCTCGCCTGGCTGACCTGGCTCAAGCCGACTCCGACCCCCGTCCTGCCCACAGCTGCGGGTCCGGGGTCGGCCCCCGGGCTGCGAACGACGCAGGTCCACCTGACGAGCAAGGCGCTGAGCGTCCCGAAGGGCGGGTTCACCGTCTCGGTGCCCCAGGGCCTGGCCGGCAGGCGGATGGGAAGGTCGGCGTACCTCACCAACGCCGGGCACAGCCTGGTCGTCGTGATCGGCCCCAGCCAGGCCGGCACCCTGGCGAAGACCAACTCGGCGATCGTCGCCGCGATGAAGCACAGCTACCACAACGTGGTTGTCACCGGGCACCAGAGCGAGTCGGTCCACGGCCGGGCAGCGCTGGCGACGTCCGGTTCGGCGGTCAACGCCCACGGCAGCCAGCTGCGCTTCGTCCAGCTGAGCGTCGCTGCCAAACCACGCAACTTCACGATCGCGACGTACGCCGGTGCCGGCACCGACCCGCGGTGGGTGTTGCCTCGGGTGGACCTGGTGATCAACAGCTTCCGGACACGCCGCTAGGCGGGAGCGGCCGGGTCAGCCGGGCCGGCATGGCCCGCCCGGCCGGCATGGGCGGCGTCGCGGATCTCTCCGACCAGCTCCTCGATCACGTCCTCCAGCGTTGCCACGCCGACGACCGCGCCGTTTTCGTCGACAACCCGCGCCAGGTGCGCGCCCTTGGCCTGCAGCACCTGCAACGCGGCCACCAGGGTGTCGTTCTCGCGGACGT
>JALZBH010000188.1 GCA_030947625.1 Actinomycetota bacterium
GGCCCAGGGTGCCGGCCAGTCACAAGCCACCTTGCTGCCGACGTTGTTGCCGATCCTGCTGCCGATCTCGATCCTGGTCATCCCGCTGGCCGACCTCGTCCTGGCCGTCGTACGCCGGACTCGACGCGGGCAGGCGTTCTACCACCCCGACAAGGAGCACCTGCACCACCGCCTGCTGGAGATCGGCCACAGCCAGCGCCGGGCGGTGTTGATCATGTGGCTCTGGGCCGGGCTGATCGCCTTCGGGGCGGTGTTGGTCAGCCTGTACACCGGGCCGGTCACCTGGCTGGTCCTCGCCGTCTGGGCGCTGCTGACCCTGGGGCTCACCTTCGTGGTGCCCCGCATCCAACGACGCAGCGGCGCCCAGGTATAGGCGCGGAGGACCTCGATTTCGCCACGGCGGGGTGCTTGTGCTACTTTTCACAAGCACCCCGACTGACCCGTCGACAGAACGGCCGCCGCCATGACGACCGAGCTCTTCAGACCCTCTGGGAAGCAGCCCTGGGCGCGATTCTCGCGCCGGTCGCGCTGTGGTAGTTTCCCGAGGTCGGACGCTGGTAAGTCGTTCTCGCTGCGCAGCTCGAGTGGCATGGTCTCCGGCAATCCCCAACCTGCCAACGAAAGCGATCTGGGTGGATGGACGATGAGCGCACCGAGAGCACGTTGCGTGGCCGCGACCTCGCGGGCCTCGGCGGCCTCCTCGCTGGCGCGGTCATTGTCGGGATGGTCCTCGGCCTGCTCCTGGACGCCCACAACCACAGCTCTCCGACGTACACCCTCATCGGCATCGCCGCGGGCATCGTCGTCGGTGCGGTCGCCTTCTGGGTTCGGGTCCGGGCGGCCCTGCGGGACTGAGGCACTGCGATGAGCTCGGTGACCCGACCAAACGCCGGCCCGACCAACGCCGCGGACTCCGGCACAGCTGGCCTGGGCAGGGTGTCCTTGATCACCGTCGTCAAGGACCAGCGCAAAACGATGCTGCTCGCTCTCGTACTGATCGTCGCGACGTACTGGGTCGCAGGTCAGCTCGGGTACTGGACCCTCGCCGGCTGCATCTCCGCAGGCATCCTGCTGGGACTGGTCAACCACATCGCCACCGAGCTCTGGTTGCTCAAGCTGATCACCTCCGGGGACCAACCGACCCGCAAGAGGATCGCCGCCTCGACGCTCGCCAGGCTCGCCGTGCTCTCTGTCGTTGCAGTCGGAATTGCGGCCGCATTCTGGCCCGACGGTGTCGGGCTGCTGCTTGGGCTGGCGCTGTTCCGGCTGATTGCGCTGGTGATGACCGGGATCCCGCTGCTGAAGGAGCTGAAGAAGGTATGAGCGGCGCCTTGGTGAGGACCAGCACCAACATCGAGATCGGCAACCATGTCGAGGGACACTTCCTGGGCATGACGTTCAACCTCGACACGATCTGGACGACGCTGGTCGCCGGTGGAATCGTGCTGATCCTCGCGTTCTGGGCCAGGTCGGCGCTGACCAAGCCGACCTCCGACCACGTCCCGACCAAGATCCAGCTGGTCTGGGAGACGATCGTCGGTGAGGTGAACACCCAGGTCGAGGCGAACCTCGGCAAGGTGAACCCGTTCGTGGTGCCTCTCGCGGTCGCCCTCTTCTTCTTCATCCTGATCGCCAACTGGATCGAGGTGATTCCCACCAAGCTCAACTCCGGCGTACACCTCCTGCCCTCACCCACCGCGGACACCAACCTCACCTACGCAATGGCGCTCATGGCGATGGTGGGCGCGTGGATCTACGGGATCAGGCAGCGGGGACTCAAGGGGTTCCTCAAGCACTTCCTCGAGCCGTTCCCGGTGATGCTGCCGCTGAACATCCTGGAGGAGCTGACTAAGCCGGTCACGCTGGCCCTGCGACTGTTCGGCAACATCTTCGCCGGCGGCATCATGCTGGCCCTCTTCGGACTGATCCCGGCGTACGCCAGCTGGTTTCCGAACGTGATCTGGAAGCTTTTCGACACCATGTTCCTCGGGGGTATCCAGGCCTTCATCTTCGCCCTGCTGACCGTGCTGTACTTCGGCATGGCCGGCGCACGTCACGGTGACGAGCATGAGGACGACCACGCCAAGGAACAGCCGAAGGACGAGCCGGACCGTAGTGAGCAGGAACAGAGCCCCGCTTTGGCGAGCTAGGCAGACCGTGCCAGGACTAGCACCGTTACAAACCGGCGCCGGACACCCGGCGCACGACCAAGGAGAGACATGGCATCAGGAATCACAGACTCGGCCGTCAAGGCTGCCGGCGCCTTCATCGGTGGTGGCATCGCCCTGGCCGGCGGCGCGATCGGCGCGGGCATCGGTGACGGCTTGGCTGGCTCGTCGTACATCCAGGGGGTAGCCCGCCAGCCCGAGGCGCAGGGTCGCCTGCAGACCATCTTCTTCCTTACCGTGGGTCTGGTGGAGGCGATGTTCTTCATCAACCTGGCCTTCATGGCGTTGTTCGTCTTCGTCCTCGGCAAGTGACCCGTCCGGGACGACCAAGACTTCGCGTACGCAGGTAAAGGATGAATGTGATGGACAGCCTCGCCACCGGCACCGTTCCGCTCGCGAGCAACTTCCTGGTCCCCAACGGTACGTTCTTCGCCGAGCTGTTCGCCTTCGCGATCATCGTCTTCCTCCTCGGCAAGTACGTCATCCCGCCGATCAACAGGGCCATGACCGCCCGGCAACAGGCGATCCGCAAGGAGTTCGCCGACCTCGAGCAGGCCAAGTCCGACGCGAACCAGGCCGAGCACGAGTTCCGTGCGCAGATCACCGATGCCCGTCACGAGGCGGCCAAGATCCGTGAGGAGGCCCGGGAACAGGGTGCCGGGATCATTGCTGATGCCCGCGAGCAGGCCAAGAGCGAAGCGGAGCGCCTTGTCGAGCACGCCCACGGTCAGATCGAGGCCGAGCGCAAGCAGACAATCGCGACCCTGCGCACCGAGATGGGCAACATGGCCACTACCTTGGCCAGCCGGATAGTGGGCGAGTCGCTCAACGACGAGGACAGGCAACGCCGGGTCGTCGACCGGTTCCTGAGCGACCTCGACGAGCAGGGTTCCTCGAACGGCGACCGGCCCAAGAGCGACGCCTCCAACGAACCGAAGAGCGAGCAGTGATGCACGGTTCTTCGGGTGACTCGCTGACAAGGCTGAACAAGCGGCTGGTCAAGGTGCTCGGCGGTGACGTGGATGGCGCCAAGGTCGCCGAGAGCCTGTTCGCGGCGTCCGACGTACTCCGGGAGCAGGCGGCCCTTCGAAGAGCGGTCACGGACCCGTCCATGGAGGGCAAGGACAAGGCCAAGCTCGCCAAGGCCGTGTTCGGCGAGCACCTCGACAAGATCGCCACGGACCTCACCGCGGCTGCCGCAAAGCTGCGCTGGGCCAGCAGCCGAGACCTGCCCCTGGCTCTGGACCAGCTGGGTGTGGTCGCTGTCGTCAAGTCCGCCGAAGGCAACGATGAGGGCGACCGTCTCGAGGGCGAGCTGTTCTCATTCGGCCGAGCTGTCACCGACAACCCGGCGCTGCGTGACGCGCTCTCCGACCCGGCTCGGACAGCGGCCGACAAGCAGGAGCTGGTGCGTTCGCTGCTCAAGCGCAAGGCGGCCAAGGGCACGGTCATGCTCGCCCAGCGCGCGGTGAGCGGCGCTCACCTCACCGTGAGCCGCGCCATCGGGGAGTACGTCGAGATCGCCGCGGCCGCGCGCAATCGCCTGGTAGCCGAGGTGCGGGTGGCGGCGCCCCTGACCGACGATGAGAAGCAGCGCCTGGACGAGGTGCTCGGACGTCAGTACGACCGCCCGGTGCACCTGAACATGATCTTGGACCCCGACGTCGTCGGCGGCGTCCGCGTAGAGATCGGCGACCAGGTCATCGACGGCACCATCTCCAGCCGCATCGACGAAGCACGCCGCCAGCTGGCCGGCTGAGAAGACCCGGCCACCGAAGACCGAGCAGACGAACAGAGAGTAGGGACGAACATGACGGAGCTCACGATCCGTCCGGAGGAGATCCGCGACGCACTCGAGAGGTACGTCGCGGACTACCAGCCCACGGCCGCCAGCCGGGAGGAAGTCGGCACCGTGGCCGAGGCCGGAGACGGTATCGCCCGGGTCACCGGGCTACCGTCGGCGATGGCCAACGAGCTGCTCGAGTTCGAGGACGGCACTCTCGGGATTGCACTGAACCTCGACACCCGCGAGATCGGCGTGGTCGTCCTCGGTGACTTCGCCGGCATCGAAGAAGGCCAGCCGGTACGCCGCACCGGCGAGATCCTCTCCGTCCCGGTGGGTGACGGCTTCATGGGTCGCGTGATCGACCCCCTGGGCACGCCGATCGACGGGCTCGGCGACATCGAGTCCGACGAGCGTCGTGCCCTCGAGCTGCAGGCGCCCACCGTCGTCCAGCGCCAGTCGGTCCGTGAGCCACTGGCCACCGGCATCAAGGCGATCGACTCGCTGACTCCGATCGGCCGCGGGCAGCGCCAGCTGATCATCGGTGACCGCGCAACCGGCAAGACCACGATTGCGATCGACACGATCATCAACCAGAGACAGAACTGGGAGTCCGGCGACGAGAACCTGCAGGTCCGCTGCATCTACGTCGCAATCGGCCAGAAGGGCTCGACGATCGCCTCGGTCCGGGGTGCTCTCGAGGAGGCGGGTGCGCTCGAGTACACCACAATCGTGGCTTCCCCGGCCTCGGACAGTGCCGGCTTCAAGTACCTCGCGCCGTACACCGGGTCGGCGATCGGGCAGAAGTGGATGTACGACGGCAAACACGTGCTGATCATCTTCGACGATCTGACCA
>JALZBH010000059.1 GCA_030947625.1 Actinomycetota bacterium
CCGGAGGGCAGGGTCACGCTCAACGACTGGATCCGCAGCCGCAGCCGGTTGCCACGCCGGATGTCCCAGCCGACGACGCTGAGGACCAGGCGAGCGTGGGCGCTACGGCTCACGAAGCTAGCGGTGAGCCGATGCCAGCCCTTGCCGTGGAGACGCACCGCATAGCGATGGATGCCCGCATGACCGGCTTCCTTGAGCCGAATCCCGACGACGGCGCCGGGCTGCGAGGTGGCCAGGAAGATCCTGGCGCGGACCTTCGTCCCGCGACTGGCCAGGCGGGTGCCCGCCGGGAGGGAGGCGACGCCGATGGCGCCGGACCGACGGGCGTAGATCATCCGGTCCGGCGACGCAAGGCGGAGTCCGCGCAGTACCTGGATCGCCGTACGTGAGGTGAGGGGGCGCCAGGAGAGCCTGGACGCTGAGCCAGCCATCCTGGCCAGGCCTCCGGTGGCGGCCAAGCCGCTCGCCGATGGGTTTGCCGCGGCTACCGCGGCGCCAGTCATGCCGAGGAGGAGGACGAGCGCGCTGAGCGGGGCGATGAGCACCGCTGCAAGGCGTGAGCTTCGGACTGGCATGTAAGACTCCCGGGACTGGGGGTGAGCAGGTCTATTCTTGGTTCTGTCTACTACGAACCGGACGATCATGGCACAAAATGGAAAAATCGGACATAAAGGTTGTTAAGCGATACCACTAAAGTGGCCGCCGTGGCCAGCCCGCGGATAGAGATCGAGGTCGACAGCCAGGTCATCTGGGTCTCGAACCCGGACCGCGTCTACTTCCCGGCGCGCGGCGAGACCAAGCTGGACCTGGTGGAGTACTACCTCTCCGTCGGCCCCGGAGTCGTCAACGCCTTGCGTGAGCGTCCCTGCATGCTGCACCGGTTTCCCACCGGGGTGACCGGGCCGAAGGTGCACCAGAAGCGGCTGCCCCATGGAGCTCCGCCGTGGATGGAGACGGTCCGGGTGCACTTCCCGAGGTGGGACCGGGTGGCCGACGAGCTGTGCGTCACCGAGCTGGCTCAGGTGGTCTGGGCGGTGCAGATGAGCACGGTCGAGTTCCACCCCTGGAACAGCCGCCGGGCGGACACCGAGAAGCCCGACGAGTGGCGCATCGACCTCGATCCCGGACCCGAGTGCCCGTGGACCACGGTCCAGCAGGTAGCGCACCTAGCGCACGGCGTGCTCGAGGAGCTAGGAGCGACCGGGTTCCCCAAGACCTCGGGCGGGTCCGGGATGCATATCTACGTGCGGATTTCCCCGGACCACGGCTTCACCGACGTACGACGGGCCGCCCTGGCGTTCGCCCGCGAGGTGGAGCGGCGTACGACCGAGGTGACCACCACGTGGTGGCGCAAGGACCGCGACCCCACGCAGCTGTTCGTCGACTATAACCAGAATGCGCGCGACCACACGATCGCTGCCGCCTACTCCGTGCGCGGCAACCCGGAGGCAACTGTCTCCGCACCGGTTCGCTGGGACGAGGTCGACGACTGCCACCCAGGAGACTTCACGATCGCCACCATGCCGGCCAGGTACGCCGACATCGGTGACCTCCATGCCGACATCGACAGTCACGTGTTCGACATCGAGCCGCTCCTGGAGTGGGCCTACCGGGACGAGGCCGGTGGTGCCGAGCCGCCGGTGAACCCGGACTGAGCTGTTTGAAGGTGCCTTCAGGGCCACCTCGAGGCGCGACTACCCTCCCGCTATGAGCTTCGACTACGACGTGCTGGTGGTCGGGTCCGGCTTCGGGGGATCGGTCACCGCATTGCGACTGACCGAGAAGGGCTACCGGGTCGGCGTACTCGAAGCAGGGGCGCGCTTCGGCGACGACGACTTCGCCGGCACCTCCTGGGATCTGCGGCGCTACCTGTTCCAACCCAGCCTCGGTTGTTACGGCATCCAGCGCATCGATGCGCTCAAGGACTGCCTGATCCTGTCCGGGGCCGGCGTCGGCGGCGGGTCGCTGGTCTACGCCAACACGCTGTACGAGCCGCTCGCTGCGTTCTACGACGATCCGCAGTGGCGGCACATCGCCGACTGGAAGGCCGAGCTGGCTCCCCACTTCGACCAGGCCAAGCGCATGCTCGGCGTGGTCGAGAACCCGCTGTTCACGCCAGCAGACGAGGTGATGCGCCACGTTGCCGAGGAGATGGGTGTGGGGGAGACATTCCACCCGACCCCGGTCGGAGTCTTCTTCGGTGGACCGGGGCGGCCGCCGAACCGGCCGGTAGCCGACCCCTACTTCGGTGGTGCGGGGCCCGAGCGCAGCCCGTGCCGCGCTTGCGGGGAGTGCATGACCGGGTGCCGGCACAACGCCAAGAACACCCTGGCGAAGAACTATCTCTTCCTTGCCGAGTCGCGGGGGGCCAAGGTGATGGCACTCAGCACGGTCACCGCGGTCGCTCCGTCGGCAGGAGGCGGCTACGCGGTCGACGTACGGTTCACCAAGACCAGGCGGCGGACGACGCGCTCGGTACGCCGGCTCACCGCCGAGCAGGTCGTGTTCGCCGCCTCCGCACTGGGCACCCAGCGGCTGCTGCACCGGATGAAGGACGAGGGCCGGCTGCCCGGTCTGTCGCAGCGCCTTGGCCATCTCTCCCGGACGAACTCCGAGTCGATCCTGGGGGCCATCGCGCCCGACCGGTCGGTCGACTACAGCCAGGGGATCGCGATCACGTCCTCGTTCCATCCCGACGACCACACCCATGTCGAGCCGGTCCGCTACGGCAAGGGCAGCAACGCGATGTCGCTGATGCAGACCGTGCTCACTGACGGTGACGGCCCCGACCCTCGCTGGAAGACCTGGCTGCGAGAGATGTGGGCGACCCGATCAGAGGTGCCCAAGCTGTACGACCTGGCTCACTGGTCCGAACGCACGGTGATTGCGTTGGTGATGCAGACGCTTGACAACTCGATCACGACGTACACCAAGGAAGTGCGGGGAACGAGCCGGCGATACCTGACCTCGCGGCAGGGCCACGGCGAGCCGAACCCGACTTGGATCCCGGTGGCGAACAGGGCCGTCCGGCTGATGGCCGAGCGGATGGGCGGCACGCCCGGCGGATCCGTGGGGGAGCCGTTCAACCGGCCGCTGACGGCCCACTTCATCGGCGGTTGTGCGATCGGGGAGTCGGCCGAGGACGGCGTGGTCGACGCCTGGCAGCGGGTCTATGGGCATCGGGGGCTGCACGTCATCGACGGGTCCGCGATCTCGGCGAACCTGGGCGTGAACCCGGCGTTGACCATCACCGCTCAGGCCGAGAGGGCGTTGTCGTTCTGGCCGAACAGGGGAGAACCCGATCCTCGCCCGACCCTCGGTTCGGCGTACTCACCGGTGGTGGCGGTGCCCCCCCGCTCTCCCGCCGTACCCGAGCACGCGCCCGCCGCCCTGCGGATGCTTCCGCTCTCTCCGCTCTGACTCGCCGACCCGGCTCGTACGTGCGGCTTTGGTACGCCGAGCCGGCCCTTGCGTACAGGTTTTGACCGCCCAGCCGGCTCGTACGTGCAGCTTTGCTGCGCCGAGCCGGCGCTTACGTGCTGGCTCTACCCGGGGAGGCTGGTTCCCGAGGAACGTTTCACGCCGGGTCGACGCGGAAATCACGCTCGTAAGAGCCGGGTCGGCGGTCAAAAGGCGTACGCAAGAGCCGGGTCGGCGGAAGAGGGGGCTGGGCATGGGCCAGGGCCCGACCGGGGAGGGAGGGTGGTCGGGCCCTGACAGTTTGTCCGCCGGGGCGGACAGTGGTGAGATCCGGCCTGGGAGGGACGAACAACCGGATCTGTGCTTCTCAACGACCCGGCCCCGAGCAGGTTATGGCGACGGCACCGCTTTCTTTCCGGAGCCGACCCGCAACCAGGCCAGCGCGACGCTCGTTAGTCTGGTGCAGTCTGGTCCGCCCAGCGAAAGGCCCCTGGTGACCGATCACGACCTGGTCCTCGTCGTCGACTTCGGTGCGCAGTACGCCCAGCTGATCGCACGGCGGGTGCGCGAGGCCAAGGTCTACTCCGAGATCGTGCCGCACACGACGCCGCTGGCCGAGGTCCTCGCCCGCAAGCCGAAAGCGCTGATCCTCTCTGGCGGCCCCTCATCCGTGTACGCCGAGGGCGCCCCTCAGGTGGACCCGGACACGTTCGCGGCCGGTGTACCCGTGTTCGGCATGTGCTACGGGTTCCAGGCGATGGCCCAGGCCCTCGGAGGGACCGTAGCCCGCACCGGCGCCTCCGAGTTCGGCCGTACGCCGCTCCGCGTCGTCGACCCCGGCACCCTGCTCGGCAATCTGCCCGAGCAGCACCGGGTCTGGATGTCGCATGCGGACTCAGTCACCGCGGCTCCGGACGGCTTCACCGTGCTCGCCGAGACCGCGTCGGCCCGCGTGGCCGCGTTCGAGGACACCTCCCGCGCGCTTGCCGGTGTCCAGTGGCACCCGGAGGTGATGCACACCGAGCACGGCCAGCGCGTGCTGGAGCACTTCCTGTTCGAGATCGCCGGCTGCCACCCCACGTGGACGATGGTGAACATCGTCGAGGAACAGATCGACCGGATCCGGGAGCAGATCGGTGGCGGCCGGGCGATCTGTGGCCTCTCCGGAGGCGTCGACTCCGCCGTCGCCGCCGCCCTCGTGCAACGTGCGATCGGCGACCGGCTCACCTGTGTCTTTGTCGACCACGGGCTGTTGCGGCAGGGCGAGGCCGAGCAGGTCGAACGCGACTTCGTGGCGGCGACCGGTGTGGACCTGCAGGTGGTGGACGCACAGAAGCGCTTTCTCGAAGCTCTCGGGGGGGTGCGCGAACCCGAGGACAAGCGCAAGATCATTGGCCGCGAGTTCATCCGGGTTTTCGAGGCGGCCGAGGCGGAGGTGATCCGCAGCGCCGAGGACCGGGTCGCGTTCCTGGTCCAAGGGACCCTGTACCCCGACGTCGTGGAGTCCGGTGGCGGTGCGGGTACCTCCAGCATCAAGTCCCACCACAACGTCGGCGGGCTTCCCGAGGATCTCGAGTTCGAGCTGGTGGAGCCGCTGCGCACCCTGTTCAAGGACGAGGTACGGCTGCTCGGCGAACAGCTCGGCCTGCCCGCGGACATGGTCTGGCGACACCCTTTCCCAGGACCCGGCCTGGGCATCCGGATCGTCGGCGAGGTGACGCTCGAGCGGCTCGAGATCCTGCGGTCGGCCGACGCGATCGCGCGTGAGGAGCTCACCCGCGCCGGTCTGGATCGCGACATCTGGCAGTTCCCCGTCGTGCTCCTTGCCGAGGTCCGCTCGGTCGGTGTCCAAGGTGACGGCCGCACCTACGGCCACCCCGTGGTACTCCGGCCGGTCACCAGCCAGGACGCGATGACCGCTGACTGGGCCCGGCTGCCGTACGACGTCCTCGAGACCATCTCGACGCGGATCACCAACGAGGTCCGAGAGATCAACCGGGTCACCTTGGACATCACGAGCAAGCCGCCCGGGACGATCGAATGGGAGTGAGAAGCCTGCCGGGTTTACTCAGCCTCCTCTGAGATGATTTCGCAGTGCCCGTCATCGACTCGATCAAGCGCGCGGTCCGCACGCGGCTGGTCGCTCGCTCCGGCGGGATGGACCTGACCCAGCTCGACCGGGTCCCGGAGAACCTCACCTGGCCGCTGAACCGGGTCGGCATGGACCCATCGCCTCGACTCGGCCGGCTGCGGGAGGCCGCCCCGGTGAGCAAGTTGGTCAGCTTCTTGGGCATGGACGTGTGGTTGGTCACCGGTGATGCGGAGGCCCGCGAGCTTCTCAGCGACATGACGACGTACTCCACGGACATTCGGCCACTGATGGGCAAGAGCGGCTCGGCGGACGGCGACATCGGGGGTCTCGGCTTCACCGACCCGCCCGAGCACACCAGGCTGCGTCGGCTGCTGACACCTGAGTTCACCATGCGCCGGCTGGCTCGCCTAGGGCCGAGCATCGACGACATCATCGCCACCCAGCTCGCCGAGACCGAACGGGCCGCTTGCGGCAGCGGCGTACCCGTGGACCTGGTGCAGACGTTCGCGTTCCCGATCCCCTACCTGGTGATCTGCGAGCTGCTCGGCCTCCCCGACGAGGACCGGGAGACCTTCCGCACGCTCGGCACGGCCAGGTTCGACGTGACCAAGGGCGGAGTTGGCACGGTCGGCGCGATCGGTGGGAGCCGGCAGTTCCTGCTCGAGGCCGCCGCTCGCCAGCGGCTCGAGCCCGGGCCCGGGCTGATCGGCCAGATCATCCGAGAACACGGCGAGGAGATCAACGACTTCGATCTGGGGGGCCTGGCCGACGGGGTCTTCACCGGTGGGTTGGAGACCAGCGCTTCGATGCTCGCGCTCGGTACCGCGGTGCTGCTGCAGGATCGTGAGCTGTGGCAACGGCTGGGAGCCGACGAGACGGTCGCCGTACCGGTCGTCGAGGACCTGTTGCGCTATCTCTCGGTGGTGCAGGTCGCGTTCGGGCGGTTCGCGAAGAAGGACGTGGTGGTGGGCGGGCAGCACATCAAGTCCGGGTCCGTCGTACTCGCGAGTTTGCCGGCGGTCAACCGGGACCCGCGTACGACGGCTGGGGACCGCCTCGACCTTGACCGGGCGAACGGCTCCCACCTGGCGTTCGGCTACGGCTTCCATCGCTGTGTCGGTGCCGAGCTCGCCCGGATGGAGCTGCGCGCCGCTTTTCCGGCGCTGGCGCGACGTTTCCCAGAGATGCGGCTGGCCGTCCCGACCGATGAGCTGAAGTATCGGGCCAAGTCGATCGTCTACGGGCTCGAGTCCCTACCGGTGCTGTTGGACTGAAGCTCCGGGTGCAGCGATGACTCTCTCCGGTCCGTGGGGTCCGACCCGAGAGACCCGAGAGGAGATCCGATGTCCGAATCGCATTTTGACGCCCGGTTCAGCCGCCCAGGTGCGGGTCCGACGCCCTGGGGTGAGGTGGCCAGCGTCTTGGCACGGGCCGAGCTGTACTGGCTCGCCACCGTCCGAGCCGATGGTCGCCCCCATGTGACGCCGCTGATCGGGGCCTGGCTTGACGACGCGGCGTGGTTCACCACCGGGCTCGAGGAGCAGAAGTCACGCAACCTGGCGTACTCGCCACAGGTGGCACTGACCACCGGGGTCAACACCTGGGCGCGCGGAGTCGACGTCGTCGTCGAGGGCACGGCGGTTCGAGCCACGGACCGGCCGACGCTGCAACGGCTGGCCGACTCGATCCGCGACAAGTACGGGTCCGACTGGGACTTCCACGTGGCCGGCGACGCGCTGAGCGAAGGCGATCATCCGAGCGCGTTGTACCGGGTCGCGCCGGCCAAGGTCATCGCGTTCGCCAAGGATCCGCATGCCCAGACGACATTCGGGTTCAGCTGACCCATTCCTTGAACTGCGCCACCAAGGCGGCGGGGTCCTCGGCCGCGGGCAGGATCTGCAGGTTGGTCACGCCGGCCTCGGCGAACGCGGCGATCCGCTCCCGGACGTAGGACTCGGGCCCGACGAGGCTGCACTGCTCGAGCAGCTCCAGAGGTACGGCGGCCTCGGCATCCCTCTTGTGGCCGTCGAGATAGAGGTCCTGGATCCTCTTCGCCTCGGCCTCGAACCCGTAGGAACAGGCCAGGTCGTTGTAGAAGTTCTTCCCGCGGGCCCCCATCCCGCCGATGTAGAGAGCGAACGTCGGCCGGGCGAAGTCAAGCATCGCCTTGACGTCGTCACCGACGCAGGCCATGCCGCCGGCGGAGATCTCAAGGGGGGCAAGGTCGGCGGACCGCTTCGCCGTACCCGCCTGCACCGAGGATCCCCACACCGACGTGGAGCCTTCCGGGCTGAACAGGAACGGCAGCCAGCCGTCGGCGTACTCCGCGGCACCTTGGACCGACTTCTCCCCGAGCGCCGCGATGTAGAGCGGTACGGCCGATCGCTCGGGCTTGGTCAGCATCTTCAGCGGCTTGCCCAGCCCGGTGCCTTGGCCTTCGGGGAGCGGTAGGTGGAACACCGTGCCCTCATAGGAGAGCGTCTCCCGGCGCAGTGCCGCGCGGATGATCTCGATCGTCTCCTTGGTGCGGGTCAGTGGCTTGTCGTAGGCCAATCCGTGCCAGCCCTCGATCACCTGGGGGCCGGACGCGCCGAGCCCGATGATGGCCCGTCCCTGCGAGACGTTATCGAGACCGGCCGCGGTCTGGGCCAACGCACCCGGGGTCCGGGAGTAGACGTTGAGGATCGCAGCGCCGATCTCGACGGTCTCGGTCACGGCCGCCAGGTACCCCATCAGCGTGGGGGAGTCGAACCCGTACGCCTCCGCGACCCAGACCGTGTCGAGCCCGGCCCTCTCTAGCGCGGCGATCTGGTCGGCCGCCTCTCGTGGGTTGCCTTGGTACATGAGCATGGTGGAGAGCTTCATCTCGGAGGTCCTTCGTCGCTCACGTGAGGCGGTCTGCTCGACCACCTGGGCAGGCCCCCGACGCTAACAGTTGTGCTGTCACCGTCCTCCAGCGACCCGGCGAACCAGCTAGCCGACGGTCTCCGGAACAGCAGTCGGCGTCACTGGCTCACCCACTGGACGGTCGAGCTTGCTCGGCCACCAGATCCGGCTGCCGAGATCGAGGTTGATCGCGGTGACCAGCACCGAGCGGACGACCATCGTGTCGAGGATGACGCCCAGCGCCACCGCAATGCCGATCTCGGCGAACGCCACCAGCGGTAGCGAGCCGAGAACCAGGAACGTGGCCGCCAGCACCAGCCCGGCGGAGGTGATCACCCCCCCGGTTGCCGCGAGCCCGACCAACGAGCCCTCCCGGGTCCCGCGGGTCTGGGTCTCCTCACGGACCCGGGTCATCAAGAAGATGTTGTAGTCGATGCCCAGTGCGACCAGGAACACGAACACGAACAACGGCAGCGACGTGTCGGCTCCGGCGAAACCGAGCACGTAGTGGAAGAACAGCGCGCTCAGGCCCAACGAGGCACCGAAGGACAACACCACGGTGCCGATCAGCAACAGTGGCGAGACCACAGCACGCAGCAGCAACATCAAGATCAGCAAGACCACCAGCAGCACGATCGGGATGATCACCAGGTTGTCTCGGCCGGAGGCTTGCGAGGTATCGAGCAGGATCGCCGAGCCGCCCCCAACGAGGGCATTGGTGTTGGGTACGGCGTGCACGGCCTGGCGCACCCGTTTGACGGCATCGAAGGCAGCCGCCGAGGTCGCATCGGCGCGCAGCGCAGCACCGACGTACGCCACGCCGTCCTTCACCACGGGTGGCGTCGGCGCATCGACGCCTTGGAGCCCGGTCATCGCCTTTCGTACGGCGTTGCCGGCGCTTGCGTCGGTCACCACCATCACCGGGTTGGACTGGTCGGCCAGCCCGTGGTCGGTCAGCACCCTCTGGCCGATCACCGACTCGAATGCCTTGGTGTAGGAGTCCGCAGTCGACAGCCCGTGCGCATTGAGCTTGCCCATACCCAGGCAGGCGATCGCCAGCAGCACGCCCGTGGTGACCCACACCGTGCGGGGGCGTACGGCGATCCGTCGACCGACCCTGGCCCACAGTCCACGCGTGGTCTGGTCGACGGTGCCGAAGGTGGGCCGGACCGGCCAGAAGATCCACCGGCCGGTGATCACCAGCAGGGCCGGCAACAACGTGACCATCACCAGCAGCCCGACCCCGATGCCGATCGCTGCGACCGGTCCGAGCCCGCGGGTGGAGTTCATCGTCGCAAACAGCAGGCACAGCATGCCGAGCACCACGGTCAGACCGCTGGCCACGATCGCGGGTGCGGCCCGATGCAGGGCAACGGCCATCGCCTCATGCCGGTCCTCGTGTCGGCGGAGCTCCTCTCGATAGCGCGCCACCAGCAGCAGGGCATAGTCGGTCCCCGCGCCGAAGACGAGCACGGTCAAGATGCCCTGGCTCTGCCCGTTGACGGTCAGGCCGGCGTACTTCGCGAGGAGGTAGATCACTCCCTGGGCGGTGGTCAGCGCCACCCCGGCGGAGATCACCGGCAGCAACCAGAGCACCGGGCTGCGGTAGGTGAACAGCAAGATCACGATCACCACCAGCACGGTGGAGAACAACAGGGTGGTGTCCAGACCGGAGAACGCAGCGGAGGCATCGGCCGCCTGACCGCCCGAACCGGCGACGTGGACGGACATGTCGGTGCCGGCGGTGACCTTGTGGATCTCCTTGACCGCACCGGGCATGGAGTTCCAACCGTCCTTGCCGAAGTTGTAGGTGAGGATCGTCTGCATCGCGTGACCGTCCCGGGCCGGGATCGGCCCGATCACCTTGCCAGTGACGCCGTCGAGGCTCGCGAACCTCGCCGCATGTTGCCTGGCCACCGCGAGGTCGCGCTGGGTGAGCCCGGTCTTGTGCTCGTAGACCACGACAGTCGGGATCGCGTTGGGGCTGCGGAACGGGGCCAGCTTGGCCAGCGCCTGGGTGGACTCGGCGCTGGTAGGCAGCCAGGACGACGCCTGGTTGTCCTGGACTCCGGAGAGCTTGCCGGCGAACCCGCCGGCAACCATCAGGACGAGTACCCAGAAGGCGAGTACGAGCCACTTGGTGAGGCGGCCGGTCAGCTTGCCGGCGATCTGACGATGCATGGGGCTACTCCATCACGTCGCGGGGACAGGTGGCATCGGTGTTCCGCCTGGTTTCATGCACGTTCAGACCCGGGCCGTAGCGAGAACTCACCGGCCCGTCTCAGCGGTTCCAGGACGACCACAGGTCGGCGTACGAGCCACCGGAGGCGACCAGGTCGTCGTGGTGGCCGAACTCACTGATCCGGCCCTCCTCGACCACGGCCACCCGGTCGGCATCGTGGGCGGAGAACAACCGGTGGGCGATGGCAATCACCGTCCGGCCATGGAGCACGGCGGCCAGCGAACGCTCGAGGTGGCGGGCGGCCCGCGGGTCGATCAACGACGTCGCCTCGTCGAGAACCAGCGTGTGCGGGTCGGCCAGGACCAGCCGCGCGAGGGCGACCTGCTGGGCCTGCGGTGCGGTCAGCCCGCGGCCCCCGGAGCCGACCACCGTGTCGAGCCCGTCAGGCAGTGCCTGGACCCAGACGAGTGCGTCCACGGCGTCCAGCGCCTCGAGCAGCTGGGCGTCGCTGGCTGGCTCGTCGACGGCCAGTGCCAGGTTGTCGCGCAGGGTGCCGACGAAGACGTGATGCTCCTGGGTGACGAGGGCGACGTGCCCGCGCAGCTCGGTCAGCGGCAGCTCGGTCAGCCCCACGCCCCCCACGCTCACCGAGCCGGTGCGCGGCGGGTGAATGCCCGCCAGCAACCGGCCGAGGGTGGACTTGCCGGCGCCCGATGGACCGACCATGGCGATCCGTTCGCCGATACCGACGGAAAGGTCGATGCCGTGCAGCACGTCGCGTCCCTCCACGTAGGCGAACCGCACGTCGGCCGCGTCGATCTTCTCGTCGTGTGGCTGCTCGCCGCTCGGCGTACGGTCGTCCGGAACCTGCGCCACGCCGAGCAGACGAGCGAGCGAGGCGGACCCGACCTGCAGCTCGTCGAGGACGCCGACCACGATGTCCACCGGGCCGACCAGCATCTGCACGTACAGCGTGGCCGCGGTGACCTGGCCGATGCTGACGTGGCCGTGGATGTAGAGCCAGCCGCCGAACAGCAGCGTTGCCACCGTGGGGATCAGGTAGGCGATCTCCACGGTCGGGAAGAAGCGGGTGCGCAGACCCAGCGTGTAGAGCTCGGCGTCGTACGACTCGGCGATGTCGCGGTCGATGCGCCGCAGCCGCTCCCCCTCGAGCCCCAGCGCCTCCACTGTGCGGGCGCCCTCGACGGTCTCGGTGAGGGAGGCGTTCAGTACCGAGTACGACGCACCCTCGCGCAGGTAGCCGTCCTTCGCCCGGGCCAGGTACCAGCGCAGTCCGAACACCAGCAACGGCAGACCGAGCAGGACCGGCAGCAGCACCCACCAGCCGACGAGCAGTG
>JALZBH010000060.1 GCA_030947625.1 Actinomycetota bacterium
CGGGGTCGGTTGTCTCCTCGTTGGTGGCGACCGCGGTGTCCCAGCCCCAGTAGATGAACACCGCAACCAAGGTGGCGGTCACGATCGAGGTCAGGGTCAGTCCTGACGGCGAGAGCCAGGACAGCGACGGCTTGATCCCCACAGGTGCGCCGCCGGTGTACACCTTGACCAGTGCGAAGAGAGCAAACGCGATCAGGGTGGCTACCTCGATCCCGAGCAGGGCGTACTGCAACCGGACCGAGATCTCGATCCCGCGGTAGCAGATGTAGGTCATGATGATGATCCAGACGATCCCGGCGACCGTGCTCCAGAACGTGCTCGCCGCCAGGCTGTCCGCGCCGACCAGGACGAACGAGTACGACCCGGCGATCTGCGACAGGTTGGCCATCACGATCACGTCCGCGGCGATGATCCCCCAGCCACCCATCCAGCCGGTGCGGGTGCCGAACGCCCGGGCGGCCCAGGTGAACGTCGTACCGCAGTCGGGCTCTGCCTTGTTCAGCTCGGCGTAGGCGACCGCAATGAAGTACATCGGGATGAACGCCACCACCATGATCAGCGGTGCCTTGACCCCCACGATGCCGTTGCCGTTCGCGGTGATCACGACGTAGCCCAGGCTCGCCGCGAGGCTGTACGCCGGGGCCGTGGAGGCAATGCCGACGACGATACTGCCGAGGAGCCCGATCGCACCCTGCTTGAGACCTTTGCCCTCCATCGCGGCTGGCTCCGTCGTGACCATGGCAGCTACCTCCCACTCACCGGCCGAAAGCGGCGTCGTCTGCGCAAACAGTAGGGCAGTGGTTCGGTCCGCGACAGACCTTGACGGTCGCCGGGGGCGAGGTCTCAGCCGACGTGCTCGCGGCCGTGCGGGGTCAGCCAGGCCTCGGCCAGGGGACCCTTGGGCACGATGCCGGAGGGGTTCACCTGCCGGTGCAAGCGGTAGTAGTGCTGCTTGATCTGGTCGAAGTCGATGGTGTTTCCGAAACCGGGCGTGGAGTAAAGGTCCCGCGCGTATGCCCAGAGTGCCGGCATCTCGGACAGCTTGTTGCGGTTGCACTTGAAGTGCCCGTGGTAGACCGCGTCGAAGCGGACCAGCGTGGTGAAGAGTCGCACGTCGGCCTCAGTGATCGCCGGACCCATCAGGTAGCGGCGATCGGCGAGCCGCTCCTCGAGCCAGTCCATCGATGTCCAGAGCCGGTCGTAGGCCTCGTCGTACGCTGCCTGAGAGCCGGCGAAGCCACACCGGTAGACGCCGTTGTTCACCTCGGTGAACACCCGCTGCATGACCCGCTCCATCTCTTCGCGAGAGTCCTCGGGCCACAGGTCCGGAGCCTCGAGGCGGTGGTAGTCACGCCACTCGAAGAACATGTCATGGGTGATCCACGGAAAGTCGTTGGTGACCACGGCCTTGGACTCGACGTCGACGATGGCCGGCACGGTGATGCCACGCGGGTAGTCCGGATAGCGCGCGAAGTAGGCCTGCTGCAGCCGCTCGTAACCAAGCACCGGGTCCACCCCGCCGGGATCGAGGTCGAAGGTCCACGAGCGTTCGTCGTGGGTCGGCCCGCACAGGCCCATCGAGATCACCTCTTCGAGCCCGAGCAGTCCACGGACGATGATCGCGCGGTTGGCCCAGGGGCAGGCGGCGGCTGCCACGAGCCGGTACCGGCCAGGCTCGACCGGCCACCCGTCGCGTGCGTCGCGAGTGATCCGGTCCGGGATGTACTCCATGTCGCGCTCGAAAGCCTTGCCCTCGGTGACGTAGGTCGCCTGGCCCCTCACTTTGTCCGCCATCCGGCAAGCCTGACATGTCGGTGCACCGGAGCCGAGCCGGCTCGGCATACCGCAAGGAAATGTTTGCAAAGAGTTATTTGCAGTTCTATCTTGGACGGGTGGAACTCAGCTCGATCACCCGGACTCCCGCCGCGTTGAAGGCGCTCAGCCATCCGGTGCGCCTCCGGATGCTGGGCCTGCTCCGAGTCGACGGGCCGGCCACCGCGACTGCGCTGGCCACCCGACTCGGCATCAACACCGGGGCCACGTCGTACCACCTGCGCCAGCTCGCCCAGCACGGCTTCGTCGTCGAGGACAGCGAGCGCGGCAACGGCCGGGATCGCTGGTGGAAGGCTGCCCATCAGTCGACGTTCACCGACCGCACCCGGATCACCGACCCGGCTGGGCACGAGACTCTCGATGCCTACATCCAGGCAGTCGCCGTCGTGCAAACCCAGCAGCTCCAGGGCGCCATCGAGGAGCAGGCGCTGTTGCCCCAGGAGTGGCGCGACGCCTCGACAGTGAGCGACTACTGGGTCCGGCTCACCCCGCGTCGGGCGCGGACCCTTGTCGAGCGGCTCCACGAGGTGCTCGCGGCGGTCGATGAAGACGACACCGAGGACGCCGCCGACTTCGTCGTACAGCTGCAGGCCTTCCCCCTTCCGGGCGTGCTGGCGCAGGCCCGGTGAACACGGTACGGCGGCAGCTGTCGCTACTGGGCTGGCTGAGCGCCGATGCGATCTCGCTGACCGGAACTCGGATCTCGATGATCGCGATCCCATGGTTCGTGCTCACTACAACCGGCTCGGCCACCCAGACCGGGTTGGTCGCGTTCTGTGAGATGGCCCCGCTGGTCACGACCAAGGCGGCCGCCGGGCCGCTGATGGACCGGGTCGGCGCCAGGCGGGTGGCGATCGCGTGCGACCTGCTGAGCGTGCTCGCCGTCGGCGCCGTCCCGCTGCTGCACGCGCTCGGGATGCTGAGGTTCCCAACGTTGCTCGGCCTGGTCGCTGTGGCCGGAGCGCTGCGCGGTCCCGGCGACGGGGCGAAGAACGCGATGGTTCCGCAGCTGGTCGACACCGCCGGGATACCGATGGAGCGTGCGACCGGCCTCGCCTCCGCCGTCGAACGGACGGCCTCGATGACCGGCGCTGCCTTCGCCGGTGGCCTGGTCGCGTTGATCGGCGCGGCCAACGCGATCGCCGTGGACGCCGCTTCGTTCGCGCTGTCGGGCGTGATCTTGTTGATGACCACGCGTGGGTTGCGTCGGCGTCAGCCGGTTGCTGCGGAGGGATCGCGGGCGTCGTACGTCACCGAGCTGCGCGAGGGCTGGAACTTCCTGCGCCAGGACACGGTCCTGGTTGGCATCTGCGTCATGGTCGCGATCACGAACCTGCTCGACCAGTCGTTCACCGTGCTGTTGGTGCCGGTGTGGGCCAGGCACACGGGATACGGCGTCGCCGCGGTCGGCGTACTCTTCGCGGTCTTCAGCGGTGCCTCGATCCTCGGATCGGTCGCGGCCGCCTCGTGGGCAGCGCGGCTGCCTCGCTTCAAGGTCTACCTGGTCGCCTTCCTCGTCGCGGGGTTCCCCAAGTTCGCAGTGCTCGCGGTGGGGGCGCCACTGTGGCTGGTGCTTGCGGTAGCCGTGGTAGGCGGCGTCGCGTCGGGGTTCATCAACCCGATCCTGGGTGCGGTGATCTTCGAGCGCATTCCCGAGCCGATGATGGGGCGGGTCAGCTCGCTGAACACCGCTTTGTGCTGGTCGTTGATCCCGTTCGGCGGCCTGCTCGGGGGCGTCCTCGTCACCGGGATCGGCTTGTCTCCGGCGTTGTTGGCCGTGGGTACGGCGTACCTCCTGGTGACGATGGTTCCGGCCTTGCAACCCCAGTGGCGCGATCTGGACCGGCCCACTCAGGCGCCGGTGGCAGAGCTCACCCCGCCTCGTTGAGTGCGTCAAGTTGCAAAACGGTGCACGTAAGAGCCGGGTGGGCGTACTTTTCCTGCACGTAAGAGCCGGGTCGGCGTACTTTTCCCGCACGTAAGAGCCGGGTCGGCGTGCTTACGGCCGGGGGGCAAAGGCTTGAGCGACCTGGAGGAGTAGGTCGTTGGCCTCGGGCTCGCCGACGCTCACCCGGGCACCCTCGCCGGCGAACGGACGGACGATGATCCCGGCTTCCTCGGCCGCTGCAGCGAACTCCGTGGTTTGCTCGTCAAGCCGGAACCACACGAAGTTGCCCTGGGCATCCGGAAGCTCCCAGCCTTGCTCACCCAAACCGGCCAACACCCGGTCACGCTCCTCGACGATCGCGTCGACCCGCTCGAGCAGCTCTGCTTCGTGCTCCAAACCGGCGATCGCGGCCGCCTGGGCGACCGAGGACACCCCGAAAGGCAGCGCACAGGCACGCACCGCGGCCGCGATGGGCTCGGGCGCGACGACGTACCCGACGCGGAGGCCGGCCAGGCCATAGGCCTTCGCGAAGGTCCGCATGACGACGACGTTCTCGCGCTCGTGGTACAACGCCAACGCATCGGCCTGGTCGTCTGCCCGGACGAACTCGCGGTAGGCCTCGTCGACGACCACCACGACCCGGCCAGGGACCCGGTCGAGGAAAGCAGCCAGCTCGGTGTGCGTGACCGCGGGCCCGGTCGGGTTGTTCGGCGTACACACGATCACCACCTTGGTCCGGTCGGTAATCGCAGCTGCCATCGCGTCGAGGTCGTGGCGAGCGTCGGTCGTCAGCGGCACCTGCACCGAGCGGGCACCGGTGACCGACGCGGCGATCGGGTAGGCCTCGAACGAACGCCAGGCATAGACGACCTCGTCACCGGGATCACAGAAGGCTTGGAGCAGGTGGTAGAGGACGGCAACCGAGCCGGTGCCCGCCGCGAGGTGTTCGACGGGAACGCCGAACCTTTCGGCAAGTGCGGCGAAGAGCGCCGTACTGCCCATGTCGGGGTATCGGTTCATCGCCTGGGCGGCGCGTTCGACTGCAGCTTGCATTGCTGGAAGCGGCGGGTAGGGGTTCTCGTTCGAGGACAGCTTGTAGGTGGTCAGGCCGGGCCGTGGTGTCGGCGGCTTGCCCGGGACGTATGCCGGGATGCCGTCGATGACGGCGCGCGGACGCGGAGAGTCGGTGCTCACCCGCTCACCATATTGTCTGTTGGGTGACCCGCAGACCCGCCCTCGGCATCGGCCTGGTGGTGTTTGCTGCGGTGCTGTTCATCCTGAACGCGGGCATGTCCCGGGTGGCCCTCCGGCACGGCGTCGACCCGGCCACGCTGACCACGGTCAGGGTCACGTTCACGTTCCTCGCGCTGTTGGTCGCGGCACTGCTGTTCCGGCGTACGGCGTTGCGACCGCCACGCGGCCGGACGCTCGTTCTTGTGGTCCTCCTCGGCCTGATCGGCGTTGCCGCGCTGCAGTGGGCCTACTTCGTTGCGATCGATCGGCTACCCGTCGCCATGGCGTTGCTGCTGGAGTACCAGGCGCCGGTCATCGTCGCGCTGTGGGCTCGGCTGGTGCAAGGCGAGCAGGTCCGGCCTCGGCTGTGGCTCGGCCTGGCTCTCGCCGTCACCGGGCTGGCCATGGCTACCCAGGTCTGGCGGGGGGCAGAGCTCGACACGATGGGCATCGCGGCGGGCGTGCTCGCGGCGGTGTGTTTCGCCTGCTACTTCCTGATCGGCGAGGCGGGCGTCACCGCCATCGACCCACTGCGGGTGATCTTGTGGTCGTTCGGCACCGCCGCCGTGGCGCTCAATGTGGTCCAGCCGATTGTCGCCTTCGAGGGACACCTGGGCCTCTCGGTGGACATGCTCGGCACGCTGGACGGCTTCTCGGTGCCGCTGTGGCTGGTGCTGGCCTGGTCGGTCGTGCTGGGCACGGTGATGCCGTTCTTCGCCGAGCTCTTCGCCTTGTCGTTCGTGCGGGCAACGACCGTGACGATGATCGCCATGCTGGAGCCGATCGGGGTCGCTGCTCTGGGCTGGTGGTGGTTCGGAGAGTCACTGGGCCCGGTCGCGGTTGTCGGCTGCTTTGCCGTGGTCGCGGGCATCCTCATCGCCCAGTCGGCACGGGCACCCCACCCGCAGATGGAGCCTCCCGCGATCACCTAGAAGCTCACGGGAGCCGGACGAGCCCTCCGTCGAGCGGCTCCAGATCGCGCCCCAGCCGTACGTCGAGGGGGTTGGTCAGGCACCGGATCGCGCCACCGGCCTTGAGGAACTCCGAGCAGTCGAGGACGACCACGTCGAAGCCCCATTGCTCGAGCCGGGTCCGGACTCGCCGGGGGCAGGCCGGCATCAAGATCGTCGTACCGATCACGATGGAGTTGGCGCAGAATGTCAGCGCCTCCTCCTCGGTGAGCACTAGCGGGTCGGGTACCAAGTCGAGCAGGGCGCAAGCGGATGGCTCGTCGAACGCGGCCGGACAGACCATGGCCCGGTCCTCGTCGAGCGGGCAGAACGCCAGGTCGAGGTGGTACATCCGCGGATGGACGATCTGCACGCCCCGCACGCCGACGCCGAGCTCGGTGGCCAGGTGCTTGAGCGCCAGCTCCTCAGTTCTCGGGCCGAACCCGGTCAACAGCTCGCCACGCCAGGCGAAGGCGTCGCCGGCCTCGAAGTGCGCGCCGATGCCGTCGCCGCCAGTGCGCGTGCAGGTGTAGCCACGTTCGCCGAACCAGGTGGCGGCAGCCGGTGTCTCCATCCGGCGCTCGGCGTACCGCATGTGTGAGAGGACCACACGGCCCCCCAACGGCAGGCCGAGGTTCATGGCATAGACCATGTCCGGGGCCGTTGGCAGCTGCGGAAGCACCTCGACTCGTCCCCCCGCCGTCTGGATCGCGGCAACGATCCCCAGCCACTGCTCACGTGCGCGACGCGGGTCCGGCTGGTCGGTGGTGCGCATGAACGGGTTGATCGCGTAGTCGACCCGGAAGTGGTTCGGCTCAACCATCAGGTAGCGGTGTCCCCAGGGAAGGACCCGGGAAGGGGCGTCGAAAACGGCAGTGGCGCTGGACATCCTCGCGGGTCACCTCGATCGGAAGCATTGTGGATTGCCAGATTGTCAGACAATCTTAGTGTGCTGGCAGACTTTGCCGATTGCAAGTTCTGTCGGACAATCAGCGTGATGCCCGACGCCTACGCCCGCCTTCGTCTCGAGCCGGTCACGACCGTCGATCGGGCCGCCGAAGAGCTGCGACGCGCGCTGTTCGACGGCGAGCTCGAACCGGGGACGCCACTGCGCGAGGTCGCGCTGGCGGCCTCACTGGGGATCAGCCGGTCCACCGTGCGGGAGGCGCTCGGCATGCTCGTGGCCGAGGGGCTGGCCGACCGAGTCCCGAACCGCGGCACCCAGGTGCGCCAGCTCGATGCCGTCGCGATCGCCGACGTCTGCCACGCCCGAGTCGTGGTCGAGACTGCCGGGGTACGGTCCTGGGCGGCTGCGAGCCAGGAGTCCCGGGACGCCGTACTCACCGCTCTTGCCGACTACACCCGGCTCGCTCGGGGCCGCGGCGGCACGGTCGACCTGACCGCCGCACATCTGAACATCCACCGGGCCGTCGCTGCGCTCACCGAGTCGCCCAGGTTGGTTTCGGTAGCCGACTCGTTGTACGCCGAGGTGCGCCTGGCCCTGGCCCGGGTCGACCGCACCCGGCGCAACATGCGCGAGCAGGTGCACACCCACGCTGCACTCGTCGACCTGCTGACGTCGGGTCGGCTCGACGAGGCCGTCGCCGAGCTCGATCGGCACCTGCTGGGGGCCCAGGCCTCGATGGTCGAGACGCTTGCTACTTCAGTCGTAGGTCGAGATGCACGGTGACGATGTCGCCAGGGTGCTTGCCCAGGTGACGACGGACGGTGGCCTTGACCAGAAGCTGCCGAAGAAGTCGACGGAGCCGTCCATGACGACGGCGAACGCCCGGTGGTGGGCTCGTCGAGGAAGCTATCCGTGGCCGGTAGACCAGGTCATGGCCAGGTCGAGCCGGCGACGCATCCCACCGGAGTAGGTGGCCGTCGTCCACCGCGGAGAACCGACCGGTGGCTCCGATCTCCGCTCGCACGGAGTCGGGCTCACGGGCGACGTCGTGGATCTCGACGTGGCCGAACCGTCACTCCACGCATTGCGCATTGTGTGGAGAGGAAGTTCGGGTTCCTCACCTGGGAAAGCCGTGCCCTGGGCGGGACCGCCGGATCAACAGGGCATCCCTACATTGGTGCCATGAAGTTCCTGATCTGGCTGGTCGGCCACGCGGTTGCCCTGGGTGCGGCGGTCTGGCTGCTTCCGGGCATCGGCCTCACCGACCAGCACACCGGCCGCCGGCTGCTCACGCTGGTGATCGTGGGTGGGATCTTCGGCGCGATCAGCGCGGTCGTGAAGCCCGTGGTCAAGTTCTTGGCGTTTCCGTTCATCATTCTCACGCTGGGCCTGTTCCTGCTGGTGATCAACGCCTTGCTGCTGCTGCTCACCGGCACAGTCGCCGGCTGGTTCGGGCTCGGCTTTCGCGTGGACGGCTTCTTGACCGCCGTACTCGGTGGGATCGTCATCGCTCTCGCGTCGATGATCATCGAGGCACTGCTCCCCGACCGCGACCGGTGAGCGACCTTCCCGCCCCCCGAGGTACGCCGTACCGCATCGGGATCGTCTGCCTGGGCAACATCTGCCGCTCGCCGATGGCGGCGGTAGTCCTGGCCAGCCTGATCGACCGGGCCGGAATGGCAAGGCTTGTCGAGGTGACCAGCTGCGGGACCGGCGGCTGGCACACCGGTGAGCCGATGGACCGACGGGCCGCCGCGACCCTGCTTGCGGCCGGCTACGACCCGTCCGCGCACCGCGCCCAGCGTCTCGACCACAGCTGGTCCGACCGCGACCTGCTGCTGGCGATGGACTCCGACAACCTCGCCGGCATCCGGGCCGTGACGCCGCAGCACGATGCCGGCCGGCTGCGGATGTACCGCTCCTTCGACCCGCTCGCAGCCGACGACCTCGATGTGCCGGACCCATGGACCGGTGCCGAGAGTGGGTTCCGCGACGTACTGGCGGTTGTCGAGCGCACCTCACACGCCCTCCTCGAGGCCCTTCAGCTCCGGCTCCGGCACGGCGATCGATGAGTTCCGCTGGGTCCGCCGGTCAACATGCTGCAAGACTCCCGCGAGAGTGCCGAGACTCATAGGCAGGTGGGGCGAGATGGCAGAGCAGTCCGTCGTGTCCGAGCGACCGGGGAACGCCGACGGATTTCCCGAGGTCGCCGAGGGATACCGGCGCGAGCTGATGGCGCACTGCTACCGGATGACCGGCTCGGTCTCCGACGCCGAGGATCTCGTCCAGGAGACCTACCTGCGAGCCTGGCGGGCCTACGACGGCTTCGAGGGCCGGTCGACGGTGCGCACCTGGCTGCATCGAATCGCCACCAACGTCTGCCTGACCGCCCTGGAGGGCAAGCAGCGCCGCCCGATGCCCACCGGGCTCGGCACGTCCGACGCCCGACCGGCCGATGACCTCCTCGAAAGCCATGAGGTCCCGTGGCTCGAGCCGGTGCCGGACTCGGCCGTCGAGCCGGGCAACGTTGATCCGGCGACCGTGGTGGCAAACCGGGACACGATCCGGCTCGCCTTCGTTGCGGCGTTGCAGCATCTGCCTGCTCGGCAACGAGCGGTGCTGATCCTGCGTGACGTACTCCGTTGGCGGGCCAGCGAGGTGGCTGAGGCGCTCGGGACCACCACGGTGGCGGTGAACAGCGCTCTGCAGCGTGCTCATGCTCGGCTGGCCGAGGCGAGCCCGCGCGAGGCGACGCTCACCGATGACCTCACTTCGGACCAGCGCACCCTTCTCGACCGCTACGTGAGCGCGTTCTGGGAGAAGGACGTCACCGCACTGGTCGGCCTGCTGACCTGCGACGCGGTCTGGGAGATGCCGCCGTTCACCAGCTGGTACGTCGGCGCGGAGACGATCGGAGAGCTGGTGGCGACCCAGTGCCCAGGCGGTTGTCACGACATGCCGATGATCGAGACGACGGCCAACGGTCAGCCCGCTTTCGGGCTGTACATGCGCACCGCCGACGGTCACTTCGAGCCATGGCAGCTGCAGGTCCTCTCCCTCAAGGACGACCGGGTCGACCACGTTGCTGCGTTCTTCGACACGGCGTTGTTCGCGAAGTTCGGACTGCCAGCTCAGCTGCCGGCGTCGTACTCCGGCTAAGTTCGTTGTCTACCTCGACCGCCTCCGCGGTGGAGCTCCTCGGCCGGGCCGTCGACTACACCCGGAGCAGCCTGGCACTCGTCGACGACGATGCCCTCGGGGCGCCGACACCCTGTGCCGTCTGGGACCTGCGCACACTGCTGGTGCACATGGACGACGCCTTGCAGGCCTTCGGTGACGCCGCCGGCGTCGGGTACGTCGGACTCGTGCCAGGTCCACTGGACGTCAGCGGGGAGGCCCGCTGGCTGGTCGAGACCCTGCGCGCACGGGCCTGTTCGCTGCTGACCACCTGGGCAACGACCCCACGCGCGGAGGTGCTGATCGGCGACACGTGGCTGGGTACGCCGATGGTGGCTGTGGCGGGCGCTCTCGAGATCGCGGTCCACGGCTGGGACGTTGCTCGGGCGTGTGGCCAGGACCGGCGGCTCCCACCTCGCCTGGCCGTCGAGCTGTACGACGTTGCGCTGGATCTGGTCGCCGACGCCGACCGACCGGGCCGTTTCGCCGAACCGTTGCTGCCCGCCAGCCTCACCGATCCCGGAGTAGTCCTGCTGGCCCATCTGGGCCGCTCTGGCTAGCCGGAGCGGCTAGCCAGACCAGACCGGGAGCGGCAAGGTGGGGCCATGGCCCGCAGCCGGACGATCGCGGAACGCGCCGAGGCGCTTCTCGGTGCTGCCGTGGTGGCGACCGCTCCCGTTGCCGGGGGGGATATCTGTACCGCCACCCGGCTCAGGCTGAGCGACGGCCGCTCTGCCCTGATGAAGACCCACCCCCACGCGCCCGAGGGCTTCTTCGCAGCCGAGGCGCGCGGCCTGAGCTGGCTCGCGGCAGCCGAGGCGGTGCACCTGCCCGAGGTCTGGGGCGTTCAGACCGACTGCCTGGTGCTGGCCTGGGTCGAGCCGACCCGGCCGACCCCGGAGGCGGCCGCCGAGTTCGGGCGGGCGCTCGCGGCGCTGCATGCCAGCGGTGCGGACTGTTTCGGTGCCGACCAAGAGGGCTACATCGGCGTACTCCCGATGCCGAACGGGACGGCGCCAACCTGGCCAGAGTTCTTCGCGACCCGGCGGATTTTGCCGTACCTCAAGCTGGCCCGCGACCGAGGCAACATCGAGGCCGGCGACGCAGACGCCGTCGAGGGCGTCGTCCGCCGGATCGTCTCGCTGGCGGGTCCCGACGAACCTCCCGCCCGCGTTCACGGCGACCTCTGGTCGGGCAACGTGGTGTGGTCCGCGGAGCACGGCGGAGTGCTCCTCGACCCCGCCGCGTACGGCGGACACCGCGAGACCGACCTGGCGATGTTGACGCTGTTCGGCCTGCCCTACCTGTCTCGTGCGGTCGATGCCTATCGGGAGGTTGCCCAGGAGAGTGCGCCACTTGCCGAGGGCTGGGAGGAGCGCCAGCCGTTGCACCAGCTCTTCCCCCTGCTGGTGCATGCCGCCAGCTTTGGCGGCCGTTACGGCGCCCTTGCTGGCCAGGCAGCGACGCGGATGCGATGAGTTTTCAGCGCGGTCTCAGGCGTTGGTGGCAGGCTGGGAAGGTGACCGCCACGCCCACCAAGCTCCATGTGCTCGTCGTCGATGACGACCGGGCAGTGCGCGAGTCGCTGCGACGTTCCCTGGAGTTCAACGGGTACGACGTCTCGCTGGCCGCGGACGGAGCCGAGGCGCTGGCCGGCATCAGCGGGTGGGCGCCCGACGCCGTGGTGATGGACGTGATGATGCCTCGGCTCGACGGTTTGGAGACCACTCGGGCGCTGCGTTCGGTGGGCAACGACGTACCGATCCTGGTGCTGACCGCCCGGGACGCGGTCGGTGACCGGGTCGAGGGTCTCGATGCCGGTGCCGACGACTACCTCACCAAACCGTTCGCCCTCGAGGAGCTGCTGGCTCGGTTGCGAGCACTGTTGCGTCGAGCCAGTGCCGACGGCGTGCACGGTG
>JALZBH010000011.1 GCA_030947625.1 Actinomycetota bacterium
CCGAGCCGTTGTCACCGAAGATCGGCTTGGGCATGAACGTTGCCGTCTTGCCGTTGCGCCAGGCCACGTTCTTGACCATGTACTTGAACTTCATCACGTCGTCGGCGGCCTTGAGCAGCTCGTCGAAGCGGTAGTTGATCTCTGCCTGGCCCGCCGTACCGACCTCGTGGTGAGCGCGCTCGACCTGCAGCCCGCTGATCTCGAGCTCCTTCACGATCTCGTCGCGCAGGTCGCCGAAGTGGTCGTACGGCGCCACCGGGAAGTAGCCGCCCTTGTACTTGACCTTGTAGCCGCGGTTGTCGGCTTCCGACCCGGAGTTCCAAGCACCGGCCTCGGAGTCGATGTGGTAGTACCCGGCGTTCTGCTTGGTCTCGAAGCGGACCGAGTCGAAGACGTAGAACTCGGCTTCGGGGGCGAAGTACGCCGTGTCGGCGATTCCGGTGCTCTTCAGGTACGCCTGGGCCTTGCGAGCGATGTTGCGCGGGTCCCGGGAGTACGCCTCGCCGGTCAGCGGGTCGTGGATGAAGAAGTTCACCACCAGTGTCTTGCACGTGCGGAACGGGTCGAGATAGGCCGTGGTCGGGTCGGGGAACAACGACATGTCCGACTCATGGATCGCCTGGAAGCCTCGGATCGAGGAGCCGTCGAAGTTCACTCCGTCGTCGAAGACCGTCTGGTCGAAGGAGGACACCGGGACGGTGAAGTGCTGCATGACACCGGGCAGGTCGCAGAACCGGACGTCGACCATCTCGATGTCTTCATCCTTGAGGTACTTCAGAAGCTCGTCGCTGTTCTGGAACATTCGTCCTCCTTGGCCGCTTCGGACGGGCGACCGGGATCAGGTGGTCAGTCGTGCCGCGACCTCACCGTGCATCGCAATATAAGCAACGTACGCGGGGGCGGTTAAACGACCGTATCCGGTGTGTTTCCCCCGTGTTACACCTGCCCGACCGCTGCCCCCGCGGACATCGTCGCTAGGGTCCAACGATGCCCGACTATGCGAGCTGGCCACGCCGCATCGTGGCCCTGGTGATCGACTGGACGGCGTGCACGCTGGTCGCCGTGGCCCTGCTCGGCGGACACCGGTACAGCCACGACCGCGGCGCAGGATGGCTGCCGCTGGCCATCTTCTTGTTCGAAGCCGGCCTCGGTACGGCGCTCGTCGGTGGTTCGTTCGGCCAACTGATGACCCGGATCCGGGTGCTGCACACCAATGGCCGGCCGCTGAGCCTGCTCGCCGCACTGCTGCGCAGCCTGCTGGTGTGTCTGGTCATCCCACCGCTGGTGTTCCGGTCCGAGACCGGCCGTGGGCTGCACGACCTGGCGACCGACGCGGCGGCCTACCGCATCTGAGCGGCATACTGCCCCCGTGGGGACACTTCCGCGACGGGCACTGGTCGGCCAGCTCCTCGACGCGTTCGAGGCTGTCGCGTCGGGTACTGGGCGCCTTGTGCTCGTCGGCGGCGAGGCCGGAGCGGGGAAGTCGACGCTGGTCCGGGTGCTGTCCGACTCCACGTCGCAACGGGCGAGCATCGTCCGCGGGCTTTGTGAGCCGCTGACCACACCGCGACCAGCGGGTCCACTGCTCGACATGGCCCAGCGCCTCGGCGAACCGCTTGCCTCGGCCCTCGCCGAGGGGCGTCACGCCGGGTTGCTCGATGCCGCGATGACTGCGATGACCGCGGGCCAACACCCTCGTATCGCCGTCTTCGAGGACGTTCACTGGGCCGACGAGCTCATCCTCGACCTGCTCGGCTTCCTCGCCCGGAGGATCGAGACTCTGCGACTGCTGGTGGTGGCGACCTATCGCGACGACGAGATCGGGGGCACCCATCCGACGCGGGTCCTCCTGGGCGACATCGGCCGACTGCCTGGGGTAGCGCAGGTGAAGGTCCCCCCGCTCACTCCGGAGGAAGTAGGCATCCTCGCCGCAGGCCACCGGGTCGACCCCGAGGAGCTCCATCGGCGCACCGAGGGGAACGCGCTGTTCGTCAGCGAGGTGCTGGCCAGTGGCGACGATGGTGTGCCCGTCGGGCTCACCGACGCGGTGATGGCACGCTGCGCGCGGCTGGGCCCGGCCGCGCTTCACGCGCTCGAGGCCGCGGCGGTGGTCGGACTTCGCTCCGAACCTCGGGTGCTGCTGGCCATGCAGGGCGTGCGGGCCGGGGCGGTCGATGAGTGCGTCGCGCGCGGCCTGCTCCAGTTCGAGCCACCGCACTACTTGTTCCGGCACGAGCTCGCGCGGCAGGCGGTGCTCGGGGTGCTCAGGCCGCAGCGCCTCGCCGGTCTTCACGCGGAGGTCCTCGATCTCCTGCGCGAGGAGGACGATCCGGACATGCTCGCGCGGCTCTCGGTCCACGCCGCCGGATGCGGCGACACCGTTGCCGTCCAGCGGTTCGCGCCTGCCGCGGCCGAGCGCGCGGCTCTCCTCGGCGGGCACCGTGAGGCGGCACGCCAGTACCGGCTGGCGCTCAGCCACAGTGGCCGGCTGGAGCCGATACGTCTGGCCGAGCTCCGCGAGGCTCTGTCCTACGAGCTGCACCTCACCTCCGCGCTCGATGAGGCGATCGAGGAACGCCGGCTGGCCCTCGCACTGCGCGAGCAGCTCAATGACACCGTCGCCGGCTGTGACAACCTGCGGTGGCTCTCCCGGATGTGCTGGTACGCCGGTCAGATCGAGCGCGCCCGTGAGTACGGCGACCTGGCGATCGAGATGGTCCGTCCGTTGGGACCCACACCGGCCCTGGCGAAGGCACTGAGCAACCGTTCTCAGCTGCTGATGCTGCGAAACGCGTATCCGGAGGCGATCGCCGCGGGGAACGAGGCGCTGCAGGTCGCGACCGCGGTGGGGGACCTCGAGGCACGGGTGCATGCGCTGAACAACATCGGCCTGGCCCGAGGATGCACCGGAGACCCAACGGGGCTGGACCTCGTCGAGGAGAGCCTGTCACTGGCGCTGGCGGCCGGGTGGGAGGACCATGCCGCCCGCGCGATGGTGAACATCACCTTCTCGGCGACCCTGCGGCGCGACAACTCCCTTATCGAGCGTCACCTGGGCCCGGCCCTCGACTACTGCGCAGCGCGCGACCTCGATCTCCAGTGGCGCTACCTCGAGGCCACCCGGGCGATGGTCCTGCTCAACCGCGGTGCCTGGAGCGCGGCGTACGAGGTGGCCAACGCCCTCTACCTTCGTCCGACCCTGAACACGATCCACCGCTTCGTTGCCTCACATCCGCTCGTCCTCATCACCCTCCGGCGTGGGGAGCTGACCCGCTCGCTGCTGGCCGAGTTCGTCTCGGTGGGTTCCGTGCTCGACGAGCCGCAACGGATGGTGCCGACGCTTCTCGTGCGCGCTGAGCGTGCCTGGCTCGCGGGCGCGATCGCAGAGATCGAGCCAGAGCTCGTGGCAGCCGAGGCCGAAGCGCTGGCCCGGTCGGACTTCTTGTGCGTCGCCGAGATTGCCTGGTGGCTACGTCGCACCCACCCGGACCGGCCTCCCCCCCCAGCGGCGACGGGTCCCTTCGCCCGGGCGGCGCGCCTGCCGGTGCGCGCGGCCGCGGACCTTTGGCTCGCCCTCGACAGCCCCTACGAGGCCGCGATCGAACTGCTCGCCGGCGCTCGGAGCCAGGTGACTGAGGCGCTGAATGTACTCGAGCTTCTTGGTGCGACGCCCGCGGCGCGGATCGCCCGTCGCGTGCTCGCCGGCCTGGGAGCGCGGGCTCCCCGGCGGGGGACCGCGGTCCATCCGTTCGGGCTGACCGCCCGAGAGGCCGAGGTGCTCGACCTGATCGTGGCGCGGCGTACCAACGCCGAGATCGCGGAGTCTTTGGTGATCTCCGAGCGAACCGTGCACCACCACGTCTCTTCGGTGATCGGCAAGCTAGGCGTCCGCACCCGGGCCGAGGCGGCGACCGTCGCCGAACACACCAACGTGACCTAGGCATCTCCAACATGGGCAATTCTTACCGATCCCAGCGAGTATCGCGCCGGCCTACGTTGCCGTCACGTCCCTCACCGGAGGGGCCAGATGACAGGAGTACGACGATGGCACGATTCATGGTGGAGCGAACCTTCCCCGACGGCCTCAACATCCCGGTCAACGCCGACGGCGCCGAGGCGTGCCTGGGCGTGGTCGGACGCAACGCCGAGGTGGGCGTCACCTGGGTGCACTCCTATGTGACCGAGGACAAGAAGAAGACCTTCTGCATCTACGACGGGCCGGACGCGGACGCGATCCGCCGGGCCGCCGAGAGAAACGGGCTGCCGGTCGACTCGGTCATCCGAGTCGGCGTGCTCGACCCGTACTTCTACACGTGACGTGCATGCGCGCAGGGCAGGTGCCGGCGTGTGCCAGGGCGCGTGCGTCGCTCACCTACAGATCTGTTCGTCACGGGCTGGGGGAGGAGTCATGGTCACCGCACCGCCCGCTTCGGAGGCCGCCCCCGCGCCGTCGATGGGCAACCAGTAGGCAGGTCGCCCCGTCAGCGGCCGCGAAGGTTCTGGCGGGCGCCGTGCATGGAGGTGGGAACCGGCCCCTTGGGCATGGGTATCGGGGGCCGGTTGGCGTCCAGGGCCTTGAGCCGCTGGAGTACGTCGGTCATCTGGGCCGGCTTGAGCTTCCGGCCGAGCTTGGTGACATGTCGGGCGAGCTTGTTCAGCGGCACCTCGCCGGGATGGTCACCCACGACCACCTCGTGGATCGGGGTCTCGCTGACGACGCGTTCGTGCTTGCGCCGCTCGCTGGACATCAGCGGGCGCAACCGGTTCACGTTGCCCTCGCCGATCAGGATGATTCCGGGCGGCCCTACGAGCCGATGCACCACATCCTGCTGCTTGGTGAAGCCGATTGCCGGGTCGGTGTGCCAGCCGCGCCGGAGTAGGCCCAGCGCGGCCGCCGCAGCCCCGGGCTTGCCCTCGATCTCCTTGAGTGCGGCGCGTTGGGCCCGTCGGCCGAAGACGATCAGCACCGCCAGGAAGCCCAGCAACACCCCGAAAAGCGCCCCGAAGACGGGGGCCTTCAACACCAGCCAGGCGACCGCGAAGGCAGCCAACGCTGGCACCAGGAACACCCCGAGCAGAATCCACCCGATCTTCGGGTCCTGCCCCTTGGTAACTCGGTAGCTCTGCCGGATCTGGGCAATCCTGCGGGGCTTCGCGGCGTCCTTCTTCGAAGCGACGGCTTTCTTCGAAGCCGGTCCGGAGCGTTGCTTGGCCATGCGTCAAGTCTCGCAGATCAACAGGGCGTGCCGGCCCGGGCCTGGAGCGCTTGGCGGTACAGCCGCCCGGCGCGGTACGAGGAGCGCACCAGCGGGCCGCTCATCACCCCGGCGAAGCCGATCTCCTCGGCCTCCTGGCTCAGCTCGACGAACTCCTCGGGCTTGACCCACCGCTCCACCGGGTGGTGGCGAGGGGACGGACGGAGGTACTGGGTGATGGTGACCAGCTCGCAGCCGGCTGCAAACAGGTCGAGCAACGCCTGGGAGACCTCGGCCCGGGTCTCGCCCATGCCGAGGATGAGGTTCGACTTGGTGACCAGCCCGAAGTCACGCGCCGCGGTGAGCACGTCCATCGACCGGTCATAGCGAAACGCCGGCCGGATCCGTTTGAAGATCCGGGGTACGGTCTCGACGTTGTGGGCCAGAACCTCGGGCCGTGACTCGAACACCTCGAGGAGCTGCTCGGGCCGGCCACCGAAGTCGGGGATGAGGTTCTCCACGCCGGTGTCCGGATTCAGCTGGTGGATCGCGCGCACGGTCTCGGCGTACAGCCAGGCGCCGCCATCGGGCAGGTCGTCGCGGGCAACACCGGTGATCGTGGCGTAGCGCAGGCCCATCTGCTGCACCGACTCGGCCACCCGTCGCGGCTCGTCTCGGTCCAGCGGCTTCGGGCGGCCAGTGTCGATCTGGCAGAAGTCACACCGGCGGGTGCACTGGTCGCCGCCGATGAGGAAGGTCGCCTCGCGGTCCTCCCAGCACTCGAAGATGTTCGGGCAGCCCGCGGCCTGGCAGACGGTGTGCAGACCCTCGGACTTCACCAGCTCCTGGAGCTCGCGGTACTGCGGGCCCATCGTGGCTCGGGTCTTTATCCAGGCCGGCTTGCGCTCGATCGGGACCTCGGCGTTGCGCACCTCCAGCCGCAGCAGCTTGCGTCCCGTGGGGTCGGCGGAGACGGTCCGGTCAAGAGCTTGGGTCACGTTGCCCAAGTCTACGCCGGAGGATCAGCCCATCGGGTTGAGCACCGGGACCCGCATGTTCGAGGCGGTACGCCGACCCGGCTCCGGCTTCGGCGGGTAGTCCGGCGTGGCGTCGTACGGCGTCCATGCGAGCAGCTCGGCAACATGCCGTTGCACCACCGGAGCAGCTTCGGGGACGGCGACATCACGGTCCAGCTCGGCCGAGAGCGAGGTGACTCCGGCGTCGGAGATCCCGCAGGGGACGAACCGGTCGTACCAACCGAGGTCGACGTCACAGTTGAGTGCAAACCCGTGCATGGTGACGCCGCGGCTGACCCGGATGCCCAGAGCGGCGATCTTGCGTTCGGGTCCGCGACTGTCGGCGGCCACCCACACCCCGGTGCGACCGGGGACTCGGGCACCAGCCACTCCGAGATCGGCACAGGTCCGGAGCAGGGCCTCCTCGATGCGGCGTACGTAGTCGACGACCAGGACATGGTCGGGCAGCCGCACGATCGGGTAGCCCACCAGCTGGCCGGGGCCGTGAAAGGTGATCTTGCCCCCCCGGTCGACGTCGATGACCGCCGCGGCGCCGGGGTCGAGCGGCTTCTCCTGATCGTCAGTGCGCCTGCCGCAGGTGAACACCGGCGGGTGTTCGAGCAGCAGCACGCGGTCCGGACCGCCCGCCACGACCTCGGCATGCACTGCGCGCTGGACGTCCCAGGCCGTCCGATATTCGACCGCACGGTCGCCGAAGCCGAGGATGCGAAACCGCGGACTGCTCACGGTCCGAGGTTACCCGCGGCCTGTGGATATCGGGCGACGTCCGGCTTGCCGATTGGCAAGAGTGGGCGCCATGACGCCCTCTGTGACCGCGTCGCTGGCGAGCGTGCCGGTCTTTCTCGTCGCGAGCCTCGTCGGCGCTGCCGGACCGCGTTCTCCTTCGCCCTCTCCGAGTCCGCGTCCGGCGTCGAGCCTCGGCGAGGCAGTTCGGGTGCTGACGGCGTGGGACGGTCGTCGGGCTGCGGCGTACTCGGCGGGGGAGCCAGGGACCCTGCGGTCGCTGTATGTGCTGTCGTCGAGCGCCGGGTCGGCGGACGTCCGGTTGCTTCGTGAGTACACCGCCCACGGGCTGCGGGTGCACGGACTGAGGATGCAGGTGTTCTCGCTGCGGCTGCTGGTCAGCCGGGACGGCGTACTCCGGATCGTCGTGGTCGATCGGGTCGGCGGCGGCTGGGTTGTGGGCCGCCGACAGTGCTGGCCGATGCCGGTCGACCGTCCGGCAGAACGGATGCTGGAGCTGCGCCGGGTGGACGGCGCCTGGCGCGTCGCGTTTGTCAGCGTTCGCGGTTGACGGCCTGCCTGAGCAGAGCGGTGATGTCGCGGTCGTGGAACGCGTAGCCGGCGTCCAGCAGCACCTGCGGCACAGCCCGGACCGAGCCGAGCACCTCGGGTGCGAGGCGGGACGCACCGACCCGGATTGCGGGCGCAGGCACGCGTAGCAGCGTCGGCCGGTGCACCAGCCGGCCGAGCTCACGGGTGAACTCGGCATTGGTGGGCACCTCGGGCAGACAGAGGTTGACCGGTCCGACGACCTGTTCGTGCTCGGCGGCGAAGGTGACCGCTCCAACCCAGTCGCGTGTCGAGATGACCGGGAAGTACTGCTGACCGTTGCCGATGGGTCCGCCGAGGCCCAGCCGGAACAGCAGCAGCAGCTGCTTGAAAGGGGAGCTGCGCCGGTCGAGCACTGGTGAGGTGCGCAGCACGACGACCCTGGCTCCGGCGTCCGCGGCCGGCTGGGTCGCCTCCTGCCACGCACGAGTGACCTTGGTGAGCAACGCAGAGCCGCGGCTGTCGGCTGTCTCGGTCAGCGGCAGGTCACCGTGGTCGCCGTAGAAGGAGATGCCGTTGCCCGCCAGGTACGCCGGGCGGCGGTCGCCCTCGGCGACCCGGCGGGACAGCAACCCGGTGGTGGTGACCCGGCTGCGGAGCAGCTCGTCGGCCCATTTCTGCGAGTGCGGGTTGCCGGCAGTGGGCGAACCGGCCAGGTTGACCACGACGTCGGACTCCTCGACGAGACCTCGCTCGAGCACTTCGTGGTAGGGGTCCCAGGTCGCCTCGTCGCGTTCGGGCCGGGCGGGCCGGCGTACCAACGTGGTGACGGCGTGGCCCGCGGTCCGCAACGAGCGGGTCAGCTCTGTGCCGAGGAACCCCGACGAGCCGGCGATGAGGAAACGCATGCGGCTCACTGTTGCATGGCACCGGTCACGGTGATCTCGCCGGAGGCCGCGGCAGACACCGCTGCGTGCCCCGGCCGGTCTCGCGTGGGGGCGGGCCGGGGCATAACCTGACGCCCGTGAGCGACTTTGATCTCCTCGTCCTCGGTGCCGGCCCCGGCGGGTACGTCGCCGCCATCCGGGCCTCCCAGCTCGGCCTGAAGGTGGCCGTGGTCGAGAAGAAGTACTGGGGTGGGGTGTGCCTCAACGTGGGCTGCATCCCCTCCAAGGCGCTGCTGCGCAACGCCGAGCTGGCCCACATCATCACCCACGAGAAGGACATGTTCGGGATCACCGGCGATGCCAGCATGGGCTACAAGCCGACGTACGCACGCAGCCGCGAGGTCTCGGACTCCATCGTCAAGGGCGTCCACTTCTTGATGAAGAAGAACAAGATCGAGGAGATCCACGGCACCGGCACGTTCACCGACGCCAAGACCCTGCAGGTGGAGCTCGAGTCGGGCGAGACGCGCACCGTGACCGCCGACAACGTGATCATCGCGACCGGTGCGACCACCCGCCTGGTGCCCGGCACCGAGCTGTCCGAGAACGTGGTGACCTACGAGGAGCAGATCCTCAGCGACCAGCTGCCGGAGTCGGTGGTGATCGCCGGGTCGGGAGCCATCGGGGTGGAGTTCGCATACGTGATGGCCAACTTCGGCGTCGATGTCACGGTCGTGGAGTTCCTCGACCGGATGGTCCCGACCGAGGATGCCGAGATCTCCAAGGAGCTGCTCAAGCACTACAAGTCGCTGGGTGTGAAGGTGTTGCTCTCGACGAAGGTCGAGTCGATCGAGGACCCGGGCGGCGGTGGCGGCACTGGCGGTGGCGGCAAGGTCAAGGTGCGGGTCAGCAAGGACGGCAATGAAGAGGTCATCGAGACCGACAAGGTGCTTCAGGCGATCGGCTTCGCACCGCGGCTCGACGGGTACGGGCTCGACGCGACCGGGGTCAAGACGAGCGAGCGCGGGGCCATTGCGGTCGATGAGCGCGGACGAACCAACATCGACGGCGTGTACGCGATCGGGGACGTCACCGGCAAGCTGATGTTGGCCCACACCGCTGAGGCGATGGGCATCGTCGCTGCCGAGACGATCGCCGGGGTGGACACCGTCGAGATCGACTTCGAGATGATCCCGCGGGCGACGTACTGCCAGCCCCAGATCGCCTCCTTCGGCTACTCGGAGGCGCAGGCCAAGGAGAAGGGGTACGACGTCAAGGTGGCGAAGTTCCCGTTCCTGGCCAACGGCAAGGCCAAGGGACTCGGCGATACGGCTGGCTTCGTAAAGATCGTCGCCGACGCCAAGTACAACGAGATCGTCGGGGCACACCTGATCGGACCCGACGTCACCGAGCTATTGCCCGTTCTGACGCTGGCGCAGAAGTGGGATCTCACCGCCGACGAGGTGGCCCGCAACGTCTTCGCGCACCCCACGCTCTCCGAGGCGGTCAAGGAGGCCGTCGAGGGTATCGCTGGCCACATGATCAACCTGTGAGCTTTGGGGCTCAGTCCTCGACGGGTCGGCCCCACGTGACCGCAGCGCGCACAGGAGCCGGCACGCTGTCGCCGAGCTGGCGGTCGGGACGGGCGCCCAGCGCGTCGTTGACGGTCGAGAACGCCAGCCGCAGCGCCACGAAAAGGGTGATCGCCAGGATCTGCGCGTCGTCGTACCCGACGGTCCGGAGGCTCTCGACGTCCCCTGCCTTGATGCCGTTCGGGTCGCCTGCCACTCGCCGCGCCCAGGTAGCCAGGGCCTGTTCGGACTCGGTCAGACCGGCATCCTCGCCAGTGAGTACGCCGGCGGCGAGGTCGGCGTCTGCGAAGCCGGCGAGCTTCTTGCCCCAGGCGAGCGAGCAGTAGGAGTCACCCAGTGTGGACGCGGTCGCAGTGACGAGGATGCCGCGCTCGCGCAGCGAAACTGGTGAGACGACCTGCCCCATCAGCGCGAAGAGCGCGTCGAGCTGGTCGGGAAGGTGCGCCCACAGCCGCGAAGCGTTCATCACGAAGCCCATGTCCTCGACGTCCTCGTCGAAGAGCCGACGCACCTGCGGTGTTTCCTCGGCAGGGCCAAGAAACCCAGCACCGGAGGAGCGGGATGCCGCAGGTCGCGCGGTGATCCCAGCCGGCTTCCGGGCGACGTACCCCACGACGTCGATCGTCGCCCGCAGCGGCAGACCGTCGCGGACGTGCTCGGCGGCCGTCTCGGCTGCCCGGCACAGGAACTCGTTCTCGCCCACAGACTGGATCGCCTCGTACGCGGGGCCGGTTGACGCCAGGGCTCGGGCGTAGGACTCAGGATCCGCGAACTCCCAGGCGAACGGCACGACGATTCGCTCGATGTCTTCGAACCCGTAGCGGGCGAGCAGCTCCTCGCCGGCTCCGGGCCGTCCGAGCGCGACCATCGCTGCCTGGTTCTCCACCTTCGGCTGGCTGGCCAGACGCAACGGCGCGAGCGACCACGCTCCCGGTGACTTCTTGATGTGCCCCCACACGGTGAACCCGAGCCGACCGCCGGGCACCAGCACCCGTCGCGCCTCCGCAAGTGCCTGCGGTGTTGTGCCCCAGATGCCGCGGAAGCTGGTCACCACGTCGAAGCTGTCGTCCTCCCAGGGGAGGGCGTGCATGTCGCCCACCCGGACATCGCCGTCCGGGAGGCGATCGCGCGCGATCGCGATCAGCCGCGCGGAGGCGTCTATGCCCGCGACGGAGGCTCCTCGCAGGCTCGCCAGCTCCAAGGCCAGACCTGATCCGCACGCGAGGTCGAGCACCCGGTGGCCGGCGTCGATCCCGAGATGGTGCTGCAGCGCGACGTACTCACGCGCGTTCGCCGGCTCGCTCAGCGTGGCGAAATCGGATGCCCGCCGACCCCAGCCCTCATCGACGAGGCGCCAGCTTTCGGGGTGGCGGCTGACGCGCTGATCGCTCATCCCACGAAGATAGGACAGTTCTGGGCCTCTGGGGAGGGGTAAACCGTCGCCGGACGAGTCACCGCTCAGACGTCGAACTTTCCGGACTCGAGCCGGTCCTTGACCTCGGAGAGGAAGCGGGCGGCGTCGGCGCCGTCGACGAGCCGGTGGTCGTAGGTAAGCGCCAGGTAGACCATCTGGCGTACGGCGATGGTCTCACCGAGGTTGGCGTCGTCGATCACCACCGGTCGCTTCACCACGGAACCGGTCCCCAAGATGGCGACCTGCGGCTGGTTGATGATCGGGGTGTCGAACAGCGCGCCCCTGCTGCCGGTGTTCGTCAACGTGAACGTGCCACCGGCGAGCTCGTCGGGTCCGATCTTGTTGGCGCGTGTGCGGTCGGCAAGGTCGGCGATCTTCTTGGCCAGTCCGGAGATCGACAGGTTGCCGGCGTCCTTGATCACAGGGGTCAACAAACCCTTCTCGGTGTCGACCGCGATCGCCAGGTTCTCGTGGTCGAAGTAGGTGATCTCACCCTTCTCGGTGTCGATCGCAGCGTTCAGCGAGGGGTGCGCCTTGAGCGCATCGATGGCTGCCTTGGCAAAGAACGGCATGAACGAGAGCTTCACGCCTTCCCGGGAAGCGAACTCGTCTTTCACTGACGCCCTCAGCCGAGCGATCTTGGTCACGTCGACCTCGACGACCGTGGTCAGCTGCGCGGAGACCTGTAGTGACTCGACCATGCGCTTGGCGATCACCTTGCGCAGCCGGCTCATCGGCTCGGTCTTGCCCCGCAGCGGGCTCGGGGCAGCCGGTGCGGCGGTGTCCCCGGAGGTCTTGGCTGTCTCGGCCTGCCCCTCCCGCGGTCCCGACTGCCTGTCCTCGGCTGCTGCCAGCACGTCCTGCTTGCGGATCCGGCCGCCGACTCCGGTGCCCTTGATGCGGGCCAGGTCGACGCCCTTCTCGGTGGCCATCTTGCGCACCAGCGGAGTGACGTACGCCGAGGAGTCGCCGGCCCCACGCTCCGGGCCGGGACCGGACTCTCTCGCCGGCGGCTCCGGCTGTCCTTTCTCAGGCGGGGCGGCCTTCTCGGCCGGTGGTTCATCCTGCTCCTCGGGCTGAGGCTCGGGCTGGGGTTCGTCATTGGCGGCGGGCTTGTCCTGGTCCTTCGGCGTGTCCGCCTGAGCCGCGTCGCCCGAGCCGATCATGCACAGCTCGGCGCCTACCTCGACGGTCTCGTCCTCCTGGACCTTGATCCCCAGCAGCGTGCCCGCCACTGGGGAGGGGATCTCGGTGTCGACCTTGTCGGTGGACACCTCCAGGAGCGGCTCGTCGGCGGCCACCTCATCACCGACGGACTTCAGCCAACGGGTGACGGTGCCCTCGGTCACCGACTCGCCGAGAGCGGGCAGCTTGACCGGCGTACCCGATGCGGTGTCGCCACCGGAGCCCCCGGTGGACGCGGAGGCGTCCTCGGTCCCCTCCGAAGGCGCGCCGTCCCCGGCATCCGCAGACTTCTCCGAGGGTGCGGACTCGGCCTGGGCCCCCTCGGAGTCCGAACCGGAGTCCGAACCGGAGTCCGAGGCGGAGTCCGAACCGGAGTCCGACTGGGAGTCCGACTGGGAGTCCGACTGGGAGTCCGACTGGGAGTCCGACTGGGAGTCCGAGTGGGAGTCCGAGTGGGGGGATTGGTTGTCGGTCTCCGGGTCGGCGGATCCAGCGGTGTCCGAACTTCCAGAGCCGTCGCTGTGGCGTTCGTCCTCATCCCCGATCACACAGAGCTCGGCGCCGACCTCGACGGTCTCGTCCTCCTCGGCCTTGATCTCCAGCAGCGTGCCGGAGACAGGGGAGGGGATCTCGGTGTCGACCTTGTCGGTGGACACCTCCAGGAGCGGCTCGTCGGTCTCCACCGAGTCGCCGACCGACTTCAGCCAGCGGGTGACGGTGCCCTCCGTGACGGACTCGCCGAGGGCGGGGAGGGTGACCGGTGTCGACATTGCGTTCCTTCGTTCGGGCTCGGGTCTGGGCGGTCAGGTGTGGGCGTGCAGCGGTTTGCCGGCCAAGGCCAGGTGAGCCTCGCCGAGGGCTTCGTGCTGGGTAGGGTGGGCATGGATCAGCGGCGCCACGTCGTCGGGGTGGGCGTCCCAGTTGACGACCAGCTGGGCCTCGCCGATCAGCTCACCTACGCGGGCGCCGACCAGATGGCATCCCACTACCGGGCCGTCCTTGCGGCGGACGAGCTTGACGAAGCCCTGAGTCTTCAGGATCTGGCTCTTGCCGTTTCCGCCGAGGTCGTAGATCAGCGTCTCGACGGCGTCATCGCCGTACTCCTCGCGTGCCTGGGCCTCGGTCAGGCCGACCGAGGCAACTTCGGGGTCGCTGTAGGTGATCCGCGGGATTCCGGAGTCCGCGACCGGCACCGGATCGAGGCCGGCAATTTCCTCGGCCACGAAGATGCCCTGCTGGAAGCCGCGATGGGCCAGCTGCAGCCCTGGGACGATGTCGCCGACGGCGTACACACCTTCGACGTTGGTTCGACAACGGTCGTCGGCCAACACGAAGCCTCGCTCCAGCGCAATGCCCTGGTCGGAGTACCCGAGGCCGTCGGTGGCGGGGCCGCGACCGACCGCGACCAGCAACAGGTCGGCCTCGAAGCTCTCACCGGACTCGACGGTGACCCGGACGCCGGACTCGGTGAGGTCCACTCCCTTGAACGGCGTCGAGGTCGAGATGTTGATCTTACGTTTGCGGAAGGCCCGCTCCAGCGCTTTGGAGGACTGCTCGTCCTCGGCTGGAAGCAGCCGTGGCAACGCCTCGATGATACGTACGTCGGACCCGAACGAACGCCAGACACTGGCGAACTCGCAACCGATCACTCCGCCGCCGAGCACGATCACCGACTCCGGCACCCGGTCCAGAGCCTGCGCATGCTCGGAGGTGACCACCCGCACGCCGTCGATCTCCAGGCCGGGCAGCGACTTGGAGAACGATCCCGACGCCAGCACCAGGTGCTTGCCGGTGAGCGTCCGGTCGCCAACCTTGACCTCGTGCTTGCCGGTGAGCTTGCCGGTGCCGTCGACCAGCGTGACCCCACGTCCCTTGACCAGCCCGGTGAGACCCTTGAACAGCCGTTGGACGACACCGTCCTTGTAGGCGTTCACGCCAGCCATGTCGATGCCCTCGAGGCTGGCCCGAACACCGAACTGGGCGGACTCGCGGGCGGTGTCGGCGACCTCCGCGGCGTGCAGCAACGCCTTGGTGGGAATGCAGCCCAGATGCAGACAGGTCCCGCCCAGCTTGCTCTTCTCGACGAGGGCGACGCTCATGCCGAGCTCGGCCGCCCGTAGTGCGCATGCGTAGCCACCAGAGCCCGCACCCAAGACGACGACGTCGAACTCGTCCGCCTGTGCCACTGTCCCTCCGCTCGCCAGAACCACCGACCGCTCATCCTTGCACTTATCCAGGTCAAGTCCACACCGGGCCGACGGGCGGTTCGACTGCTGTGATGAAGGCGCGTGCAGCACACTTGCCGCATGAGTTTGCTCGATCGCTTCCGCCGGCGAAGAGTGCGCCGGTCGTCCTCGCCGGGCCCGACGGTTCGGGTGGCCGACAACGCCGACGAGCGCCACCTCCAGGAGTTCATCCAAGGCCGGAGAGGCGTCGAAGGGTTCGTCGAGCCGCGCACAACCGTCTCCGACGTGACCCTGCTGTTGGTCGCGCATGACGGCGAATGGACCCGTCGCCGGGTCCCGTCGGTGCCGTGGGCGCACACCTTTGCCAACAAGCTCGGGGTCCCGTCCTACGACGCCGCGGTGGTGGGTATCCCGTCTCGGATGCGGGAGTTCAACCGCCGTCAGAAACAACAGCAGTCGCGACCGGACGGTCCGCCGGAGGGTTAGCCGGCCAGGCTGGCGACGTACTGCACCAAGGTCGCGATGCCGAAACCGGTCGCCCCGGCGGGTGTGTGTCCCCACGCTGAGCCTGAGTTGTACGCCGGCCCGGCAATGTCCAGGTGCGCCCAGGGGCGGCCGCCGGTGAACTGGCGCAAGAACGCAGCGGCCCATGACGCCCCTCCGAACCGCGCCCAGTTCGACTGGAGCACGTCGGCGATCGGGCTCTCGGTGCGCACCCGCTCGATGGTCTCCTCCGGCACGGGCAGCCGCCAGACCAGCTCGCCGGTCGCCGCCGCGGCTCGATCGACGGCGGCCACGGTCGCATCGTCACCGAACAGGCCGGCGATCTTCTCGCCGAGCGCCACCACACATGGTCCGGTCAGCGTCGCAATGTCGACGATCGCGTCGGGCTCGTCCTCGGCAGCCATTGCCAGCGCGTCGGCAAGAATCATCCGTCCCTCGGCATCGGTGTTGCGAACCTCCACCGTCTGGCCGTCATACATCGTGAGCACGTCGCCGGGCCGGTAGGCGGCGCCGGAGACCATGTTCTCCGCCATCGGGGCGTACGCCGTGACCGCGACCGGGATCTTCAGCGCAGCCACCGCATGGATCGCGGCAACCACGGCAGCGGCACCCGCCATGTCGTTCTTCATCAGCGCCATCGAAGCGCCGGACTTGATGGAGTAGCCACCGGAGTCATAGGTGATCCCCTTGCCCACCAGAGCAACATGAGCCTGCGGGCTTTGCGGAGCCCAGGTGAGCTTCACCATCCGCGGAGGAGCAGCCGATCCCTGGCCCACACCGAGTATTCCGCCGCAGCCGAGTTCGCTCAGCTTCTCGACGTCGTACACCTCGGCATGGACGCGGGACCTCTTCCGCCTGCCGGTGAGCTCGAGCACGGCGTCGGCGAACAGCGGCGGGGTCAGCTCGTTCGGCGGGGTGTTGACCCAGTCCCGCGCCAGATCAGCCAGCTCACCTACGACGAGGGCGGTATTCAGCGCGGTGCTCGGGTCCGCCTGCCGGGCTACGTCGCTGAGGATCGCGACCTCGGCGATCGCCGACTCGCTGGGCTCAGACTTGTAGCCGGCAAAGCGGTACAACCCCGAGATCATGCCGTCGGCGACGGCGCGCACGTGCTCGGCATCGGCCGCGGGAAGCGCGACTGCGACGCTGGCGGCGTTTCCGAGGTTGCGGGCGGCCACCCCAGCGGCCCGGCGTACCGTCTCCGAGGTCAGCTCCTCGCGCTCGCCGAGGCCGACCACTACCAGCTGTGCCGCCTTGATCGTCCCGGCGGTCGGAACCCGGAGCACCTCGCCCGCAACGCCGGTGAACCCCATCGAGCGCAACTGCGTAGCGAAGCGGCGGCCGTATGCCGCCGCCACCGGCTCACCACCCGTACAGATCTCGAGCGCTTCGGACTTCCCGCGGGCCACCCCCACCACCACGACGTCCGCTCGGGTCTTAGCGGGGTTTCCCTGCCGAAGCGCGTAAGTCGTCACGGTCGGCCATGCTAGTGCGGGCGTGCGGCCTCTCCCGCCCCTCCGGTCGCGGACATTCCGCTGGGGTAGTTTTCGCCCATGGGTTCCCACCAGTCGCCCCTGCGCGATCGCCATTTGGAGCTCGGCGCCAGGTTCGCGGAGTTCGGTGGCTGGGAGATGCCGCTGGAGTACCCCACCGGAGTGCTCAAGGAGCACCACGCGGTCCGCGAGTCGGTGGGTGTCTTCGATGTCAGCCATCTCGGCAAGCTGTCGGTGAGCGGCGACGGCGCAACGGCGTACCTCAACTCTGTGCTGAGCAACGACCTCGCCAAGATCTCCCAGCGCAAGGCGCAGTACACCCTGTGTTGCGATGCAGTGACCGGCGGAATCGTCGACGACCTGATCGCCTACGTCCACGACGACGACCGGGTTCTGCTGGTGCCGAACGCGGCCAACTCGGCCGAGGTTCACCGGCGCCTCGATGGCGAGTGCCCGAGCTCGATCACGATCACCGACCAGCACGAGGCGTACGTCGTTCTGGCGGTCCAGGGAACCAAGTCTGACGAGCTGCTCACGGCGCTGGGTCTGCCCGCGGGCCACAGCTACATGTCGTTCGTCGAGGCGCCGTATGCCGGTCACGACGTGGTGGTCTGCCGCACTGGCTACACCGGCGAGCGCGGCTACGAGCTGATCGCCCCCAACGACGTGGCTCACGCTCTATGGGATGCTCTCCTGGAGGCCGGCCGGCAGTACGCCGTACTCCCGTGCGGGCTGGGTGCCCGCGACACCCTTCGGCTGGAGATGGGCTATCCGCTCCACGGCCAGGACATCACCTTGGCAACGACCCCCAACCAGGCGGGGCTGGGCTGGGCAGTCGGCTGGAAGAAGCCGGCTTTCTGGGGAAGGGCCGCGCTGGTCCGACAGAAACAGGACGGCGTCAAGACCGCGCTTCGCGGGCTGGTGGCCGCGGGGCGAGGCATCCCGCGCCCGCGGATGAGCGTGCGGCTGGCCCGGGACCTGCCCATCGGCCACGTCACGTCGGGCACCTACTCGCCGTCACTGGGCAAGGGCATCGCGCTCGCGATGGTCGACGCCCAGGTCCAGGAAGGTGCCGAGGTCAGCGTCGACGTACGCGGACGATCCGAGACCTTCGTGGTCACCAAACCGCCGTTCCTGCCCACCGACGTCCGCGAGCCCGCGGGACCCGCCTGTTGCCGACTAGGGAGTACGCCGTGACCAACGCGCCCGAGCCTTCGCGGCCCGCCTTCGCAAACTCCGCCGGGGGCTCCACGCCATGGTGGTGGCAGCTGGTCGGCCCGGACGGTGCCGAGATCGAGCCCGACGCAGGCCGCCAGGAGTTCCCCAGCCGAGGTGACGCCGAGTCGTGGGTGGGAGAGTGCTGGGCCGAGCTTGCCGAGGACGGGGTGTCCGCGGTGACGCTCTTTGAGGGCGAGCGGGAGGTCTACGGTCCGATGTCGCTGGAACCCTCCTGACGGGGTCGAGTCCGGACTTGTTGGTGAATTCTCACCTGGCTCTCACCCGGTACTGATGCGCGCCTGACGAAGATGGGCTGGTGCCGCTTTCTCGACGAACGCTCCTGCAGGGAGCGGTGTTCGGCGGGGGTTTCGGGGCTCTCGCCACAACCGAGCTGCGACGTCCGGCAGAAGCGCGGGAGGAACCGTCGTACGCACCGATCTCGAGGCTGCCGGCGCCCGCGGCCTCGGGCATCGAGCATGTCGTCGTGGCGATGGTGGAGAACCGGTCCTTCGACCATCTGCTCGGCTGGCTACCAGAGGCGGACGGCAGGCAGTCCGGCCTCACATACCTGGATCGGCACGGCAAGCCTCATGCCACCCATCATCTGACCCGCTTCGACGGGTGTGGTCTGGCGGATCCGTCCCACTCGATCGCGGGCGGTCGGATCGAGTTCAACCACGGTGCCTGCGACGGCTGGATGCGCGCCCGGGCGAACGACACCGAGTGCATCGGCTACTACACCCAACCCGACCTGCCGTTCCTGGGTCAGGCGGCTCCATCCTGGACGGTGTTCGACCGATACTTCGCCGCCACGCTTGCAGAGACCTACCCGAACCGGCTCTACCTCCACGCGGGGCAGACCGACCGGATGCACAACTCGATGGTCCTTGCGAAGATGCCGACCATCTGGGACAGGCTTGCCGAGGCCGGCGTCAGCGGCACCTACTACTTCAACGACGTCCCGTTCCTGGCGCTGTGGGGCTCCAAGTACATCTCGACGGCCAAGCGGTACGACGATTTCCTCAGCGATGCGGCCACCGGCAAACTCCCGGCGGTGTCGTTCGTGGACCCGAGGTTCCAGCAGGAGCTCCGCGGCACCTCGGGGGACTACCACCCGCCCGGAGACATCCGCGCCGGTGAGGCCTGGCTGAACGAGGTCTACGACGCCGTCCGGCACAGCCCGAACTGGGCGACCACGGTGCTGGTGATCAGCTTTGACGAGTGGGGCGGTTACTTCGACCACGTCCCGCCGAGGCGCGCGCCCGACACCAACATGTTCACTGCTCGCAGGGGGTTCCGGGTGCCGGCGATGTTGATCTCTCCGCGTGCTCGCCGGGCGGCCGTCAACCACCACACCTATGACCACACCTCGATCTTGAAGATGATCGAGTGGCGGTGGGGGCTGGCGCCGTTGGCTCCCCGGGACCGGGCGGCGCGCAACATCGCCGAGGCGCTGAACTACTCCGAGCCTGCGAACCTGCACAGTCCCACGTTCACCGTGCCTGCGTTCATCAGTCCGGGGTGCGCCAGCGCCTCGAGGTCACTTGGTGCCCCCACTGAGGCGACCGAGATGCCGGCATTGAAGGAGCTTGCCCTTCAGCACGGCTGGCCGCTCATCGGTCCCCCGTGACGCAGCGGGCGGTCAGTATGGTTCGGCGAGCTTCTGGCCGCGTTTCACCCTCGGCTTGGGCATCCGCAGGGGACGCACCTGAAGCACCCGCAGCAGGGCATACGACGTGGTCCTGCGCAGGCTCTCCTCGGGAAAGCGGCGGCGCAGCTCGCGGCGAAGACGGAAGATCAGCCAGCTGGTGTCGACCAGCACCAAGACGAAGGTCGCTGTGGTCATTCCCGAGCTGAACGTGGCCAGCTTCTTCTGCCCCGAGTAGCCCAGGATCATCGACACGACCAGCAACGGCAGCAGGAACTCGGCGAAGGAGGTCCGCACATCGACCCAGTCGCGGATGAACTTCTTGACCGGACCCTTGTCCCGTTCGAGAAGGTACCTCTCGTCGCCGGCCTTCATCCCAGCGCGGATCTTGGCGCTCGACTCCGAGCGCTGCCCGCGCACCCCCTTGCCGGCCTTCTTCTTCTTGTCCGTGCTCAGCCGGGCGCGTTCGCGGGCGGCCGCCTCGGCCTCCCTGCGGGTCGGCGTGGGACGACCCTTGGCACCCTCACGGGCATCCGCGGCGGCGGCAGCGGAGTCGACGCCGGCGGCGGCGGGGTTCTTGCGGGGGAATCGGAACAACGAAAGCCTCTTCGAGTCGCGGTGCGGATCGAGCGGTCAGCCTACCCGCAGGATGTCAGGGTTCCCCTCGTCCGGTGGGGACGCGTTCGGTAGGTTGAAGACAGCACGGGCCGGCGGCAGTCGCAGCAGACTCCCGTCATTCGCGGCTCCACGACGCAGTCCGAAGGGGGCTCGCACCTCATGAGCATGATGAAGCGCATCAGCACGATCTTCCGGGCGAAGGCCAACAAGGCCATCGACAAGGCGGAGGACCCGCGAGAGACGCTCGACTACAGCTACCAACGCCAGCTGGAGATGTTGACCAAAGTACGCCGGGGGGTCGCCGACGTGGCGACCAGCCGCAAGCGGGTCGAGCTCCAGGTCGGACAGCTGCAGTCCCAGTCGGACAAGCTCACCGACCAGGCGCAGAAGGCACTGTCGATGAGTCGTGAGGACTTGGCCCGGGAGGCACTGACGCGCAAGTCCGCGCTCACCACGCAGATCAGCGACCTCCAGGTGCAACAGGCACAGCTGCAAGGCGAGGAGGAGAAGCTGACACTGGCCTCGCAACGGCTCCAGGCGAAGGTCGAGTCGTTCCGCACCCGCAAGGAGACGATCAAGGCGACGTACACAGCGGCCGAGGCCCAGACCCGCATCAACGAGGCCTTCTCCGGGATCTCCGAGGAGATGGGCGACGTCGGGATGGCCATCCAGCGTGCCGAGGACAAGACCCTGCAGATGCAGGCCAGGGCGGGAGCAGTCGACGAGCTGATCCAATCCGGTGCCCTCGAAGATGCCTCCTCGACCAACCGGGGCGATGACATCAGCCGGGAGCTGGAGTCGATGAGCTCCCACTCCGACGTGGAGTCCGAGCTTGCGGCGCTCAAGGCGAAGTCTCCCGAAGCCATCGAGCAGGGCGCCGGCCCGGACTCGGCGGCCGGGACCGCGCAGACCCAGCAGGCCGCGACACCACAGGCGACTGCGCCTGCCCAGCCCGGGCAGGAGGGTCAGTCGTGATCGTCCGGATCCTCTCTGAGGGACAGTACGACGTACCGGAGGACCGGCTTGCCGGCCTCAACCGACTCGACTCCGAGGTGGAGTCGGCAGTCACTGCGAATGACCAGGCCGCGTTCGAGGCCTCGCTGGCCGCGCTTCTGGAGGGCGTTCGGGAGGCCGGGTCCCGGCTGCCCGATGAGTCGCTGGAGGACTCCGACTTCATCCTCCCGCCGGCTGACGCCACCTTGGAAGAGGTCCGCCAGCTCCTGACCACCGACGGTCTGATCCCGGGGTAGGCGACGATGGCGCGCACCCGTTTCATCAAGGACACCGGACTGACCGTCCGGATGACCTCGGTCATGTTCTTGCTCGGCGCCCTCTTCGTCGCCTTGGTGGTGGCGTTGATGTACGTCTTCCGCGGCTACGCCCCGCTCATCGCGTTGGTCGGCATCGGCATCGCTTTCGCCCAATGGTGGATGTCGGACAAGCTGGCGATGAAGGCGATGGGAGCCCGGGAGGTCACCCCCGAACAGGCGCCCGAGCTGCACGGCATGATCGATCGGCTGTGCTCGCTGGCCGACATGCCCAAGCCCCGGGTCGCGGTCGCCGACACCCCGCTGCCCAACGCCTTTGCTACCGGTCGCTCCCCGAGCCGGTCGGTGGTCTGCGTGACCATCGGCATCCTGCACACGCTGACCACAGAGGAGCTCGAGGGGGTCATCGCCCACGAGCTCTCCCACGTCGCGCACCGAGATGTGCTGGTGATGACGGTCGCCTCGTCTGCCGGCATCCTGGCCGGCCTGGTCACCCGGGGCGCCTCCTGGGGTGGACTCGGGCGTTCGCGCAACAACAACAACGCCGCGTTCGGGTTCTTCGCGGTGCTGCTGGTCAGCTTGGTCGTCTATGCGGTCAGCTTCTTGGCGCTGCGGCTGCTCTCGCGCTACCGCGAGCTGTGTGCGGACCGCTCGGGGGCCTATCTGACCCAGAGGCCGTCGGCTCTGGCCTCGGCGTTGCAGAAGATCACCAACCAGATCTCGGCGACGCCTCAGCAGGATCTCCGCGCCGCCCAGACCATGAACGCCTTCTTCATCGCCCCGGCCGTCCGCGGGTTGTCGCTTCGGACACTGACCTCCACTCACCCGACGCTGGAGCAGCGGCTGGACCAGCTCGCCAAGATCGCCGCCGAGCTCGGCCGCCCGTACGACGGCTGAGCAGGTGGGGCTGTGGGATGCCCTGCGGGGGCGCAACAACGTCCGCGCGGCGAACCTCGACGCACTCTTCGCCCTGCCGACCGCGGCCATCACGTTGCAAACCGCCCTCGGTTTCGACCCGACCGGCTGGGGTTCGGTGTGTTACCGAGCAGCAGAGGGCTCGGCGTCCTCCGCGGCCGACTCCGAGGCGACCTCGTTGATCGAGGCCGACCAGGGTCCGCAGGTGGAGCATGTCCTAGACGGTTTCGGGTTCACCTGGCTGGTCGTCCACACCGACCCGCCCGACGTGAGTGGCCTGGTCACCGACCTGCATGCGGTGAACTCCACCCTCGAGGTGCAGGGTTTCGCCACCGGGCTGTTGTGCTCATTGGTGGGTTTCGCCGACGGCGGCGGTCGCCGACTTGGCCTGGTCTACCTGTACCGGAGCGGTTCGTTCTACCCGTTCTGCCCGACAGGAGCCAGCACCCGGGACACCCTGCTCGAGAGACAGGTTCGCGACTTGGTTGGCACCGACCTGCCGATCGAGGCCGAGCCCAGCCGCTGGATGCCGGTGTGGGGGGCTCCTCGCCTATGACCGGCAGGCTGCGTTAGAGAAACGAGCCGTGGTGCAGGTACGGCGCCGGTGGCTTCATCCCCCGGAGCGCCAGATAGCCCCCCGGGTGCACCCCCAGCCTCGCTCGCACTCCGACATCGACCGCCCACTGGTTGGCCCCGGTTACCTTCTCGATCGTGAACGGTGTTCCATGCCTCGAGGAAGCGAGTGCCTCCCACAACAGCCGTTGAGCAGTGCGACGGTTGGTCGCCGCGATCGTGGCGGGTTCACCAGCGGCGTTGAGATAGGCGTAGCCGGATCCCGTGGAACGGTCGGTGACGACCAGCCGGTACAGCTCGCTCATCAGCGGATGGTCCGGGCCATGGGCAGCCTCGCGGATGCGCCGGTCGATCGAGTCCATCAGCTCGAAGTCTGCAGCCGACCCCTCGTGCACATGCTCGACTACCGGTAGCACGCCCCGCTCGACGGACCCGGTCAGGACCATCTCCGGATGGAGGTCGAAGCCGGCCAGCTTGTAGCGGCGTACCGCCTTGGGGTCCGCGGAGGCGGCCAGCATGCCGCGCAGGCAGCCCGCGGAGTGGGACAGCGCCGCTTCGAGCAGTGGCCTGCCGATCCCGTGACCCTGCAGATCCGGCCGGACGGCGTACGTGGCAAGGAACCAGCTCAGGTCGCGGCGGTATGACGTCGCAAAGCCAAGCGTCGTCCCCTCGGTCTCCGCGACCCAGCATCCGCGGGGATCCGTCGACAGGAAGTGCGAGGTCCGCCGGCACCAGTCGACCGCGCGCGCCTCCGAGCGCAGCACCGGCGCCGGACGTCCGGGTGTGAGGGTCGCGCGGTCAAGCCCCAGGAACGCCTCCGCGCTCAACCGTTCCACCACCGGCACGTCGGTTGCCCGCATCGGCCGGATCACCAGGCCCTGGATCGTCATCGAGGTCGACCCTAGACGCCCGCCGAGCCGCGACCCGTGGAGCGCTGGGGTCGGGCACGATGGCGGGATGCGCGTGGTCATCGCTCCAGACAAGTTTGCTGGGACCTTGAGCGCCTCCGAGGCGGCTCGGGCGATTGCGACCGGGTGGGCACGCCAGGCCCCCGACGACGAGCTGGTCACGGTGGCGATGTCCGATGGTGGGCCGGGGTTCGTCGAGGTCGTCCATGCTGCGCTCGGCGGCGACCTCGTCGCTCTCACCGTCCCGGGGCCGTACGGCGACCCGGTGCCCGCCACCGTCCTGCGCGTCGGCAACACGGCGTACGTCGAATCCGCACAGGCCATCGGCCTCCACCTGCACCAGCCGGCCGATCGGCAGCCCGAGCGGGCGAGCTCGTTCGGGGTCGGAAGCCTTGTCCGAGCAGCCCTCGAGGGGGGCGCCCACCGCGTCGTGGTAGGACTCGGCGGCTCGGCGACCAACGACGGGGGAGTGGGCGCCTTGGCCGCCCTCGGGGCGCAGGCTCCCGAACCCGAGGCCCTGGTCGACGGACCTCGTGGTCTGGCGCGCCTGACCTCGCTGGACCTGGCTCCTGCGAAGCACCTTCTCGCGGGAGTCGAGCTCGTCGCGGCCAGCGACGTCGACAACCCGCTCCTCGGCATCCGCGGAGCGACGAAGACCTTCGGTCCGCAGAAGGGGCTGGCCCAGGAGCGGCTCGTCGTCGTGGACGGCTGGCTGCAGCACCTTGCCGACCTCACCGACCGCAAGGTCGCCGGGGCAAAGGGTGCCGGTGCCGCTGGTGGGCTCGGCTACGCCCTGCTGCTGCTCGGCGCCACCCGCGAGCCCGGTGTGGCCCTGGTCGCCGAGGCGGTCGGCCTCGCCGAGGAGCTGCGGGACGCGGATCTCGTGGTTACCGGCGAGGGATCCTTCGACTTCTCCACACGCTCGGGCAAGGTGCCGTACGGCGTTGCCGAGCTCGCCGCTGCCACGTTGACTCCCTGTATCGCCCTGGCAGGGCGGATGCTGGTGAGCAACCGCGAGATGCGAGCTCTCGGCGTCGAGTCGGCGTACTCCATGATCGACCTGGCCGGTGAGAAACGGGCCCTGCACGAGCCTGCGGCCGCCCTGGCCGACCTGGCCGAACGCGTCGCGCGCACGTGGTCTCGCCAGGAATAACCGAGGATGTGCGACGATTAGGACAGTCGTACGACGCACCGCCAACGAACCCTTGGAGTAGCGACATGACCGAGCAGGTCCAGACAGAGACGACCCAGACCGGCGTCGATGGCATCAGCGTGACCGACACGGCGGCGGCCAAGGTACGCAGCCTGCTTGTCCAAGAGGGACGCAATGATCTTCAGCTGCGGATCGCCGTACAGCCCGGTGGCTGCTCCGGCCTGCGTTACCAGCTGTTCTTCGACGAGCGCACCCTCGACGGTGACCAGGTCACCGACTTCGACGGCGTCGCCGTGGTCGTCGACCGGATGAGTGTGCCCTACCTCAGCGGCGCCACGATCGACTTCGTGGACTCGATCGAGAAGCAGGGCTTCACGATCGACAACCCCAACGCGACGGGCTCCTGCGCCTGTGGTGACTCCTTCCACTGAGCGCCACCACCCAGCTTCGGACGAAGCCGACCCGGCCGAATCTCCTCCCTCCCGAGGAGACCGACCGGGTCGGTGCTCTCTAGCATGAGTTCAGTCCAGGTGTAGATGCAACTGGTTCGCCAGGCTTGCCGCCGCGTCGGTCACGGTGAGGTTGGGCTTGGCGATCTCGCGAGGGAAGTCCTCGAACAGGATTGAGGGAGCCGGGTCGACCAACCTCTGGACGGTGCGGTCGGCCGCTCGGCGCATAGCTGATCTGCAGGCGGCGCAGTCCGAACGCATCTGCGACGCGGTGTCCGCGTCGGTGTAGGCCAGGGGCCGGTAGCTGCGGGTCATGCAGCCGACGCTACGCCCTCCGGGCGCCTACCCAGAAGTACCGACGAGTAGGGTGCTCGGCGTCGAAGCGCCCCGATCCCATGAGGTGGACATGTCCCTGCTCATTGCTGGTTCCATCGCCACCGACCACCTGATGACCTACCGCGGGAGGTTCGCCGACTCATTGGTCGTCGAACAGCTCGACAAGCTGTCGGTCTCCTTTCTGGTCGATGACCTGGAGATCCGGCGCGGGGGTTGTGCCCCGAACATCTGCTTCGCCCTCGGCCAGCTCGGGCTGCGACCGGTGCTCGTGGGTGCCGCGGGAGAGGACTTCGTCGACTATCGCTCCTGGCTCGAGCGGCACGGAGTGGACTGCGACTCGGTGCACATCTCGG
>JALZBH010000061.1:0-7380 GCA_030947625.1 Actinomycetota bacterium
GTCCGGGCAGTCAACCGCGGGACTGGCGCTCGGCTTCCACCGTGCGCTCGCCGCTGCGACGACCACGCTGGTTGTCCAGGTGGCTCGAGACCACGACGTAGGTACTGTGGGACTTACCGGGGGTGTCTTCCAGAACCGGTTGCTGCTGGGCGAGCTGGCGGCCGGCCTCAGGAATGCAGGGCTCACGGTGTTGGTCCACCGACAGGTTCCGTCGAACGACGGAGGGCTGTCCCTGGGCCAGGCAGTGATCGGCAGCGCAAGGTTCCGCGTTCAGCGAGACCAGGACCGGCTGACCAAGACTGGAGGGCGTTGATGACAACCACAGCTGAGCCGGTCGAGCTGATCGGCGAAGATCTGAGCCAGGATTTGGCCGCCGCTTCGCTCGCCCTCGCCCGGAAATTCCATGCGGGAGCCACCCTGTGGGCGATCTCGCCCCAATGGGAGCCGCACGCGCACCACATCGCCGTCGAGTTCGTCCATCCGGTGATCGTGGGCAAGCGCGCGCTCCCTTCGGTGGCGCTGGTCGACCCGGACCCGGTTGCTCAGGCGCGCGTTGCGTCCCGTCCGGGAGATGTGATCATCGCCGTCGCTTCCGCCGACGACACTCAGGTCCAGGACGTGATGAGGCGGGCAGCCGCCTGGGGTGTCCATACGATCTGGATCGGCTTTGGGCCCAGACCGGCGGCGGGCAGTGCCGATCAGGTGCTCTGGGTTGAGTCCGACGACCCGATGATTCCCGCGACCGGTCGGTTCGTGCTGATGTACCACCTCCTCTGGGAGCTCACTCACGTCTGTTTCGAACACCCTGGCCTGCTCAGCCAGGCGACCGAGGACTGCACCGACGAGGTGTGTGTCACCTGCAGCGACGAGGGACGCCTGGGCGAGGTCGTACTCTCCCCGGAGTCAGAGTTCTCCGCGGCGTTGGTCCGCACGGCGAGAGGTGAGGAGCCGGTGGACGTCGCCCTCGTCGGCCAGGTCGCACCGGGCGACCTGGTGCTGGTGCACGCAGGCGCCGCGATCACCCGGATCCAGGACGAGCCGGCGGTGTCTGATGAGTGAGATGAACCAGAACACCGACTTTCTCTACCCGTTCATCGAGGGCTCCGAGCACGACTCGGACGGCCTCCTGGTCGACCTCGCGTCCTCGGCTCGGGGAAAGGCTGAGGTCAGCGCCCGCCTCCAACAGGCATCTCTGGAGGAGTACGAGGATCAGCTTCAGGCAGCCGGCAAAGAGATGGCTGAACGGTTCGCGCAAGGAGGGCGCCTCTACACGTTCGGAAACGGCGGGAGCTCCACCGACGCTGCAACGCTGGCCACACTCTTCTGCCGCCCTGCCCGCGGTCGGGCCGTTCCGGCCTGGTCGCTGGCAGCCGACCAGGCGGTGGTCACCGCGCTCGGCAACGATGTCGGTTTCGAGCTGATCTTCTCCCGTCAGGTCATTGCTCACTCCCGAGCGGTGGACATTGCCATCGCACTGTCCACGTCGGGAAACTCCGATGACCTGATCATGGCACTCAGCGAGGCCAAGAGACGGGGACTGCTGACCATCGGCTTCGCCGGGCATGAGGGCGGTTCGATGTCTACCAGCAAGGACGTCGACTACTGCTTCACGATCCACTCCCAAAGCATCCACCGGATCCAGGAATCCCACGCGCGCGTGGGATTCCGACTATGGTCGATCGTTCAGGAAGTAGCCCAACGAAGGGTCGCTGACCTCATGGATGCTGCAGTGACATCTGGCCCAGGCGGTAACCGATGACATCAGAGTCGATGACATCGCCGGTGAGCCGTGAAGACCGGATGCTGTTGAAGATCGAGGAGTTCCGCAAGCGTCGGCCTCGGCTGATCGACGAGCTGATCACCCTCGCGCATGGCGCTGGCGGCAAGTCCTCCGCGGCATTGACCGACAACGTCTTCGTTGAGGCCTTCCGGAATCCCGAGCTGGAGCAGCTGGGCGACGGCGCGGTGCTCAGACTCCCGTCGGACGAGCGGCTGGTCTTCTCGACCGACTCCTTCGTGGTCCAGCCGATCGAGTTCCCGGGCGGGACCATCGGACACCTCGCCGTACATGGAACCGTCAACGACCTTGCAGTCAGCGGTGCCATCCCTCGATGGCTGTCGGCAGCTTTTGTGATCGAGGAAGGCTTCGAGATCTCCAGGCTCAGGTCCATCGTCGCCGACATGAGGCAGGCGGCGGACTCGGCCGGAGTCCAGATCGTCACCGGGGACACCAAGGTGGTCTCCAGGGGAGCGGCCGACGGTCTGTACATCTCCACAGCGGGCGTGGGGGTGATCCCGGTCGGACGCGAGCTGGGTGCCGCGCTGGTCGAACCCGGGGACAGGATCGTGTTGTCGGGCACCCTGGGCGACCACGGTATGGCGGTGATGCTCGCCCGCGGCGACCTGGCTATCGAGGCCGATGACATCTTCTCCGACACCGCCCCGGTTCACGAGATGGTGGAGCTGTTGCTGGCGGCGGCACCTGGCACCCGCTGGATGCGTGACGCCACCCGAGGCGGGCTCGGCACCGTGTGCAACGAGCTGGCTCAGATGGCCGGCATCGGTTTGATCCTCGATGAGGAGGCGCTGCCGGTGCGGCCCCAGGTGCTCGGCGCCTGCGACATGCTCGGCATAGACCCGATCTACGTAGCCAACGAAGGAAAGTTCGTGGCCGTAGTGCCCCAGGAGGAGGCCCCGGGTGCCGTTGCGGCGCTGCAGTCACATCCGCTCGGAGAGCGTGCCGCGGTCATCGGACAGATCGTCGAGGCACCAGCCGGGATGGTGGCGCTACGCACCCCGTTCGGAGGGAGTCGGATCGTCGACATGCTCGTCGGTGACCCGCTTCCGAGAATCTGCTGAGAAGACATCATCGAGAAGGGTTGGCAGCTATGTGTCTAGGGATACCCGGTCAGGTCGTGGCGATCACCGACACCGAACAGCACCTCGCCAAGGTTGCGGTCAACGGCGTACAGCGCGTGATCAGCATGCGGCTGCTTGCAGAACAGGGGGTCGTCGAAGGGGACTGGGTCCTGGTTCACGTGGGCTTCGCGATGGCGAAGATCGATGAGCTCGAAGCGCAGCTGACTCTGGACCAGGTGCAGAAGATGGGCGAGGACTATGTCAACGAGATCGAAGCCTTCAACTCCTCGCAGATTGCCTGACTCGTACGTGGCCACCCAACAGATACGAGGTAATTGCTATGAAGTTCGTTGACGAGTTCCGGGACCCCGCAGCTGCACGCGGTCTGGTCAAGTCGATCACCAAGCTTGCTGGTGACGACGAGTTCAAGTTCATGGAGGTGTGCGGCGGGCACACGCACACGATCTACCGGCATGGCATCGAGCACATCCTGCCGCCCGCAATCGAGCTGGTGCACGGTCCCGGCTGTCCGGTCTGCGTCATCCCGATGGGCCGCGTCGACGACGCCATGTGGTTGGCCGAGCAGCCGGACGTCATCTTCACCACCTTCGGCGACATGATGCGGGTTCCCGGCTCGAAAGGCAGCCTGCTCGACGCCAAAGCGCGCGGTGCCGATGTGCGGTTTGTGTACTCACCGCTCGACGCGCTCAAGGTCGCCGTCGACAACCCGAGCAAGCATGTGGTCTTCTTTGCGGTCGGGTTCGAGACCACCGCGCCCTCCACCGCGGTGACGCTGGTACGCGCCAAGCAGCTGGGGGTGAAGAACTTCTCGGTATTCTGCAACCACGTCACGATCGTTCCGCCGATCAAGGCGATCCTCGAGTCGCCCGACCTGCGCCTTTCCGGGTTCCTCGGCCCTGGGCACGTGTCCACGGTCGTCGGCACTCGTCCCTACAGGTTCGTGCCAGAGGTCTACGGCAAACCCCTGGTCGTTGCGGGCTTCGAGCCACTGGACATCCTCGCCACGGTGCACATGCTGCTGCAGCAGATCCGTGAGGGACGCTGTGAGGTCGAGAACCAGTACGGTCGCGTCGTACGCGAGGAAGGAAACGTCGCGGCGCTGAGGCTGCTGGGCCAGACCATGGAGCTTCGGCCGCACTTCGAGTGGAGAGGCCTCGGCTTCATCTCTCAGAGCGCCCTGAAGGTGAACGGCGACTATGCGGAGTTCGACGCCGAGGAAAGGTTCTCGATGCCCGGAGTTCGGGTCGCAGACCCGAAGGCGTGCCAGTGCGGCGAAGTTCTCAAGGGCGTGATCAAGCCCTGGGAATGCAAGGTCTTCGGCACGGCATGCACGCCGGAGACTCCGATCGGCACCTGCATGGTCTCACCCGAAGGAGCCTGCGCTGCGTACTACAACTTCGGTCGGATGCACCGCGAGGCCGCGGACATGATCGGGCAGACCGCAGGCGTCTGACCCGGCAGACCATGACGAGTCAGGTGGCGGTAGGGCATCGGCTCTTCGCGCAGTACGCATACGCCCCCAATGCCTTGGGATACTGCGGTCCACAAGGCGCAGCCGACCTGTGCTCGGTGGCATGTGGCGACGGGGAGCACGTCGACGTACCAACGATTGCGGCGCAGTTCTCCGGGGCTTGGCCCTACCAGAAGGTGCTTGCCGACCTGGCCGGGTCAGCCGACCCACTCGACGAGACCGTCGTGCGTGGCTACTGGACCGGCAACGACCTGACCGATCGGGTGGACCGAGAGGCATACGGTGCTGCGCTGCTCCAATGGATCCAACACGAGGCGGGACACTACTGGACACACCTCAGCGACGACCTCCTGGTCGAGGCGGCTCCAACCCACGCTTTTCACGTGTTCGCGGTCTACCCCTGGTCACGCCTGCTCGACACGGGGCGGCCCGAGCCGCTGCACGTGCTCGACTCGTGTCGGATCGGTTGGGCTCAGGTGGTCGCGGTGGAGGACCGGGAGCTGCTGGTCCGGTCGATGCCGCTCGAGTACGGCGACCGGGTGCTGTCGCTGGGTGCCACTCGGGAGGAACGGGTCGCCTACCGCGTCGACGGCGCCACCTTCATCGGCGCGGTCGCTGAGGGGGACTGGGTCGCCGTGCATTGGGGTTTCGCGTGCGACCGGCTCACCGAGGCGCAGGTGGCGAGCCTCGAGAAGTGGACCAGGTGGCAGCTAGAGGTAATGGGACCGCGGCTTGCCGGTCAGGTCGGCTGACCAGCCAGCAGACCATGCCGCTGCCCTGACAGAATCCTCTCCGTGAGGGACCTCGACGATCTGCTTGCCGGCCCGGTACTCGAGGTAGCACCGCGACTGCTCGGCGCCGTGCTCCGCAAGGACGAGGTGGCCGTCCGAATCACCGAGGTCGAGGCCTACGACGGGCCGAACGACCCGGGCTCGCATGCATACCGGGGACCGACCGAACGCAACCGGGTGATGTTCGGTCCGCCGGGAAGGTTGTACGTGTACTTCACCTACGGCATGCACTTCTGCGCGAACCTCGTCGTCGGGCCCGAAGGTTCTGCCAGCGCGGTGCTGCTTCGCGCCGGCGAGGTCGTCGACGGGGTCGAGACGGCTGCTGCCCGGCGTAGGTCCAGCTTCCGTGACCTGGCCCGTGGTCCGGCGCGACTGTGTCAGGCGCTGGACCTCGGACGTCTCGACAACGGCAGTGTGCCCGAGCTGACGTTGCCGCCCTCTCTTGCGCGCTCGGTCCGCTGTGGGCCACGCGTCGGCCTGCGCGAAGCTGCCGACCGGCCGTGGCGGTTCTGGGTCGAGGGTGAACCAAGCGTCTCGCCGTACCGTCCGGCGGCACCGCTGCGAGTCCGGAAGTCGGGTTGAATGAGGCCATGCTGATCCATCCGTGGGACGCGGCCACCCGCGCCGAATGGACCGATTTGCTGGGTACCCACGACTTCGGACAGCTGGTCGCAGCCGGTCGCGACCTGGACTATCCGGTCGTCGTACCCACCCACTTCTGGTACGACGGTGAGACCGTGCTGGTGCACCTCGCCCGACCCAACCCGGTGTGGCCGGCCATCGAGGCGAACCCGCACGTCGTGCTGTCGGTCTTTGCCGACTACGCGTACGTCGAAGCGGCCTGGAACGCCAACCCTGGAACGGATCCGACCCTAGGCGTGCCCACGTCGTACTATTCGGCCGTACAGCTGCTCTGCCTTGCCGAGATCGTCGACGATCCCCAGGAGAAGGCTGCGCTGCTGGCCACCCAGCTCCGCCACTTCGAGCCCGGCGACTCTCTCCGACAGGTGCCGAGCGTCTCCGTCGACAGCGACCGCCGGCTGCTGCCCGGCATCCGCGGCCTTCGTCTGGAGATCACCGGCGTCAGGGCCAAGCAGAAGTACGGCGGCAACAAGACCGCCGAGCACCGACACGAGATCGCGGCCCACCTGGCCGCACGTGATGCACCGGGCGACACGGCGGCACGCGCTCACCTTCTCCGCCGACTCGACGAGTAGCCTCGCCGGGTGGATGACGTCGCGAAGAGGCGGCGCGATAATCAAGGCATGGGGCACACCTACGACGGCATCGACCGGCGCCTGCAGCACTTCATCGAGAACCAGCCGGTGTTCTTCGTGGCCACCGCGCCGCGGGCCGACGACGGGCACGTGAACCTCTCGCCCAAGGGACGCCGCGGCACCCTGAGAGTGCTCGACCCAGAGACTCTTGCCTTCCTGGACTTCGGCGGCAGCCACGCCGAGTCACTGGCCCACCTGCGCGAGAATGGCCGGATCACGTTGATGTGGTGTGCCTTCGAGGGGCCACCGAAGGTCGTCCGGGTCCACGGCGCCGGCGAGGTCTTCTTCCGCGACGACCCACGCTTCGAGGAGCTGGCCGGTGACTTCGCCGAGGCCGACGGGCCCGGCGTGCGCGCGATCGTCGTGGTGTCGGCAAAGCTAGTCAGCGACACCTGCGGGTACGCCGTACCGTTCATGGACTTCGTCTCCGAACGGGATTTGCATGCCCGGTTCTTCGACCGCTTGAGCGATGCCGAGTTTGCGGCGTACTGCGAGGCCAAGGAGCACAACGACACCTCCATCGACGGTCTGCCCGCGCTGCCACTGCCGTTGCCTGACCGGACAAGCGCCCGGAACGGCAGCCAGCCACAGGCGGAGGCACCCGCCTAAGTGGCCAAGACGAAGTTGGGTGGCCTGGTTGCGGACACGCGACCGTTGGCGAACGGCCACTTCCGAAGGCTCTGGCTGGCCAACATCATCACGGTCGTCGGCGCCCAGCTGACCGTCGTCGCCGTACCCGCCCAGATCTACCTGCTCACCAGGTCTTCCGCGTACGTCGGACTGACCGGGGTCTTCGGCCTGGTCCCGCTGGTGGGCTTCGGCTTGTGGGGCGGCGCGCTGGCGGACGTGATGGACCGTCGGATCCTGCTGCAGGTCACCACCGTGGGACTGATCCTCAGCAGCGCTGGTTTCTGGGCCCAAGCGGCGCTGGCCGCCAACAACGTGTGGCTGCTGTTGGCCC
>JALZBH010000061.1:7390-11863 GCA_030947625.1 Actinomycetota bacterium
TCGCGGTGCAGCAGTCGTTCTTCGCCGTCAACCAGCCCACCCGGAGCGCCATCCTGCCCAAGCTGCTGCCGCTGGGGCAGCTGCCCGCGGCCAACTCCCTGAACATGACCGTGTTCCAGGCTGGCGGGATCGCCGGGCCGCTCGTGGGTGGCGCGCTGATCCCCGTACTGGGCTTCTCGTCGCTGTACCTGATCGACACCTGCACCCTGTTCGCGACGCTGTGGGCCGTGTTCCGGCTGCCGGCGATGCCCGTGGACGCTCCCGGGGGGACGCCGGGTCTGCGCGCCGTCCTCGACGGGTTCGGCTACCTGCGTGGACATCCGGTGCTGTTGATGAGCTTTGTCGTGGACATCATTGCGATGGTGTTCGGCATGCCCCGGGCGCTGTTTCCCGAGATCGCACACCTGAGCTTCGGCGGGCCGGCCGACGGTGGCTCGGCCTTTGCGCTGCTGTTCGCCGCCATCCCCGCCGGTGCCGTCCTCGGCGGCGTCTTCTCCGGCTGGGTCTCCCGAGTCAGGCGGCAGGGACGCGCCGTGGTTGTGGCGATCGTGGTGTGGGGACTTGCCATGGGCGGCTTCGGGGTTGCCGTTGGGCTCGCCGGGCACTCCGGAGGCGGACGGTCGCCGATGTTGCTGCTGGCGGTGTCGCTGCTGGTCGTCGGGGGCGCCGCGGACATGGCCTCGGCGGCCTTCCGGATGAGCATGCTGCAGGGAGCTGCATCAGATGCCGTTCGCGGCCGGCTCCAGGGCGTGTTCATCGTGGTAGTGGCAGGTGGACCGCGGATCGCAGATGTGGCCCACGGTGGAGCAGCGGCCGTGGTCGGTACGGCGGTCACCGCTGCGGGCGGCGGCATGCTGGTCGTCGTTCTGACGGTAGTCGCAGCCCTGGCCGTGCCTGCGTTCGTCCGCTACCGGGTCACCCACGCCGACCCAGCTCCCAATGCTTGCAGTCCGGACCCATCGTGACGACGATAGTCGGATGCCGACCAGAGACCACTTTCACAGCGTCGTCGAGTCCCTCCGTCCGGTCGTCGACAACGTCCGCGAAGAGCAGCTGGACGGCCCCAGTCCCTGCAGCGAGTACGACGGCCGTCACCTCGTCAACCATCTGCTCGGCACCTCCGAGGCGATGCGCCGGATCGGGGCGCATGAGGATCCCGACCCGGACGACCCCTGGGGCACCGGCACGGAGCACTTCAGCGACCGGTGGCGCAGCGATCTTGCCGAACGCCTCTCCGGTCTCGCCACCGCCTGGTCGAGCGAACGCGCGTGGGAGGGCACGATGCCCGGCACGGAGATGCCGAGACGGATGCTCGGCGAGATGGCGTTCGTCGAGGTGATGCTGCACGGCTGGGACCTTGCCCGCGCGACCGACCAGTCCGTGGACTACGCCGACACCGCCGTAGCGGCGGCCGCCGAGGTGATGGGCCAGATCGGCGAGATGGGCCGCGAGCAGGGTGCTTTCGGCATGCAGGTCGAGGTCTCCGAGCACGCGTCCGCCTTCGACCGGGTGCTTTCCGAGGCGGGTCGGGACCCGGACTGGTCGGCAGGCTGACCCGGCCACCGCCGAATCCGGGTGGGCCAGGGAAGCGGCGATGGGGCAGGCTGAGCACTGAGAAACCTCGAACGGAAAGGTCCGGCTTGTCCCCTCACAACGTCCTCGATGACCTCCGATGGCGCGGCCTGCTCGCTCATTCGACCGACCCGGATGCCCTCCGGGAGGCGCTGGGCACCGGCAGCGTGCGGTTCTACGTGGGTTTCGACCCGACCGCTCCGAGCCTGCACCTGGGGAACCTCGTCCAGATCCTCACTGCCCGGCGGCTCCAGGATGCTGGCCATACGCCGTTCGCCCTGGTCGGCGGTGCCACCGGCATGATCGGTGACCCCAAGGAGTCCGGCGAACGCACGCTGAACTCTCTGGACACCATCAAGCAGTGGGTCGAGCAGGTACGCCGCCAGATCGAGCCGTTCCTGTCCTTCGACGGGCCGAACGCGGCAACCATGGTCAACAACTACGACTGGACGGCGAGCCTGTCGACGATCGACTTCCTACGCGACATCGGCAAGCATTTCCCGGTCAACCGCATGCTGGGCCGGGAGACGGTCCGACGACGCCTCGAGTCCGGCATCAGCTACACGGAGTTCAGCTACGTCTTGTTGCAGTCGATGGACTTCCTCAACCTGTACCGCGACCACGGAGTGACCCTGCAGTTCGGCGGCTCGGACCAGTGGGGGAACATCACCGGCGGAGTTGAGCTGGTCCGCCGAACCGAGGGCGCGACGGTGCACGCGTTTGCGACTCCGTTGGTCACCAAGGCCGACGGCACCAAGTACGGCAAGACCGAGAGTGATGCGTTCTGGCTGGATCCCGAGCTGATGTCGCCGTACGCCTTCTACCAGTTCTGGCTCAACGTCGAGGACGAGAAGGTCGGCGGGCTGCTCCGGATCTTCACGTTCCTCGGCCGGGAGGAGATCGAGCACCTCGAGGCGAAGACCGCGCAACAGCCGCACCTGCGAGCCGGTCAGCTCGCGCTCGCCGAGGCCGTCACCACGCTGGTCCATGGCACTGAGGAGACGTCCCGGATCCAGGCAGCCTCGGCGGCCATGTTCGGCGGCGGAGACCTGCACGAGCTGAGTACGCCGACCCTGGCGGCAGCCCTGCGCGAAGCGGGCGCTGTGACCGTGTCCGCCGGGCTCTCGATCGTCGAGCTCCTTACCGAGTCTGGGCTGGCCAAGAGCAAGGGAGACGCCCGCAGGACGATCGCCGAGGGCGGCGCCTACCTCAACAACCAGCGCATCTTTGACCCCGACTTCGTGCCGGCGGCCAGCGATGCGATCGGCGGCACCTGGCTGGTGCTGCGCCGCGGCAAGAAGAACCTCGCAGGCGTCGAGATCGTCTGATGGACACCGGGCGGGTGGGCGGACACCCTGCCCGAGGCTGCTCACCGGTCCTCCCACCTGCTCTGTTCGGCTATCTCACCCAAGGCGCCCGCGAGGGCATGTCCGCTGCGGAGACGGTGGCCTCCTGGGATGCCCTGCGGCTGGTGCCGCCGGGTGCTGCGAGACGGGCGCTCTCCAGCGGTCGACACCACGCTGCTGGGGACCCAGGTCGGCCTCCCGCTGGGTATCGATCCAGCTCCCAACCACCCTGCAAAGGATGGTGCATCCGGAAGGCGAGGTTGCGATGGCTGGCGGAGCCGCCGGAGCTGGGTCGCCGATGGTGGTCTCGAGCAACGCCCGGTACCACTTTTGCCCGATCGGCGAAACCGGAGCTGACTGGTGGGTGCAGGTCTACCTGCCCCAGGACCGCTCTCTGGCGACGCCGATGCTGGCCCGGGCCGTCTCGGCAGGTCCCCGGGCTGTGGTACTCACCGTGGACACGCCGGTGGTCGGCACCAAGCACGGTCCCTCGGTCTGGGATGAGGTCGCCCCCGAGCAGCTCCGGGTCACCTTCGGTCCCGGATACGAGCCTGCTGGGCTCCGCCAACGCCCAGGACCTGCGTCCCCAGGACATCGCTTTGGCTAGCCGAACAAACCGGACTGCCCGTCGTCGTCAAGGGCGTGCTGCGCGCCGACGAAGCCAGGCGCTGCGTCTCGGCAGGGGCTTCTGCGATCTGGGTGTCCAACCACGGCGGCCGCCAGCTCGACCTCGCGCTCGACACCGCGTCGGCACTACCCCCGGTAGCCGCGGCGCTCGGCGAGGATGTCGAGGTGTACGTCGACCGTTGTCTCCGCACGGGGACGCACCTGCTGCTTGCCGCCGCCCTGGGCGCTCGGGCCAAGGCTCAGGTATCCCTCGTCCGAGGACACCATGGTCGGGGCAAACAGCCGATGTGATCGCCACCACGCGACGAGGAGTTGACCGACCCCGGAGGTCCCCCCTAGCGTCTGTCCCGACGCCTGAAGCGGCAGGTCGCAAGGCCGACAGGCCAGCCCGCTCGAGGCGCTAGTTCCGACCCCTCGGTCGAGTCCTTCCCAGTGGATCCTGCAGGCGCTCCTGGGCTGGTTGGTCGAGGCGCACCTGGGGCCGGCTCGTGACCGATCTGATTTGACTGGTCGATCCCTTCCCGGTAAGTTTGCTCAGGTTGCCCCACGGATGGCCGAGAGGCCGCGCTGTGGTGCGCGCTGGATCCTTGAGAACTCAACAGTGTGCCAAAAGTCGACGAATTGATTTGTAATACCCCGTCGGGCCACATCAAAGCGGACTTTGGTCCCTTGATGTGCGCGACGGTTCCTTTGGTAAGACAAAGTTTCGTCACAACGGGATCCCCATCGGGGATCGCGCTGGCGAGACGTCTCTTGCCGGGATACTCCAAGAATTGACGGTTGCGAAAGCAGCTGTCGCTAAATTTCAACGGAGAGTTTGATCCTGGCTCAGGACGAACGCTGGCGGCGTGCTTAACACATGCAAGTCGAGCGGTAAGGCTCCTTCGGGAGTACACGAGCGGCGAACGGGTGAGTAACACGTGAGCAA
>JALZBH010000062.1:0-6244 GCA_030947625.1 Actinomycetota bacterium
GACGTCGTACAACAGCACCGGGAGGTCGCTGGCTGCGGCTACCGCCCGGAAGTGGGCGAGCACGCCGGCCTGCGAGGGCTTGGAGTAGTACGGCGTCACCACCATCACGCCCGCCGCTCCGAGCTTGGCCGCCTGCTCGGTGAGCTCGAGACTGTGAGCGGTGTTGTTGGTGCCGACGCCGGCCACGATGTGGAGCCGGTCACCGACTGCGTCGACGACCGCCCGCAGGAGGTCACCGTCCTCCGCGACGGTGGTGGTGGGTGACTCACCGGTCGTACCGGAGAGCACCAGGCCGTCATGACCGTGGTCCGCGAGATGCGTGGCGACCCTGGCGGCCGCGTCGAGGTCGAGCGAGCCGTCGGCGGCGAACGGCGTCACCATCGCTGTGAGGACGCGGCCGAACGGCACAGCGGGAAGACTCATGTGGGTAGGTTATCGCCGCCCACGCCCCAGTGGCCGAGTCCGCGCGCGGCTTCGCGGACCGTCGAGTCCAGGTCGCCGGTGGCGGCGACCCTCAGCCCCGCCTCGTCGGGGCCCAGCGGTTCCAGCGTCTCCAGCTGGGAGTCGAGGAGCATGGCTGGCATGAAGTGACCAGCGCGCGACGACAGCCGTTTCCGGAGGATCTCCCGCGGAGCGTCGAGCTCGACGAACACCACCCCAGGCGCCACCGTCCTCAAGCGGTCGCGATGGCTGCGGCGCAGGGCCGAGCACGCGATGACCCCGCCCGACCGCCCGGCCAGCCACGCAGCGACAGCGTCCAGCCAGGGCCGGCGGTCGGCCTCGCTGAGGGGGTGACCGGCGGCCATCTTCGCCACGTTCTTCGCCGGATGCAGGTCGTCCCCGTCCTGGAAAGGTACGCCGAGCCGCTCCGCCAGCCGGACCCCCACGGCCGACTTTCCGGAGCCGGAAACTCCCATCACCACGGCCGGAACGCTCAGTCCGGGCCGGCACGTTCGCTCGAGCCAGACCCAGTCGAAGCCGTCCTGCGGCTCACGCCGGGTCTGTCGCCAGGCCGCCCGGTCGAACTCCGGATATCGGGTGTCGCCGTCGGGCCGCTGCCGCACCAGCGTCAGGATCTGCTCATCGGCGAGCGGCAGCGCCTCGGCGTACACCTGGGAGCCACCGGCGATGACCACCTCTCCCGGCAAGTCCGCGGCCATGGTCAGCGCCTGGTCGAGACTGTGCGCAACCAGGACTCCGTCGGTCGACCACGAGAGGTCGCGGGTGAGCACGATCGTGCTCCGCCCTGGAAGGGGGCGCCCGATCGAGTCGTACGTTGCCCGGCCCATCACCAACGTGTGTCCCAGCGTGACCTGCTTGAAGTGGGCGAAGTCGGCCGGGATCCGCCAGGGGATGCGGCCGTTGCTGCCGATCACGCCGTTCTCGGCGACTGCTGCGACCAGGACAATGCGCTGGCGGCTCATACCGCGATGGGCGCCTTGATCCCGGGGTGCGGGTCGTAGCCATCGAGGGTGATGTGCTCGAGGTCGAAACCGTCGATGGTGCTCACCACCGGGTCCAGCCGGAGCCTCGGCAGCGGACGTGGCTCGCGCGTCAGCTGCAACCGGGCCTGGTCGAGATGGTTGGCGTAGAGGTGTGCGTCGCCGAGGGTGTGCACGAAGTCGCCGGGTTCGAGACCGGTCACCTGGGCCACCATCAGCGTGAGCAGTGCGTACGACGCGATGTTGAACGGCACTCCGAGGAACACATCGGCCGATCGCTGGTAGAGCTGGCACGACAGCCGACCCGGCCCGCAGTCGGTCGGAGCGACGTAGAACTGGAACATTGTGTGGCACGGAGCCAGCGCCATCGCCGGGATGTCGGCAACGTTCCATGCGCTGACAATGTGCCGCCGCGAGTCGGGGTTGCGCTGGATCTGAGCGACCACCTCGGCGATCTGGTCTATGTGCCGGCCATCCGGAGCCGGCCAGGAGCGCCATTGGTAGCCGTAGACCGGGCCCAGGTCGCCCTCCGCATCGGCCCACTCGTCCCAGATGCTCACCCCCCGGTCGTGCAGCCATTTCACGTTGGTGTCACCGCGGAGGAACCAGAGCAGCTCGGCGAAGACCGAGCGAGTGTGCACCTTCTTCGTGGTGACGAGCGGGAAGCCGTCGGCGAGGTCGAACCGCATCTGGTGGCCGAAGACCGAGCGGGTGCCGGTGCCGGTCCGGTCGGACTTGGCCACGCCCTCGTCGAGGATCCGTTGCACGAGGTCGAGGTACTGCTGCATGGGGACAAACCTAGACCGAGACCCCGACAGTCTGCTTCAGGCTGCGTGCGAGACTCCCCGACATGGGCATCGGTCTGGCCGCCGGCCTGGTCGCGGCCGTGTTGTACGGCGTGGCGGCGCCGCTGCAGGCGATCGCGGCCCGCCGGCTGCCCGACGGCCCGTGGCTGCTGGTGCTGAGCGCCGGATTGCGGGACCGGCTGATGTTCACCTCGGTCGGGCTGTACCTACTCGGCTGGGTGCTCCAGGTGGTCGCCGTTTTACGGCTGCCGTTGTACCTGGCCCAGTCCCTGGTTGCCTCGTCGTTGCTGTTCACCGCGTTTGCCTCGGCCCGGCTGGTCGGCGAGCGGCCCGCTCGGCGCCACCTGGTCGCCCTCGGGATGGTCTTGGTGGGCTTGACCCTGCTGGTGGTCGCGGCGGGCTTACCCGGAGGACATCATTTCGGTGGCTGGTTCACCGTCGGTCTCTGGGGGGGCCTGGCCGCCCTGGTTGGTCTCGCGGCAGCTGCGCGACGGCTGCCCGGACGCGGCGGTGGAGCCCTCACCGGGGTGCTCGCGGGCGCATCGTACGGCGGTGCACCGCTGGCCGTGCGAGCAATCGGGCACCCCCACCTCGACACGCTCACCTTGGCCACAGCGGTGAGCGTCGTGCTGTTCGGCGTACTGGGATTCACGCTCTATGCCCTTGCCATGCAGCGCACCACGGTCACCGGCGCGACTGCACCGCTGGTGGTCACCGAGACGCTGATGCCGGCCGTGGTCGGTGTCATCTTCCTCAACGACGGCATTCGCAGCGGATGGTGGCCCGGCATTGCTGCCGGCCTGGCGCTGTGCGTTGCTGGCGCGCTCCGCGTGGCCGACGTCGAGCCGGCCGCGGAGCTCAGCCGTCTCAGCCGTCTCAGCCGTCATAGTCCAGCACCAACCGCTCCGAAGTCGGGCGGGACTGACAGGTGAGCACGTAGCCGCGTCGGACCTCGTCGGGCTCGAGTGCCCAGTTGGCATCCATCGCCACGCTTCCTTCGACGAGCCGGGCACGACAGGTGCCGCAGACCCCACCCCGGCATGCGTACGGCGCATCCCGGCGAACGCCGAGCAGGGCCTCCAGCACGAGCCCGCCCGGTGGCACGGTGAATGCCGACTGTCTCCCGTCCAGCGTGGCCAGCACCTCGGCACCCTCGCCTCGCGCCTCGGCGATGGCCACCCAGACCGGCGCCTCGGCATGGAACAGCTCGGTGTGCACGTCCTCGGCGGCCACTTCCCGTCGCAGCAGTACCTCGTGGACCATCGTTACCAGGTCGAACGGGCCGCACAGGAACCAGCCGTCGCGCTCATCCGGCACCAGGAGGTCGAGGATCTGGCCGAGCCGCTCCGCGTCCAGGCGTGCCGACAGCAGCTCGCTGTCCTGCGCCTCGCGGGTCAGCACCTGCACCACCTGCAGCCGCGCCGCGAACCGGTCCTTGAGATCGGCCAGGTCCTCCACGAACATCATCGAGGCCTGGTTCCGGTCGCAGGTGAGCACCAGCACCTCGGTCACGTCGTCGCGCTCCAGTGCGGTCGCGGCCATCGACAGCACCGGCGTGATCCCGGACCCGGCGGCAACGAATGCCGGCCGTTTGGCACCCTCCAGCGCGGCGCCGAAATGGCCCATCGGGGTCATCACCTCGACCGGGTCGCCCACCCCGAGCTGGGACAGCGCGGTCTCGGAGAACGCGCCGCCGGGTAGCCGCTTCACCCCGATGCGCAGCCGGTTGGAGCCCTCCGGCGAGCAGATCGAGTAGGACCGTCGTACGTCGTCCCCGGCGGCCACGGTGCGAATGGTCAGGTGCTGGCCGGCCCTGAAGGCGTACGCCGCCCGCAGCTCCTCCGGAACCTCGAACGTGATCGCTACCGAGTCGTCGGTGAGCTCCTCGATCTCGCCAATCGGCAGCGGATGGAACTCCGGCCGCACTACAGCTCCTTGAAGTGGTCGAACGGCTCGGCGCATGCGTTGCACACCCACAGCGACTTGCAGGCCGTCGAGCCGAACCGGCTCAGCTCACGGGTGTCCGGTGAGCCGCACTGCGGGCAGCGCTGCGAGAGCCGCATCAGGACCGGCCCTCCGGCGGCCACCGGGCCCGGGGGTGCGATGCCGTGCTGGGCCAGCCGCGCGCGCCCCCGAGAAGTGATCCGGTCGGTGGTCCAGGCGGGGCTGAGCACGGTGCGGACCTCGACGTCGATGCCGGGAAGCGCGCGCACGATATCGTCGCGGATGGCGTCCATCGCCGGGCAGCCGGAGTAGGTCGGCGTGATCGTCACCACGACCGTGCCGTCTTCGACGCTGACCTCGCGCAGGATGCCGAGGTCGGCGATGGTCAACATCGGCAGCTCAGGATCGGGGACCCCCGAAACCGCCGCGACCATCTCTGCCGGGACCCCCTCTGCTGGGACCAGCGTCTGGGTCACCACCGAGCCCCCGGATGCGAACGCGCCAGATGCTGCATCTCGGCGAGGAGATACCCGAACGCCTCGGTATGGACACCGCTGCGCCCACCGGTGACGGCATCGTCGATCTCCGGCTCGGCCAGCGTCGCCGATGCGAGCACAGCCCGGACGCGTTCGAGCACGGGCTCGCGCAGCCCCACCGGGTCGACGGCCACGCCTGCGTCGACGAGCGAGTCCTGCACCGGCTCGAACAGCTCGGCGAGGAACGGCCACTCGGCATCGAGGGCAACCTGTGCACGCGCATGCGACTCCTCGGTGCCGCCGCCGAGACGGGTCACCCAGACGTCCGCATGGTCGCGGTGGTAGGTGACCTCCTTGACCGCCTTCGCGGCGATTGCCGCGATCGTCGGGTCGGCTGAGCCGCACAGTCCGGCGTACAGCTCGCACTGGTAGCACGAGAGCAACAGCAGCCGCACCATTGTCACCGCGAAGTCACCGTTGGGCCGCTCGACCAGATGCACGTTGCGGAAGTCGCGGCCCTCGCGGAAGTACGCCAGCCGGTCCTCGTCGGTCGGGCCTGCAGCGTCCGCGGCGTCGAGGCTGCCGGCGTACGTCAGCAGCGTCCGCGCCTGGCCGAGCAGGTCCAGGCCGATGTTCGCCAGCGCGATGTCCTCCTCGATCTGCGGCGCACGGCCGATCAGCTCGCCGAGGCGGTGCGAGGCGATGAGCGCGTCGTCGCCCAGCGCCAGAGCGTACGCCGCCACCGCAGGCGGCGTGGTCCCAGCTCGCTGGGTCCTTTCAGAGGTGCTCGACGCCATCGGGCACCTCATAGAACGTCGGATGCCGGTAGATCTTGTCACCGGCCGGGTCGAAGAAGCTGTCCCGCTCGTCGGGCGAGGAGGCGGTGACCGCTGCGCTTGGCACCACCCACAGTGACACTCCCTCCTGGCGGCGGGTGTAGACATCGCGGGCGTTGCGCAGGGCGAGCTCGGCGTCGGCCGCGTGGAGCGAGCCGACGTGCACGTGCGAGAGCCCGCGCCGCGACCGGACGAACACCTCCCACAGCGGCTCGCTCATGCCGCTCCCTCTTGTCGCCGGAGCGAGACCTGCTTGGCGGCGTACGCCTCTGCGGCCTCGCGCACCCAGGCACCCGCTTCGTGGGCCGAGACCCTGTAGGCCAACCGCTGGGCGTTGCAGGGGCCGTGGCCGCGGACCACGTCGAAGAGCTCGGTGAAGTCGATCTCGCCGTAGTCGTAGCTACCGCGCTCGGCATTCCAGCGCAAGTCGGGATCGGGCAGGCTCAGCCCGAGTACTTCTGACTGCGGCACGGTCATGTCCACGAAGCGCTGCCGGAGAGTGTCGTTGGAGAACCGCTTGATGCCCCAGGCCGTCGACTGGGCGCTGTGCGGGGAGGTGGCGTCGGGTGGCCCGAACATCATCAGCGACGGCCACCACCAGCGGTTCACCGCGTCCTGGGCCATGGCGTGCTGATCCGGGGTGCCGTGCGAGAGCGTGTAGAGCGACTCGAACCCCTGGCGCTGGTGGAACGACTCCTCCTTGCAGACCCGCACCATGGCCCGGGCATACGGCCCGTAGG
>JALZBH010000062.1:6254-11712 GCA_030947625.1 Actinomycetota bacterium
CCGTAGGAGCAGCGGCACAGCGGCACCTGGTTGACGATCGCGGCGCCGTCGACCAGCCAGCCGATGGCGCCGACGTCGGCCCAGGTCTCGGTCGGGTAGTTGAAGATCGAGGAGTACTTCTGCCGGCCCGTGTGCAGCGCGTCGAGCAGCTCGGCCCGGTCGACGCCCAGCGTCTCCGCCGCGGCGTACAGGTAGAGGCCATGGCCGGCCTCGTCTTGAACCTTGGCCATCAAGATCGCCTTGCGTCGCAGGCTCGGCGCCCGGGTGATCCAGTTTCCCTCGGGCTGCATGCCGATGATCTCGGAGTGGGCGTGCTGTGCGATCTGGCGGATCAGGGTCTTGCGGTACCCGTCGGGCATCGCATCGCGGGGCTCGATCCGCCCCTGGTCTGCTATCACTGAGTCGAAGGTCTCCACCCCCGAAGTCTAACAGCGTCTTGTTACACCAGCGACGTCGTATGACGCTCACTCTGTAACACCTTCGGGTGGCTGGTTGGATGAGGCTCATGAGCCACGCTGGGCGTGAGGGGCACGCCGACGTGTCCGTGCGCGTCGCCTGGGCCGACGACGCGGCCCCGGTCGCCGCCGTGCAGGTCCGCGCCTGGCGCACGTCGTACGCCGACCTCCTGCCGGCCGAGCTGCTGGCCGGCCTCGACCCGGTCGAGCTCGCCGAGGCGTGGTCTGCAGCGATCCTCCGGCCGCCGGATGCCCGCAACCGGGTCCTGGTCGCGCTCGACCGCAACCTGGTCACCGGCTTTGTGATCACCGGACCTGCCGAGGACCCCGACTGCGATCCGGCGCGGGACGGTGAGCTGAGCGACCTGACGGTCGACCCGCACCGGCGAGGCGCCGGCCACGGCTCCCGGCTGATGCAGGCCGGCGTCGATACGCTGCGCGCCGACCGTTTCTCACGCGGCCTCACCTGGGTTGCGAGCGAGGACGACCCCCTTCGCCGGTTTTTCACCGCGGCCGGCTGGGCCGCCGACGCGGCGCACCGCACGCTCGACCTCACCGGCGACGGTTCGGTGGTGGTCAAGCAGATCCGGCTGCACACGGAGCTGGGCGAATGAGCCGCGCCGAGGCGCTGTCCCCGGCGCAGCGCCGGTCGATCATCAGGGACGGCCTCGCTGTCGGCGTCGCTACCGGTGCCTACGGCGTCTCCTTCGGCGCTCTCGCGGTGGCTTCGGGCCTGGGTGTCGCTCAGACATGTGCGATGTCCCTGCTGATGTTCACCGGCGCCTCGCAGTTCGCCATGGTCGGCGTGGTCGCCTCGGGTGGGGCGCCGCTGTCCGGCGTACTCACCGCGCTGCTACTGGGGACCCGCAACACCTTGTACGGGCTCCGGATGGCGCCGCTGCTCGGCTGGCACGGCTGGCGGCGGGTGGGCGCCGCGCACATCCTCATCGACGAGTCGACGGCCATGTCGGTCAACCGTAAGAGTACGCCGGCAGCCCGGATCGGGTTCCTCTCGACCGGACTCTCGATCTTCGTGCTGTGGAATCTCGCCACGTTGCTCGGCGCGCTGGCCGGACGTGCGATCGGCGATCCGCGCACCTACGGCCTCGACTCGGCGGTCGGTGGTGCCTTCCTGGCGTTGGTGTGGCCACGGCTGCGGACGACGACGAACCGCATCGTCGGCGTACTCGCCGCGGCCCTGGCGCTGGGACTGGTCCCGGTCACCGCATCCGGAGTCCCGGTGCTGTGCGCCGGCCTGGTCGCCCTGGTCGCAGGAGCAGTCGTCCGTCGCCCGGACCCGAGCGAGATCCCCTCGAGCGACGACGTCCCCGGCGGACGGCACGGCTGATGTGGGTCGCGATCGTGGCAACCGGCATCGGCTGCTACCTGCTCAAGCTCGCCGGCCTGTCGATCCCGCCCCGGGTGCTCGAGCATCCGGTCGTCGAGCGGGTCGCGGACCTGATCCCGGTGGCACTGCTTTCGGCGCTGATCGCGGTCCAGGTCTTCGCCAGCGGGGAGCGGCTGGTCGTCGATGCGCGCCTGGTGGGTCTGGTGGTGGCGTTCGTGGCGCTCCTGCTGCGCGCGCCGTTCATCGTGGTGGTGGTCCTTGCCGCCGGCTCGGCTGCGGTGCTCCGGATCCTTGTACCCGGATGGTGAGGGGGTCAGCCGAGGTCGAGGAAGTGTTCCAGCCCGACGGTCAGGCCCGGCGCCTCTGCGATGCGGCGTACGCCGAGCAGCACCCCGGGAGTGAACGAGACCCGGTCCATCGAGTCGTGGCGGATCGTCAGGGTCTCCCCCTCGCTGCCGAGGATGACCTCCTGGTGCGCGACCAGCCCGCGGATCCGCAGGCCGTGCACGTGGATGCCCTCGACCTCGGCGCCTCTGGCCCCCTGCAGCGAGCTCGTCGTGGCGTCCGGGGACGGTCCGAGCCCAGCCGTACGACGGGCCGCGGCCACCAGCTCCGCCGTACGCCGTGCCGTCCCGGAGGGGGCGTCGGCCTTGTCCGGATGGTGCAGCTCGACGATCTCGACCGACTCGTAGAAGCGGGCAGCCTCGGTGGCGAAGCGCATCATCAGCACCGCACCGATGGAGAAGTTTGGCGCGACGAGTACGCCGGACCGCGGCTCCTCCCCGAGCTGCACCCGCAACCGCGCCAGCCGGGCCTCGTCGAAGCCGGTCGTGCCCACTACTGCGTCGATGCCGTGCTCGATGCAGTACTCCAGGTTGGCCATCACCGCGTCGGGATGGGTGAAGTCGACCACGACCTCGGCGCCGCAGCCGGCAAGGTTCTCCAGCTTGTCGTCCACGTCGATCCGGGCGACCAGGTCCAGGTCCTCTGCCGCCTCGACGGCCACGCACACCTCTTGCCCGACCTTCCCGAGCGCGCCCAGTACGCCTACCTTCAGCTGCCTCACAGCAGGCCAACCTACCGGTCCAGAGTCATTAGCTTGTAGCCTTCTACGGAAGGGCATAAGGTTATTGACTTATATCGGGCCAGTCCAGGAAGGAGCCGATGATGAGCGTCGTCGTACTGACCATCGACCAGCGCGGCAGTCGCCGTGAGCCGGACCTGGTGCCCACGCTGGTGAGCCGGCTCGACGCCGGGCGCCTAGGTCCGCTGCTACGCCGGTTCGAGCGGACCGCCGGCGACGAGATCCAGGGCATCGCGTCGACTCCCGGCGCCGTAGTCGGTCGGGTCGAGGAGCTGCTGCGCGACGGCCGGTGGAACGTCGGCCTCGGCATCGGTCAGGTCGAGAAGCCACTGCCGCGCAGCACTCGGGCCGGCCGAGGAGAGGCGTTCGTGCTGGCGCGCCAGGCGGTTACCCAGGCCAAGTGGGCGTCCTCGCACCTCAGTGTCGTCGGTGCCGACGAGTACCGTGCCGACCAGCTCGAGACGGTGCTGTGGCTGTGGGCGGGGATCCTCGGCCGGCGCAGCGCCCGGGGCTGGGAGGTGACCGACCTGCTCGACTTGGGGCTTTCGCACGCTGAGGCAGGAGTCCGGCTGGGGATCAGCCAGTCGGCGGTCTCCCAGCGCGCTGCGACGGCGGGACTGGTGGAGGGGCGGCGCGCGGCCCGGCTGGCGGGTCAGCTGCTTGCCACGATGTTGGACGTCGAGCAGGACGCGCCAGGAGGCAGCCCCCCATGACGATCGCGCTGTTGGTGCTGGGCCTGGTTCTGGGCCTGGTCGCCACCCTGCCCGGCTGGTTGCTTCGCGACACCGAGGTCGCGCACACGATCGGTGCTGGCGTCGGACTGCTGGTCGTGGCCACGCTCGGCATCACCATGCTCTTCTACCCCTCGTACGCCGCTGCCGGGGACGGCCGGCGCGGCATGCTCACCGTGCTTGTCGCCGCTTTTGCAATCTTGGGGGGCGGCCCGGTCACCGCGGCGCTGCTGCACCGGGTCGACACCGGTGGTCCCGTCGAGCAGGCAGGCAACGTGCTGCGTGGTGGCGCGTGGATCGGGGTGATGGAGCGGGCCGCGATCTTTGCCACCGTGGTCGGCGGCTGGCCCGACGGACTGGCCGTCGTACTGGCGCTGAAGGGGCTGGGCCGCTACCCCGAGCTCAAGACCCCCGGCGCCGCCGAACGCTTCATCATCGGCACGTTCATCAGCGTGCTCTGGGCGCTCGCCTTGGCGGGCATCCTGGCGGCGCTGTTGCACTGAGGCTAGGCGGGACCGACCACGGCCAGGGTCTCGGGCTGTCCAAACAGCTCCGCCGCCAGCCGGTGCACGTCCTCGGGAGTGACTGCGTCGATCCGGGCAAGCACCTCCTCGACCGAGAGCAGCCGCTCCTGGAACAGCTCGGACTCCCCCAGCCGCGTCATCCGCGATCCGGAGTCCTCCAGGGCGAGCACCAGACCGCCGCGCATCTGGCCCTTGCCGCGCTCCACCTCCTCCGCGTCCAGACCCGGGTCGGCCACCTTGCGCAGCTCGGCGCGGACGACGGCCAGCAGCTCGTCGGCCTTGTTCGGCAGCGATCCTGCAGAGACACCGACCACACCGGCGTCGGAGTAGCTCGAGGCGAAGGAGAACACCGAGTACGCCAGCCCGCGTCGCTCGCGGACCTCTTGGAACAGCCGAGACGACGACCCGCCCCCGAGAGCCGCGCTCAGCACGCCCAGTGCGTGCCGGCGTGCGTCGGACCGGGTGATGCCGCGCATGCCGAGCACCAGGTTGACCTGCTCGAAGGGCCGCGCAGCGCGAACCTCCCCGCCCCTGGTCGCACGCGCTCGGGTGGCCCACCGTGGGCCGGCCGGCGGACGGGCGGTGTCGGCAAGGAACCCGCCGTGGGCGAAGGCACCTCGCACCGCCTGGACGACTGCGGTGTGCTCGATGTTGCCGGCCACCGCCACCGTCATGACCGAAGCGCGGTAGCGCGAACGGTAGTAGCGGTTGACCTGGTTGCGGGTCAGCCCGCGGATCGACTCGGCCGTGCCCGCGATCGGCTTGGCCAGCGGACTCCCCTGCCAGGCCTGTGCGGCGAACAGGTTGTGTACGACGTCGTCGGGGTCGTCGTCGTGCATGGCGATCTCGTCGAGGATCACCTCACGTTCGGCCTCGACGTCGACCGGGGTGATCAGCGACGCCGTGAGCATGTCGCCGAGCACGTCGATCACCATCGGCAGGTCGTCGTCGAGCACCCGCGCGTGGTAGCAGGTGTACTCCTTGGCGGTGTAGGCGTTGAACTCGCCGCCGACAGCGTCCAGTGCTGCCGAGATGTCCATCGCCGTGCGCGTGGGGGTGCCCTTGAACAGCAAGTGCTCGAGGAAGTGGGAGGCGCCGTTGTGGGTGCCGGCCTCGTCGCGCGAGCCGACCGCGACAAAGACCCCGATCGCTGCCGAGCGAACGCCGGGCATGCTCTCGGTGACTACCCGCAGGCCGCCCGGAAGGACGGCACGCCGCACTCGCGAGACCACCTGACCGGCATCGTCGCGGTCGGTGAGCAGGGTGCGTGTGGTGCCCGGCGGCTGGTCGGTCGCGAGACCTGCCCGCCCCCGGGC
>JALZBH010000189.1 GCA_030947625.1 Actinomycetota bacterium
ATCATGCCCAGCCGGAAGACCAGCGAGAACCCGCTCTCGTCCCGCAGGCTCGCCGAGAGCGCATACATCGGGGTGGCGAACGCCATCCCGATGAGCAGCTGCGCCATGAAGGCCGCCAGCACCCCCCATCCCGTGGCGAACACCCCGAACGGCGCCATCACCAGCAAGAACACCCCGCTCACGGTCGCCACGCGGAAGGCGATGAACCCGAGGTGGGCCACGATCACGTCGGCCACGGACAGCGGTGTGGCAATCATCCCGTAGTAGATGCGGTGCCACTTGATCATCCCCATCACTGGGTACGTCGTCTCGCCGAACACCGTGGTCATGGCCTGGGCGGCGAGCATGCCGGGAGCGACGAAGGCTAGGTACGACGTGGCGCCGTCCAGCTTGGCCGGATCGCCCTTGATGAACCCACCGAGCAGCACGCCCATCGCCAGCACGTAGAGCAGCGGCGTCACGAACGAGGAGATCACCGTGCCCTTCCAGGTGCGCTTGTAGACGGTGAGCCAGTAGTCGGAGAGGCGCGACGCGCGGCTCAAGCTGAGTGGGCTTCGGAAGGCGCTCATGTCCATTCGGGGTCCCCGCGGAGGGGTGAGCGCAGCGAGCCGCTTCGTGGGGTGATCATTCCACCAGCGTCCGGCCGGTAAGGCGCAAGAAGACGTCTTCGAGCGTGGAGCGACGGACCAGCGTGGCAATCGGCTCCAGACCCCGCTCGTGCACCTTGGCGATGGCCTCCTCGCCGTTGGCCGCGTACAGCAGCAGCCGGTCGGGCAGGATCTCGACGCGCTCGGCGAGGTCCTCGATCTTGGGGGCGACCGCGTCGTGCTCGCCGATGCCGAACCGAAGCTCGGCCACCTCGCGGGTGGAGTAGCTGCGGATCAGCTCGTGCGGAGAGCCCTCGGCGACGATCTGGCCCTTGTCCATCACCACCAGCCGGTCACACAGCTGCTCGGCCTCGTCCATGTAGTGAGTGGTGAGCACCAGCGTGACGCCCTGCTGCTTGAGCCGGAACAGCCGGTCCCACACCACATGGCGCGCCTGTGGGTCCAGGCCGGTGGTCGGCTCGTCGAGCAGGAGTATGTCGGGCCGGTTGATCAACGACCGCGCAATCGTCAGCCGGCGCTTCATGCCACCGGAGAGGTCCTCTACCTTGGCGTCGGCCTTCTCGGTGAGCTGGACGAAGGCAAGCAGCTCGTCGGTGCGCTCGCGCGCGTCGGACCGGGCGATCCCGAAGTAGCGACCGTAGACGAACAGGTTGTCGCGGACACTGAGCTCGGTGTCGAGGGTGTCCTCCTGTGGGCAGACACCGATGCGGGCGCGGATCCTCGGCCCGTCGACCGCGGGATCCATGCCGAGGATCCGCAGGTTGCCGCCACTGACCGGCGAGACGGCCGCGATCATCCGCATCGTCGAGGACTTGCCGGCGCCGTTGGGGCCGAGGAACCCGAACGACTCGCCTCGGCGTACGACGACATCGATGCCGCACACCGCCTCGAAGTCACCGAAGCTCTTGCGCAACCCCGAAGCCTCGATCATGGAGTCGCTCACGGTCCCCGACACTAGACAACCCCGCCGACAATCACATCCCGATATCCGCCGGACACGTTCGGCCGGCGCCGTTGTCGGTGCCGTCCGGCAGGATGGCTGGGTGCACCAGTTCAGCGAGCCGGCGAAGGCCTGGTTCGCCGCTGCGTTCGCCGCGCCGACCACGGCGCAGCTCGGCGCGTGGGAGGCGATCGCCGCCGGCCGGCATGTGCTGGTCGTCGCCCCCACCGGCTCGGGCAAGACGCTCGCTGCGTTCATGTGGTCCCTGGACCAGCTGGCCACCAGTGCGCCCCTCCCGCGGCCGCAGCGTTGCCGGGTCCTTTACGTCTCGCCGCTCAAGGCACTGGCCGTCGACGTCGAGCGCAACCTGCGAGCTCCGCTCGCCGGCATCCGGCACACCGCCGAACGGCTCGGCCTCGAGGTCCCCGAGATCACCGTCGGGGTCCGGTCCGGCGACACCACCCCGGCCGAGCGGCGCAGGCTGCAGACCACCCCGCCGGACATCTTGATCACCACCCCCGAGTCGCTGTTCTTGATGCTGACCTCTCAGGCGCGCGAGTCTCTGCGCGGAGTGCGATGCGTGATCCTGGACGAGGTCCACGCCGTCGCCGGCACCAAGCGAGGAGCTCACCTGGCGCTGTCCCTAGAACGTCTCGACGAGCTGCTCGAGCGGCCGGCCCAGCGGATCGGGCTCTCGGCCACGGTCCGGCCGACCGAGGAGGTGGCCAGGTTCCTCGGCGGGTCTGCACCGGTCGAGCTGGTCGCGCCGCCCGCCGAGAAGCGCTGGGATCTTCGGGTCGTGGTACCCGTTGCGGACCTGAGCGCGCTGGGCGACGACGAGCCCAGCTCGGGCAACCAGGGGGGCAGCTCCCGCACCGCCTCGATCTGGCCCCATGTCGAGGAGCGCGTGGTCGACCTGATCGAGAGCCATCGCTCCACGATCGTCTTCGCCAACTCACGCCGCCTCGCCGAACGGCTGACCGGCCGGCTCAACGAGATCGCCGTGGAGCGCTCAGCCGGGGAGCGGCCTCCGGACCCGTCCGGAACGGGGCCACCCGCCCAGATGATGGGGCAGAGCGGGACCAGCGAAGGCGCCGCGCCGGCCCTCGCACGGGCGCACCACGGGTCGGTGTCAAAGGAGCAACGCTCGGTGATCGAGGACGACCTCAAGCGCGGCCGGCTGCCGTGTGTCGTCGCGACCAGCAGCCTCGAGCTCGGCATCGACATGGGCGCGGTGGACCTGGTCGTCCAGATCGAGGCGCCGCCGTCGATCGCCTCGGCCCTGCAACGGGTCGGGCGAGCCGGCCACCAGGTCGGTGAGACCTCCCGCGGTGTGCTGTTCCCCAAACATCGCGGCGACCTGGTGCCCACCACGGTCTCGGTCGAGCGGATGCGCACCGGCGACATCGAGGCGTTGCGGATCCCAGCCAACCCTCTCGACGTACTCGCCCAGCAGGTGGTGGCCATGACCGCGCTGGACGCCTGGGATGCCGATGCCCTCTTCGAGCTGGTACGCCGGTCCGCCCCGTTCGCGGGCCTGCCTCGCAGCGCGTACGACGCGACACTGGACCTGCTCTCGGGCCGGTACCCCTCCGATGAGTTCGCCGAGCTGCGTCCCCGCATCGTCTGGGACCGGGTCACCGGAGCGCTGACCGGCCGGCCCGGGGCGCAGCGGCTGGCCGTCACCAGCGGTGGGACCATCCCCGACCGCGGGCTGTTCGGAGTGTTCCTGGTCGGAGCTCCGCCCACCCCGTCCGGAGGCGGCCACGCCGGGAGACCCAACCGGGTCGGCGAGCTCGACGAGGAGATGGTCTACGAGTCCCGCATCGGCGACCTGTTCACGCTCGGCACCTCCACCTGGCGCATCGAGGACATCACTCATGACCGGGTCCTGGTCTCTCCTGCGCCGGGGCAGCCGGGTCGGCTGCCGTTCTGGCACGGCGACGGGCTGGGACGTCCCGCCGAGCTGGGGGCGGCCATCGGCCAGTTCACCCGGGAGGTGGCCTCGATGGGTCGGGCCGAGGCGGTTGCCCGAGTCACGGCGGCCGGGCTCGACGACTGGGCGGCGGACAACCTGCTCTCGCTCATCGAGGAGCAGCGCGAGGCGACCAACGTCGTACCCCATGACCAGCAGCTGCTCGTCGAACGGTTCCACGACGAGCTCGGCGACTGGCGCATCGTCGTCCATTCGCCGTACGGCACGCCGGTGCATGCGCCGTGGGCGCTGGCGATCAATGCCCGGCTGCACGAGCGGTACGGCGTGGACGCACAGGCGATGGCGGCCGACGACGGCATCGTGCTGCGCATCCCGGAGACCGACCAGAATCCACCTACCGCCGAGCTGGTCGTCTTCGACCCCGACGAGATCGAGCAGCTGGTGACTGCCGAGGTGGGCGGGTCGGCGCTGTTCGCGAGCCGGTTCCGCGAGTGCGCAGCCCGCGCGTTGCTGCTGCCTCGCCGCGACCCGGGGCGCCGCTCGCCGCTGTGGCAGCAACGCCAGCGGTCGGCGCAGCTGCTCGAGGTGGCCTCGAGGTACCCATCCTTCCCGATCGTGCTCGAGACGGTGCGCGAGGTCCTCCAGGACGTGTACGACGTGCCGGCGCTCGTTGGGCTGCACCGCCGGATCGCCGACCGGCGGGTCCGGATCGCGGAGGTGTCCACCCAGCGGCCCTCGCCGTACGCTCAGTCGCTGCTTTTCGGCTACGTCGCCAGTTTCATGTACGAAGGCGACTCGCCGCTCGCGGAGCGCCGGGCAGCTGCACTGACCCTCGACCAGGGGCTGCTCGCCGAGCTGCTCGGCCGAGCCGAGCTGAGGGAGCTTCTCGACGCCGACGTGCTCTTCGAGGTCGAGGCACAGCTGCAGCGTCTCGCCGCCGACCGCAAAGCGCGGACCAGCGAGTCCCTGGCGGACCTGCTTCGCCAGCTTGGCCCGCTGAGCACGTCAGAGGTGCGCGAGCGGTGCACCGATCCTGACCTGGCCGTTGAGTGGCTCGGCGTACTGCAGGCTGCCCGGCGGGTCGTCGAGGTGCGCGTCGCCGGCGAGGAGCGATGGAGTGTTGTCGAGGACGTCTCCCGGCTGCGCGACGGACTGGGGGTACCTGTGCCGCCGGGGACGCCGGAGACATTCACCGAGCCGGTGGCCG
>JALZBH010000063.1 GCA_030947625.1 Actinomycetota bacterium
TCTTGGCGAGGTCCCCACCTTGGTCCCCCACCGGCGAGACCACGCCGAGCACCACGTCGTCGACGCGGTCGGGGTCGAAGCCGTCGTTGCGCTTGCGGATCTCGTCGAGCAGCCCGACGACCAGGTCGACCGGCTTCACCTCGTGGAGGGCGCCGTCCTTCTTGCCCTTGCCGCGAGGGGTGCGGATTGCGTCGTACACAAACGCTTCTGTGGCCATGAGCTGTCCAACTCTCCAACCGGGATTGGGTCGCTACGACCGCGCGACGCCGTCACCCGATTCTGACACCTTTACTGTCAGGGTGAACGCAGAGGGGCTTGTGATCTGGCTCATGCGAGGGGGAGCTGCGGCGTTCAGCGGCCGGCGCTGCGGCTGAAGTCCGCGGCACTGTGCCGGCGTGACCCGTCACCATGACGGCTGCGTCGACTCCCACCGGCTGACTGACCCTGGACGCTACCGGACTGACCCCTGCGGCGAGTGTTCCGTCGGGGACCGCGCGCCCGGTCCGAGCGATGCTCGAGCTGCTCGGGGATGCCGCCCGCGACCCGGGTCCGTTCACCAGGAGCCAGCACCCGCAGGACGGGATGGTCGGCGCCGGCCAGCTTGGTGGTGGCCGCAGTGATGCCGGCCTTGCGGGTCAGCGTGCGAACGTCACGGACCTGCTCGTCGGTCATCAGCGTGACCACGGTGCCCGCGGCACCTGCTCTCGCCGTCCGACCGGAGCGGTGCAGGTAGGCCTTGGCCTCGACCGGTGGGTCGGCGTGGACCACGAGCGTCACGTCGTCGACGTGGATGCCCCGGGCAGCGATGTCGGTCGCGACCAGCGTGGTCACCGCGCCGGAGTGGAAGGCGTCCATGTTGCGGGTACGCGCGTTCTGGCTCAGGTTGCCGTGCAGCTCGACGGTGGCGACGCCGTTCTTGTTCAGGGCCCTGGCCAGCGTCTTGGCACCGTGCTTGGTGCGGGTGAACACCAACGTGCGGCCCGGCGCACTGGTCAGGTCGATGAGCACCGGCAGCCGGTGTTCGCGGTTGATGTGGAGTGCGTGGTGGCTCATCGTCGCGATCGGGGAGTGCGCGGAGTCGGCCTCGTGCTTGACCGGGCTGTGCAGGAACTGGCGCACGATGACGTCGACCCCGGCGTCGAGCGTGGCCGAGAAGAGCAACCGCTGAGAGCGGGTCGGGGTGAGCTTGAGCAGCCGCCTTACGGCGGGCAGGAAGCCCAGGTCGGCCATGTGGTCGGCCTCGTCGAGCACCGTGACCTCGACTTTGCCGAGGGAGCAGTGCCCCTGACCGATGAGGTCCTCGAGCCGGCCGGGACAGGCGACGAGCACGTCGACGCCTTCACGAAGGCCGCGGACCTGGGGGTTCTGACCAACACCGCCGAAGACGGTGAGGGTACGCAGGCCGGCGGCTTTGGCCAGCGGTGCCAGGGCTGCGTCGATCTGCCCGACGAGCTCACGGGTGGGCGCCAGGATCAGCGCACGCGGCGCCTTCGGCGTCCGCCGAGAGCCGTTCAGGGCGCTCAACCGCGCGACGATCGGCAGCAGGAACGCATAGGTCTTGCCCGAGCCGGTACGGCCGCGGCCGAGCACGTCGCGCCCGGCGAGGGAGTCCGACAACGTCGCAGACTGGATGGGAGTGGGCGTGTCGATGCCGATGCCGGCGAGGACGCCAGACAGGTTCGCGGGCACGCCAAGGTCGGCGAAAGTGTTTGTAGACAAGGGAAACTCTTCTGTGGAGGTGTCTCACCACAGCCACAAAACTTGGGAAACAGGCTCGTGCGGAGCAACAGCGAGGGCTACGACGCACGTGCGGTCCGGGGTAAGACTGAACGGACTGCTGGAACCAGCCTACGGGGCCGCGAGCCGATCACCCAATCGCCCAGAGCATTGGCGCAGTGGTTCCCATCACGCTTGGACCGCAGCGCCCTCGGCAACCAGCCCATCGATGTCTTCGATCCCCCAGGCAGCAAGGGCTTCCCGGGTCTGGGCGCCGGCGACCGAGGGGCCGGTGGTGAGGGAGGACGGAGTACGTGAGAAGCGCGGGGCCGGTGCGGGTTGGGCAATACCCTCGAGCTCGACGAACGTCCCCCGCGACACGTTGTGCGGGTGCCCGACGGCTTCGCTCAGCGGGATCACCGCGGCGACGCAGCCATCAGTGCCCTCGAACAGCTCGACCCACTCGGCCTGCGTGCGTTGCACGAAGCGTTCCCGGATGACCTCGCGCAGCTCGACCAGACGGGCGGAGTCGTTGCGGTCCGGTACGTCGCTCCCGAGGTCGAGCAGGTCGAGGAACACGTTGTAGAACTGGCCCTCCAAGGGAGCAACGGACATGTGCCTGCCGTCGGAGGTCTCATAGAGGTCGTAGTACGGAACCCCGCCGTCGAGCAGTCCGGAGACCCGGTCCCCGCTGGCGACCCCCCCTGCGAGGAATGCCGCTCCCATCGCGTTGAGGTGCGCCGTACCGTCCACGATCGCGGCGTCGACGACCTGGCCGTGTCCCGACGTACGCGTCTCCAGTAACGCGGCGAGCACGCCGATGACCAAGTAGGTCGACCCGCCGCCGAAGTCCCCCAGCAGGTTGCTCGGGAAATGTGGCCGAGCGCGGTCCTGACCCAGGCCGTGCAGAGCGCCGGCGACCGAGATGTAGTTCAGGTCGTGTCCCGCGGAGTGGGCGAGCGGACCGGTCTGGCCCCACCCGGTCATCCGCGCATAGACGAGCATCGGGTTGCGCGCCAGGGCATCGTCCGGCCCGAGCCCGAGACGCTCGGTCGTTCCCGGCCGCATTCCTTCGACGAGCACGTCGGCGCTTGCGGCGAGATCGAGGACCGTTTCGATGCCACGGGGATGCTTGAGGTCTAGGGCCACGCTCGGGCGTCCCCGGGTGAGGATGTCGTAGGGTCCACCGCCGAGCAGACCGCCACCGGGCCGGTCGACCCGGATGACGTCCGCACCCAGGTCGGCCAGGAGCATGCATGCGTGCGGACCCGGTCCGATGCCGGCGAGCTCGACGACCCGTACGCCGGCGAGGGGACCCGTGCCCCGTCCGAGTGCGTAGCTCATGGCGCCGATGATCGCAGGCTGCACACTCCTTGCCAGTCGTCGGTGCCCACGACGCGACGTGTCGGCCTGTTTTCGGCGGCAGACGCGACGTCCCGGCGAGGTTGGGGCATTACCGTGAGGCGGATGGACATCGGCGCGTTCACCGTGGTGCAGATCCCGGTGCGCGAGGTGGAGGGCATCGTGCGGATGCGCTCCCTCCGCGTGCGATCGGCGCAGCTGCCCCAGGACCGGGGCATCGCCGCGCACATCACCGTGCTGGGTCCGTTCATGCCTGCTGAGCGGATCGACGACGGGGTGCTCGGCGAGCTGGAGAGGTACTTCGCCGACGTCACCCCCTTCGGCTTCAACCTCAGCGACGTCTGCCAGTTTCCCGCCGGCCCGGCGTACCTCTCTCCTGAGCCGGCAGTGGTCTTCCGTCGGCTGACCTTGGGACTGCACCGGCTGTTTCCCGAGTTCGCGCCGTATGGCGGACAGTTCGACGAGGTGGTGCCACACCTGAGCGTGCCGCTTGCTCCCGGCGAGGACGCGGAGGCCTTGCGCGCCGAGCTTGGCGACGTCCTCCCGATCCAGGCTCATGCCGTCGAGGCAACGTTGGTCCGCCATGGCGCGGAGGGCTCCCGCACGTTGGCTACGTTCGGGTTCGGTACGACGGCCGCCTGACCTGGGACTATCTGATCCGCAGCGCAAGGACTGGACAGACCTCGAGAGCGTGTTCGGCGTGATCACGGACTTCGCCGGTCAGGACGAGTGTGCCTCGGGCGACCGGGCAGCCCCACTCGTCACGGTCGAGGAGCTCGGGCAGCAGCTCGGCGCAGGCGCCGTGACCGTCGCAGCGGGTCCAGTCGATGGCGATCGGACTGTTGGGCTTCTACGGCTCGAGCGCACATCGTGCCGACCAACGCCTGCTGGCAAACACCACCGCCCATGTCGACGAGCCGAACGAGGCCCCTCCTGGGGTCCTCGTGAGCATCGCCTCGCGTGGCATCGCGTCGTCGTCCGGCCTGCCGAAGGCCTGCCCGATGGCGCGGTCATAGACGCCGTACGACGAGATGGGGTGGCACGCGAGTCGACGATCAAGCTGGCCAACGGGACCTACAGAATGCGGACCGCATCGGTCGGCAGCCTGGTCGTCCAGGCAGTGCTCGACCAGCGATCGCTGTACGCGACGACGGGCCGGGCATTCCGGATCAGGACGCATCCCGCCTCTTCGACCGGTTCGCGACCCGGCGCGCGGACTCAGTGGCCGTCGGTCGCAGGCGGCACTACTTGGTTAGGACTGGCCCTCGTCGCCGACGTGGCCGCGATGCACGGTGGCCAGGTGCGGGCCCACAACCGCGAGGACGGCCAACAGGGCGCCGTCCTCGTCGCGGAGCTGCCGGTGCCGCGGCGCTGACCCGCCCGTTCAGCGGTCAGCGGTCGGGCGGCCGTGCCAGCATGGTGCCCATGCCGATCGAGGTTCGCCGGGCGGAGGATCGTTTCCTCGCCCGGGACGGGGGCCACACCACCTGGCATTCGTTCTCCTTCGGCCCGCACTACGACCGGCACAACGTCGGCTTCGGTGCGTTGGTCGCCCACAACGACGAGCTGCTGCCGCCCGGCACCGGGTATCCCGAACATCCGCATCGCGACACCGAGATCGTCACAATTGTCCTCGCCGGGGCGTTGGCCCACCGCGACACCGGGGGCCATGCCGGGATTCTCCATCCAGGCCAGGTGCAGCTGCTCTCGGCTGGCTCCGGGGTCGTCCATGAGGAGCGTTCAGGGTCCGGCGAGCCGACCCGATTCCTGCAGATGTGGCTGCGGCCCGACGAGGCGGGGCTGGTGCCGTCGTACGCCACCGCTGCCGTGGACGGGGTGGAAGACCGGCTGGTGTGCGTCGCGGCGGGAGTGGGCTCCGGGTGGGCCGGGACCGGCGTACCCGTGCACACCCGGGGTACGTCGATGCATGTCGGTCGACTCGGCTCCGGGACAGCGCTGGCGCTGCCCAACGCACCCAGGTTGCACGTGTTCGTCGTCAGCGGCGCCCTGACGATCGGCGACCGGCTGCTGACCGACGGTGCCGCTGGCCGGTTGGTCGACCAGGGCGGCCGTCAGGTCAGCGCAACCGAGGCACTCACCGAGCTCGTGGTCTGGGCACTCCGCTGATCGGCCCATGACGAGCGGGCTCTCGACTGGTTCCGGCAGCGTCCAGGCAGGCCACGAGTTGTTGCGAGCTGGTCGACCCACCCCGCTTGACGGCGTACCGAACCTGCGCGCAAGAGCCGGGTCGGCGTACCAAACGTGCACGCAAGAGCCGGGTCGGCGTACCAAACCTGCACGCAAGAGCCGGGTCGGCGTCAGCTACTTGCGCCAGCGGCGTTCGAAGGGGAGGCGCCAGGTGCGGGGAGCGATGAGCTGGTGGATCTGGTTGGGTCCCCAGGAACCGGGGGCGTACGGCCGCACGGGGGGCGGGTTGTCGAGCAGAGGCTGGGAGACCTCCCAGAGGCGCTCGACACCCGCGGCTGTGGTGAAAAGGGTGCGGTCACCGCGCACGGCGTCGTAGATCAGGCGTTCATAGGCTTCGAGAACCGATCCGGCCCACGAGGTCTCCTCGACTGAGAACTGCATCGACACCTTGTCCAGGCGAAAGCCCGGGCCGGCACGCTTGCCGTAGAACGACAACGACATCTTCGACCGGTCCGCAAGGTCGAACGTCAGGTGGTCGGGACCGTGTTGGCCGACGCCCGATCCCTCGGGGAACATCGACTTGGGTGGCTCGCGGAACGCTATCGAGATGATCCGCTGGCCCTCGGCCAGCTTCTTCCCCGTCCGAAGGTAGAACGGCACGCCGGCCCAACGCCAGTTGTCGATGTGGCACTTCAACGCAATGAAGGTCTCGGTCTCCGACTCCGGGGCGACACCGGGCTCGTCACGATAACCGACATACTGGCCGCGAACGACGTCTCCGGGGGCGATCGGCATCATCGACCGGAAGACCTTGCTCTTCTCCTCGGTGATGGAATCCGGCTCCAACGCGGTCGGCGGCTCCATCGCGGTGAAGGCAAGCACCTGGAACAGGTGGGTCACCACCATGTCGCGGTAGGCACCGGTGGACTCATAAAACGAGGCGCGCTGCTCGAGCCCCAGTGTCTCCGGTACGTCGATCTGCACATGGTCGACGAAGTTGCGATGCCAGATCGGCTCGAACAACCCGTTGGCGAACCGGAACGCCAAGATGTTGAGCGCTGCCTCCTTGCCTAGGAAGTGGTCGATCCGGAAGATCTGCTCCTCGTCGAAGACCGCGTGCAGTGACGCGTTCAGCGACTTAGCCGATGCCAGGTCGGTGCCGAACGGCTTCTCCATGATGATCCGGGTGCCCTCGACGAGTCCGGCCTGCTCGAGCTGCTGGACCACGTTCAGCGCTGCCCTCGGCGGCACGGAGAGGTATGCCAGGCGGAGAGGCTTGTCCGGCAAGCCCTCCTCGGCACGCTTGACGGTCTCCTGCAGACCGTCGATACCGGAGTCGGAGCGGACGAAGAACAACCGCCGCTCGAAGTTGGCCCACTGCTCGTCGCTGATGTCGTACGACGAGAACTCTCGAACCGCCTTCTGCGCGAAGTCGCGAAAGGACTCCTCGTCGTAGTCCTCGAGCGAGGTACCCACGATCCGCAGCTCGCTGATCAGCCCGGCGAGCACCAGATGCAGCAGCCCGGGCAAGAGCTTGCGACGGGACAGATCGCCGGTCGCGCCGAACAGGATCACCGTGGTGGAGTCGACCATGGGTTTCAGCCTAGGCCCGGACCGGCACGAGCGGGCGTTCTCAGGCCGGCCAACGGTGAGCTCGAAGAGCAGCCTCTGCAGCCGCCGGTCGATCTCGTCGCGGATCTTGCGGACCTCCGCCAGTCCTTTGCCCGCGGGGTCGAGCAGCTGCCAGTCTTCGTAGCGCTTGCCGGGAAAGACCGGACATGCGCCGCCGCAGCCCATGGTGATGACCACAGCAGCGGCGTCGACATCCTCGGCAATGAGCTTGGTGGGGATCTCCTCGGAGATGTCGAGACCGAGCTCGGCCATCGCCTCGACGACGGCGGGGTTCAGCCGGTCGGCCGGTTCCGAGCCGGCTGAGCGCACCGCCACCCGTCCGCCCGCGTGCTGGTGCAGGAGCGCGGCCGCCATCTGCGAGCGGCCGGCGTTGTGCACGCAGACGAAGAACCTCAGGTACGACGGTCATCGGAGAGTGCTCGTGGCTCCGAGGTAGAAGCGCCGGCGTGCCCACAGAGCGACGTACACGAGCCCGACGAGCACCGGAACCTCGATCAGCGGCCCCACGACTCCCGCGAGTGCTTGGCCGGAGGTGACGCCGAAGACACTGATGGCCACGGCGATCGCCAGCTCGAAGTTGTTGCCTGCGGCGGTGAACGCCAGTGTGGTCCGTTCGTACGACAGCTGCAGCCGGTAGCCCAGCGCGAACGACCCGGCCCACATGAGCCCGAAGTAGGCTCGGGGAAGAAAGCAGTGGTCACCCGTAGTTACCTGAATCGACGCCCGGAGAAGATCCAAGGAGATGCGGAGCCCGCCGATGACCGTGAAGGCCATTCCCACCGACTCAGGGCCCTCCGGACCGGACCGCGGGCCGACTGGCCATCCCACCGAGGACAAGATCGATGCCGCCGTGCTGAAGATCGCCGGTGTCGTCGTCCTCGGCGCGATCATGTCGATCCTCGACATCACCGTCGTCAACGTCGCGCTCCCCGTCTTCCAGACCGTGTTCACCGGCGCCGCCAAGCCGCTGGACTACTCGACGGTCGCCTGGACGGTCACGGGCTACACGCTGGCGCTGGCCACGGTGATCCCGTTGAGCGGCTGGGCCGCCGACAGGTTCGGCACCAAGCGGCTCTACATGCTGGCAATCGTCTTGTTCACCTCCGGTTCTGCGCTGTGCGCCACCGCCTGGAGCATCGACGTTCTGATCGCCTTCCGAGTCCTGCAGGGGCTCGGCGGCGGCATGCTGATGCCGATCGGGATGACGATCATGACCCGGGCGGCCGGTCCGCAGCGGATGGGCCGGCTGATGGCCATCCTCGGCGTACCGATGTTGCTCGGCCCGATCCTGGGTCCGATCATCGGCGGCTGGCTGATCCAGACCGCCAGCTGGCACTGGATCTTCTTGATCAACGTGCCGATCGGGATCGTTGCCCTGATCTACTCGTGGCGGGCGCTGCCCAAGGATGACCCCAAGCCCTCGGAGTCCTTCGACTTCATCGGCATGCTGCTGATGTCGCCTGGGCTCGCGTTGTTCCTGTTCGGGGTCTCCTCGATCCCCGGCAGGGGCACGGTCGCGGCTCCACGGGTCTGGGTCAACATGCTCGCCGGTGCGCTGCTCATGGTGGCATTCGTGGTGTGGTCGTTCAGGCCCAAGCATCCGCTGCTGGACCTGCGGCTGTTCCGAAACCGCAACCTGACTGTCTCGGTGATCACGATGTTCATGTTCGCCGCTGCATTCTTCGGCGGCCTGCTGCTGGTGCCGACGTACTTCCAGGAGATCCGGCACGAGTCCACGCTGACCGCCGGTCTGCTGGTGGCGCCTCAGGGCATCGGAGCAATGCTGACGATGCCGATCGCCGGAGCGCTCACCGACAAGATGCCGGTGGGCCGGATCATCCCGTTCGGACTGGTCGGAATCCTGATCGGGATGTTCGGGCTCACCCAGATCACGGCTGATACCTCGTACGTCGTGCTGATCATCGAGCTGTTCGTTATGGGGCTGGGCATGGGCGCGACGATGATGCCGCTGTTCACCTCGGCGCTGAAGACGCTGACAGCCAGCGAAGTTGCTCGCGGCTCGACGCTGCTCAACATCAGCCAGCAGATTGCCAGCTCGGTCGGGGTGGCGACGATGTCAGTGATCCTCACCAACGCCCTCAAGTCCAAGCCGCTGGCCCTCCCAGCCATCGCCTCTCTCAAGGATCCCTCGATCGCCGCTCAGATCGGCGGGGCGGCAGGGGTCGTGAAGGGCCTCGGCGAGGCAGCTGCGGCGTTTGCGACGACGTACTGGGTGGCTTGGGTGTTGGTAGCCCTGACCCTGGTCCCGGCGTTCTTCTTGCCGCGCAAGCGCGAGCCCTCCCACCTACTCGACGAAACAGAGGTCGCGCCGACGCTGATGCACTGAGCCGTCCGGACAGAGCCCGCAGAACGGCCGATGCCAGCATCGGATGCAGAACTACGCGGTGGTCAGCCGGAACGGCGCCGGACCGACGAGGAAGGCGGCGTACCCGGGACGCGCCGAACCCAGCGGGGACCAGTCCGTTGGCGACAAGAGGGCGGCCACGGCCGCCATCCGTAGCGCTGCCGATCTTCTGGACGGCCGATCTCTGGACGGCCGGTCTCTGGGAGGTCAGCTGACTACGCGGACCGGGTCGACGGCGGTGGGGCGAGGCCGGACCGGACATCCCACGGCCGGGGAGAACGTGCCGAGCCCGGCAACGTCGAAGCCGTTCGGGTAGCTGCGGAAGTAGCCGAAGTCCCTGGCCCACTTCGGGGTACGCCGCGCTGGAGCCATCCGGAGGAGACGCCCACGCAGGCGCAGGGCCCCGGTGAACAACGCTCGTTCCAGCTTCCCGGGGCGGGGGTAGCCGAAGGCATCAAGGAGATGGTCCTCCATGAGGGAGTACGCCAGCCGTTTGACCAACCGCGCTGGAGCCAGGTTGTTCGGGGGGAACGTCGTCATCAGCTGGAGCGTCGAGTCGGCCACCCGGCGCCCGCCCTCGTCGTACCCGAAATGGCTGCGCTCGTAGTCGTCGAGCAGCCGCTCGAACGCGGCAAAGTCCTCCGGCAGCGCCTTGATCCCCAGATGCACCCCGAGCTCGCGGTAGTAGTTGGTCGTCGCCGCGACCTCCACTGCGGTCATCGGCCGGTAGCCGTAGGAGTCGAGCCAGCGTTTGGGGATCACCACGAACGTCGCCAGGACGTAGCGCATGTCGTCGGCCGAGATGTCGTACATCGCATGCATCTGGTTGACCCGGCGGACCGCCGCACGACCGCGGGTGCTGGCCAGCCCGTGTTCAAGCACCTCCTCCAGAAGCAGGCCGGTGTCGTCGTACCGCTTCTGCACCCGGGTAGTGAACTCTCCGGTGCGGTCGAGCAGGCCGCCGATCGAGGGGACCGCGTAGGTCCGGAACAGGGCAAAGGACAACGCCTGCAATGTGTCCCAGGGAAACTCGTAGGCGGCCAGGTTCAGGACGATCTCATGGTTGTCACGCACGGGTTCCAGGCTGTCGTTGCGCCGTCTCCAGTGCTTCCGACCGAGCCCGATGAGCATGCTGACCCCCAACCTCGCCCCCACCGACAAGGCGATGTGGACAGTCAATCGGCCAACGCCCTGTGGAGCAAGGAGTCCCAGCCTCCGGGAGGTTCCACAAACCGGCTGCCTGCAGGACGGTTCCGGGGATAACGTTGCGCTGTGATCGGACGTCTGGGGCTCGTTGCGGTGGTGCTTGTCGCCGGGTTTGCCGCCCAACCGATCCGAACGAGCGCCCCAGGTCTGGTGCCGGTGCGGGCCATCACCGTGCCGAGAGACACCGCTTCCACGGCACCATCCACGAAGACTAAGGCCGCGAGCCCCCGGCCTGCGGCGCCTAAGCCGGCTGCGCACCGGAGGCATCACCAGTCCAGCCAGCGGCCACCCGCGCAGCGCAAGGCCGTCGCAGCCCAGCCCGTTCTGCCTGCACTGACCTTCCGGATCGCCAGCTTCAACGCGCTCGGGGCAAGCCACACTGCGGCCGGAGGCGACGAGGCGAGTCGTCCGAGCGGTGCCACCAGGGCCCTTCGCGCCGCGCTGCTGGTGCAGCGCGCGCGTTTCGATGTCGTCGGGTTCCAGGAGCTGCAGAGCATCCAGCGGAGCACGTTTCTGAAGGCGGTGCACCAGACCTACCAGCTGTACCCGGGCGACCAGCTGCGCGCCGAGGACGGGGAGAACTCGATCGCCTGGCGCGCCGACGAATGGCAGCTGCTCAAGGCCGCTTCGGTGCCGATCGCCTACTTCGGTGGCCACCCGCGCAACATGCCGATCGTGTTGCTACGGGACCGGGCGACCGGCCTGTCCGCTTGGTTCGCCAACTTCCACAACCCGGCCGACACCAACCGGTTCGGCAAGCAGGGGAAGTGGCGGGTGATCGACAAGGCCCAGGAGATCAAGATCTTCCAGGCACTCCAGGACACCCGGCTGCCGGTGTTCGTCACCGGTGACATGAACGAGCGGTCGTCGTACTTCTGTTCGGTCTCGCAAAGCGCCAGGCTGGTATCGGCATCGGGCGGCGACGTCATCGGCGGCTGTCATCCACCGGCCGGAGGAAGTATCGACTGGATCTTCGGCTCGCCCGGGGTGGTGTTCAGCAGCTACCTCAGCGACCGCAGCCGGTTCGTGCAGTCGACCACCGACCACCCGGTGGTCTCCAGCGACGCAACCCTCGACGGTGCCTTGTTTCCGCAAGCGGTGCTGCCGCCGGTGAACGCCGGGGCATCCCCCAAGCCGAGCTCCATAGCTCCCGGAACTACGCAGTAACCGACAGCGGAGGACAGAAGCGGCCGACCCGCCCGAGAG
>JALZBH010000064.1 GCA_030947625.1 Actinomycetota bacterium
GCCCAGGATGCTTCCCGGCACCGAGCCGATCATCAGCGGCAGCGTGATCGACCAGTCCAAGCCGTGCACCATGATGTTGGAGATCGCTGCGGCGAGCACCAGAGGCACCGCCTGAACGAGGTCGGTGCCGACGAGTCGCAGTGCCGCCAGGCCGGGGTACAACATCAGCAGCGCCACCATGATGACCGACCCCGAGCCGACGCTGGTGATGCCGACCAGCAGCCCACCGAGGGCGCCGACCAAGAACGTGGGCAGCGGACGGATGACTGGGTCTGGATTCGCGATCAGACCGCTACGAACCTTGCGAAGCTGGAGGTACATGCGGATGGCGTACGTCGAAGCCGCCAGCAGCAGCGCGAACCCGATGCACTTCTTGAGGAAGTCGTCGGGGTTCGCGGACGGCGCCGCCCAGTGCGCGAGATAGGGCCCGGCAAGAGCGAACGGAACCGACCCCGCGATCAGCCAGCCCGCGAGCCGGAGGTTCGGCTGGCCCTTGCGCCAGTGCACCATCGCGCCGCCGGACTTGTAGACCGCTGCGGCGGTGAGGTCCGCTGTGACGACCGTGGCCGCGTTGCCTACGCCGAGGAAGATCAGCGCCGGCGTCATCAACGCGCCACCTCCCATCCCGGTCAACCCGACGGCGATGCCGACGACGAAGCCGGTGAGCGCAATGGAGAGTGCGGTCAGTGTGAGCAGGTCATGCATGGGGGTTCTCCTTGAGACGAGCTACCGGTTTGAAGCGTAAGTCTATCGAGATCATACACTAAAAGCCCGGGCTGGCGAGCACTCCGCAGTCGGCGAGTCCGGCGACGACGTCGCCCAGCGCGTCCTCGACGCTGCGACCGGTGGTGTCGACGCGGACGGCTGCGTCGGCGGGCTCCTCATAGGGGCTCGAGATGCCGGTGAACTCGGGGATCTCGCCGGCGCGGGCCTTGGCATAGAGGCCCTTGCGGTCGCGGCGCTCACACTCCGCCAAACCGGTGGCGACGTGTACCAGGACGAGCTCGCCGCCGGCGTCCTCGACCATGGCGCGGACCTGCTTGCGGGTGGCGTCGTGCGGCGCAATCGGCGAACAGATCGCCACCCCTCCATGACGGGCGATCTCGGCGGCCACCCAGCCGATCCTGCGGATGTTGGTCTCCCGGTCCTCGCGGGAGAACCCCAGCCCGGCGCTGAGGTTGCGGCGGACCACGTCGCCGTCGAGGCTGGTGACCGTCCGCCTTCCCTCCTCGAGGATCAGGTCGTGCAGGGCCCGGGCGAGCGTCGACTTGCCACTGCCGGAGAGCCCCGTGAAGAACACCACCACCCCTTGCTCGGTCGGGCCGTCCCGGGCAACGGCCTCGGCGACCGGCGCCGGGAGCTCTCCCTCACCCGTCACTGCGAGCACGTCGCCCGGTGCGTAGCTCGCGACCACGCGACGGCTCAGCTCGTGGTCGGCCTTCGCATCGCCGTGGGTGGCGAGTGGGCACGCCACGACGTGCGCGTCGCCGTCGCCCAGTAGCTCGGCGGCGGCCAGGCTTGCGCGCAGCAGTCCGACCGGGCTGACCCCCTGGGGCGTGCCGGTGCCGCAGAGCGCGAGAAGGACCACCGACCGCTGGCCCCGGGCTTCTCGGATCGTGTCCAGATCATGCTCGGTCAGGGGCGTGGCCACAGGGACGGTCAGGGCACCCGCGTACTGCTCGCTGACGGTCGCGGGTGTCAGGTGCAACCGGCGGAAGGCGCCGTACGCCGGAGTGGCCAGCGGGCGCAGCGGCCCCGAGACCGAACCGGACTCGTCGATGGTCGGCTCCTCGACCGCGGCCAGTGGGAGGCCCTCGGGATCGACGAGCTCGATCGAACGCGCCTCGCGAGCAGCCGCTGCAACGTCGGACGGCACCCGCAGGGTGACCGGCTCCTCGCCGAAACCGGTGCGCGGTGCCATCGCCCCCGAGAGCAACAGCTCGAGGTCATCCAGCTCGCGAGAGCTCGGGCAGTACTGCGGCGTCGGCACCGGCCAATCGTGCCAGGTTCTGCCCGAGCCGAGCGGGGGAACCTGCAGACGCTAGCCTCGCGGGATGGCCAGCCCCGTCGTGATTGCCGAGATCGTGCGATCGGGTTTTGTCGAGGGACATCACCACGGCTCGTGGGTGCTCATCGCCCCGGATGGGTCGGTCGTCTCAAGCGCCGGTGAGGTGACCAGGCCGATGCTGCCGCGGTCGTCGAACAAGCCCATCCAGGCGCTCGGCATGCTCCGTGCCGGTCTCGAGCTGGACGGCGAGCTGCTTGCACTTGCCTGTGCCTCCCATTCGGGAGAGCCGTTCCACATTGACGGCGTACGCCGCATCCTCGCTGGGGCGAAGCTCGCCGAGAGCGACCTGCAGACCCCGCCCGACTATCCGCTCGACGATCGGACCCGCGAGGAGTGGATCCGCTCCGGGGGTGAGCGGGCGCCGATCCTGATGAACTGCTCGGGAAAGCATGCGGCGATGTTGGCGACCTGCGTCGCCAACGGCTGGCCGACCGAGAGCTACCCCGACTGGACACATCCGGTGCAACAAGCGATCGCCGCGACGTTCGCGGCGCTGACCGGCGAGCCGGTGGCTCACGTCGCGGTCGATGGCTGCGGTGCGCCGTTGCTCTCGACGTCGCTGACCGGGCTGGCCCGGGCGTTCTCCCGGCTCGCGACTGCAACTACCGGACCGGAACACCGCGTGGCCGAAGCAGTTCGACGCCACCCCGAGTACGTCTCCGGAAATACTCGGGACGAGCTGGCGCTGCTGCGCGCAGTGCCCGGTTCGATTGCCAAGGCAGGGGCCGAAGGCTGTTATGCCGTGGCATTGCCCGATGGGAGGGCGCTGGCGTTGAAGACCGACGATGGCGCTGCTCGGGCGCGGCCTGTTGTGATGGCCGCTCTGTTGGAGAGGTTCGAGGTGGACATCGAACCCGGCGTCGACACTGCGGCGCTTCGACGTACTGGCGACTGGCCGTTGCTCGGCGCCGGCCGGCCGGTGGGCGAGATCAGAGCAGTCTGTTAGCAGCAGGTCAGGCCTAGAACAGGCCGTTGAAATGGGGATGTGACTCGGTTCACGCCCACAGGGTTTGCTTCTGCTAACAAGAGTTAGCACGATGGGGTGGTGGCCAAGCGAAAAGGCAAGGTGGGCAAGACCGTCGAGTCACTCGGCGAGTCACTCGGCGAGTACCTCCACGAGCAACGCGTTGGCGCCGAGATGTCGCTGCGGCAGCTCGCCGAGCTGACCGGGGTGTCCAACCCGTACCTCAGCCAGATCGAACGTGGCTTGCGCCGGCCGTCCGCCGAGGTGTTGCAACAGCTGGCCAGGGCGCTCCGGATCTCTGCAGAACAGCTCTACGTCCAGGCCGGGATTCTCAATCCTCATGACGGTCCGGCGCGTTCGGTGGAACTTGCCGTCCTTGCCGACCCGGTGCTCACCGAGCGCCAGAAGCACTCCCTGCTCGACGTCTACCAGTCGTTCCGTGCGGTGGCCGGTCAGGCCGACGCCGCCGACGTATCACGGGTCACCAGCGCGAGCAGTCGACCAACAACCCCAAGAGAAGGAGCACGATAATGGCGAAGAACCAGAATGTTCTGGAGCAGTTCCGCACCGAGGCCGTCAAGCCGTTGTACGCCGTCGCCGGCGTGACCGACCTTGCCGTCGAGGTTGCGCGCGGCTACGTGAGCGAGGCACAGCAGCGCTACGCCCACGTGCAGAAGCGCTACGACAAGGGCGAGCTCCGACCCTCGGCTCTGCAGTCGCAGGCGATCTCGCTGGTCAACGCTCGAGTTGATGAGCTCGCCACCGACGCGAAGGATGCGCAGGCTGCGATCGAGGCGCTTCCGGCCAAGGTCGAGTCGTATGTCAACGAGACCCTGACCGAGGTGGAGAAGACCTACACCGAGCTGACCGAGCGCGGCGAGAAGCTGGTGCTCCGGCTGCGTCGGCAGCAGGCCACTCAGGACGCCAAGGCGTCCGCCAAGACCACCGTCGCGAAGGTCAAGACCGCGAGGACCCAGACCACGAAGTCGGCAAGGTCGAGCGCCAAGAAGACCGGCAGCGCGGTGAAGGAGACGGCGAAGACGGCCAAGACCAACGCCAAGTCCACGACCACTGCGGCCAAGAAGACCGCGGCAAACTCGGCAAAGGCGACCGGCGACGCCGCCGGCAAGGTCGGTGCCTGAGACAGGCCTTGCCGCGTCAAGCGGTCTGCCTGCTGCCTGGTTCCGATCCTCCTTTGGAGCTGCGCAGAGTGAGACCCCCGGGTGTACTCCGGGGTCTCATTCTCCTCTCGGAGGTAGCCTGAGGTCGTGCATGTGTTCATGTTCGAGTCGACGGTCCTGTCACTGGTCTACTTCGCGCTGGTCACGCTCAAGCTGTGGGCGCTGGTCGACGCAGTCAGGCGTCCGGGCGGCGCGTACGTCGCCGCCGACAAGCTGACCAAGACTGCGTGGCTGTGGATCCTCGGTCTGACCCTCGCGACGGCCATTGTGTTCGGCTCGCCACTCGGGCTGTTCTCCATCGCGGGAACGGTGGCCGCAGCCGTGTACCTGCTCGACGTACGCCCAGCGCTGGTGAGCGTTACCCGCCGCTGATGGGCTGTCGCTGTTCGGGGAACTAGCTCGCGGTTCGGCGGGAGCGGGCGGCGGACCTGGCCCGGTCGTTCTGGTCGAGGACGACCTTGCGGATCCGAACGGCCTCCCGTGTCACCTCGACGCACTCGTCGGAGCGGCAGAACTCCAGGCACTGCTCCAGACTGAGGCGCCTCGACGGGATCAGCTTCTCGAAGTTGTCGGAGGTCGAGGAGCGGACGTTGGTCTGCTTCTTCTCCTTGGTGATGTTGACATCCATGTCGTCGGCACGGGAGTTCTCGCCGACGATCATGCCTTCGTACACCTCGGTCGTCGGCTCGATGAACAGCACGCCGCGTTCTTGCAGGTTTGTCATCGCGTACGCCGTTGCGGTACCCGTCCGATCGGCGACCAGCGAACCTTGGGACCGCGACCGGATCTCGCCGGCCCACGGCTCGTACTTCTCGAAGACGTGATGGGCGATCCCGGTCCCGCGGGTCTCGGTGAGGAACTCCGTGCGGAAGCCGATCAACCCCCGGGCAGGCACGAGGAACTCCATCCGGACCCAGCCGGTGCCGTGATTGGTCATCTGCTCCATCCGGCCCTTGCGTACGGCGAGCAGCTGGGTGATCGTGCCGAGGTACTCCTCCGGTGCGTCGATCGTCAGTCGTTCCACCGGCTCGTGAACGGCGCCGTCCACCTCGCGGGTCACCACCCGTGGTTTGCCGACGGTGAGCTCGTAGCCCTCCCGCCGCATCTGCTCGACCAGGATCGCCAGCGCCAGCTCTCCCCGGCCCTGTACCTCCCAGGTGTCCGGCCGCTCTGTCGGGAACACCCGCAGCGAGACGTTGCCGACGAGCTCCTTGTCGAGCCGCTCCTTGACCAACCGGGCGGTCACCTTGGCGCCCTTGGACCTGCCCGACAGCGGCGAGGTGTTCGTGCCGATCGTCATCGAGATCGCAGGCTCGTCCACGGTGATCAACGGCAGCGCGACCGGGTGCTCGACATCGGCGAGCGTCTCGCCGATCATGATGTCCGGGATGCCGGCGATGGCGACGATGTCGCCTGGGCCGGCCTCCTCCCCGGGCTTGCGCTCGAGCGCCTCGGTCACCAGTAGCTCGGTGATCTTGACCTGACGGGTCGACCCGTCCCGGCGGATCCAGGCGACGTTCTGGTTCTTGCGAAGCTCACCTTGACGTACCCGGACCAGCGCCAGCCGGCCAAGGAACGGCGAGGCATCAAGGTTGGTGACATGCGCCTGCAGCGGAGCGCCCTCGTCGTACGTCGGTGCCGGGATCGTCTTCAGGATCGTGGCGAACAGCGGCTCGAGGTCGGGAGCGTCGGGCATCTCGCCGTTCGCCGGCATCTGGGTCGACGCCCGGCCGGCGCGGGCACTTGCGTACACGACCGGGAAGTCCAGCGCTTCGGGGGTGTGCGAGTCGTCGAGCAGGTCGAGGAACAGCTCGTAGGTCTCGTCGACGACCTCGGCAATCCTGGCGTCGGACCGGTCCACCTTGTTGACCACCAGCACAACTGGCAGGTCGGCGTTGAGCGCCTTGCGGAGCACGAACCGGGTCTGCGGCAACGGGCCCTCCGAGGCGTCGACGAGCAGGACGATCCCGTCGACCATGGACAGCCCGCGCTCGACCTCACCGCCGAAGTCGGCGTGTCCGGGTGTGTCGATGATGTTGATCGTCATCCCATCGGGCGCCGACCGGCCGGTGTAGTGCACGGCCGTGTTCTTGGCGAGGATCGTGATGCCCTTCTCGCGCTCAAGGTCACCGGAGTCCATCACTCGGTCGCCGACACCCTCGGCCTCGTGGGCGGAGAACGCGCCTGCCTGGTGCAGCATCGCGTCGACCAGCGTGGTCTTGCCGTGGTCGACATGGGCAACGATCGCTACGTTGCGGAGGTCGGATCGGGACGTGCGCATGCGCTGATGGCGCCTTTCGGGCAGGGTTCGTGGGCTGTTCGCATCCGGGGGCGGTCTGCTCAGTCTATCGCGGCCGGATCGCCGAGCCTGCGCCGTCAGTAAGGCAGAGCCGGTCGACCTACTCGAAGATGGGCCCGCGATGCAGCTTGTGCTGGGCGGCCTGGGCTACCGGGCGTACGACGAGCTCGTCGACGTTCACATGGACCGGCAGCGAAGCCACCCAGCGCACCGCTTCGGCCACGTCCTCCGCCCGGAGCGGCCGGTCGACGCCGGCGTACGCCGCGTCGGCCCGTTCCTGGTCTCCCTCGAAGCGGACGAGCGCGAACTCGTCCGTACGCACCATCCCCGGCGCGATCTCGGTGACCCGCACCGGCTCCCCGTTGAGCTCGAGCCGCAACGTCTCGGTGACTACCCGGGTCCCGTGCTTGGCGACCGTGTATCCGCCCCCGTCCTCGTAGGCGACCCGACCGGCAGTCGAGCCGACGTTGACGATCAACGCGCCGTTGGCCGCGCGAAGCGCCGGCAGCAGTGCCTGGGTCACCCGGACCAGGCCCAGTACGTTGACGTCGTACATCTGTTGCCAGGCGGTCAGCGAAGCGCGCTCGACCGGGTCGCTGCCGAAGGCGCCGCCTGCGTTGTTGACCAGTACGTCGACCCGTCGGCCGGCCGCGTCAGCCAGCTCGCGGACGGACTCGGACGAGGTCACATCGCACTCGACCGCGCGGCCACCGATCTCCTCAGCCAACGCCGCGATGCGCTCATGCCGCCGGGCGGCACAGATCACATTGAAACCGTCACCGGCCAGCACCCGGGCCGTTGCTGCCCCGATCCCGCTGCTCGCACCGGTGACCACGGCGAGTCGAGAAGATGCTCCAGTCCCGTCCATGGGCTGATTGTGGTGCCTTCGTGGCTCATCCGGCTAACCGGACGCGGTCGACCCCGGTAGCCGGCTCCGGTTGCGGGCAACGGTGGCATAGACCCGCTTGGCCAACGGCCGGACGACCGATGACCCGACGGCGCGGCCCGCGAGCCGCACCGGGAAGTACCGCGAGCGGGCCAGGGTCCCAGCGATCGCCTCGTGACCAACCAGGAGCCGTTCACCATCGACCAGATGGACTACCCGGTCGGCCATCTCCGGGGTCAGCCCGTGCTCGGCGAGCCGGGGCCAGCTCTGCCAGGGGATCGTCTCGACCTGGCAACCCAGCCGGTGGACCCAGCCGGCGCTCGCCGTACAGAACCCGCAGTTACCGTCATAGAGCAGCACCCGGGACACGATGCCAGCGTAGCCATGGGAATGGTCCGAGATCGGCCGTGGTTGAGGTTGCGGAGGTGTGCCGAGTGAGCGATGAGGGGTACGACGACCCGCTGCCGCTGCGGCGCGTCGCGATGATCAGCCTGCACACCTCGCCGCTGGAGCAGCCGGGCAGTGGCGACGCGGGCGGGATGAACGTATACGTCACCGAGCTGGCCAAACGACTGGCCGGGCGCGGCATCGAGGTGGACATCTTCACCAGGTCGACCTCCTCACAGCTCCCGACGGAGGTCGAGCTGGCGCCCGGGGTGGCGGTGCGACATCTGGTCGCCGGACCGTTCGAGGGGCTGACCAAGGCCGAGCTGCCCGGTCAGCTCTGCGTGTTCGCGCGCGAGGTGCTCCGCAGTGAAGCGGCTTATGACGCCGGCCGCTACGACCTGGTGCACAGTCACTACTGGCTCTCGGGACAGGTCGGGGCGCTGGCGCGCGACCGGTGGGGGGTCCCGCTGGTCCACTCGATGCACACAATGGCCAAGGTGAAGAACGCCTCCTTGGCCCGCGACGACACGCCGGAGCCGGCGGTCCGGTTGATCGGCGAGGAGCAGGTGGTCGCCGCGGCCGACATCCTCATCGCGAACACCGACGAGGAAGCCAAGGACCTCGTGAACTGCTACGACGCCGACCCCGCCCGGATCGAGGTGGTGCATCCGGGGGTCGACCTGGAAGCTTTCGGACCGGTGCCAATGGCCTGGGCGCGGCAGCGGCTCGGCCTGCCCAAGGACGCGGAAGTGCTGCTGTTCGTCGGCCGGATCCAGCCGCTCAAGGCCCCCGACGTACTCCTGCGGGCCACGGCCGACCTGCTGGCTCGCGAGCCCGGTCGCCGAGAGCGGCTGGTGGTCGCCATCGTCGGCGGCCCCTCAGGCACGGGACTCGAGCGCCGGCACGGGCTCGGTTCGCTTGCGGAGTCGCTCGGGATCGCCGACCTGGTGCGCTTCGTGCCGCCGGTGAGCCGTTCGGAGCTGGTCGACTGGTACGCCGCCGCCTCGTTGGTCTGCGTGCCGTCGTACAACGAGTCTTTCGGGCTGGTTGCCGTCGAGGCGCAGGCAGTCGGCACTCCGGTGGTGGCCGCGGCCGTGGGGGGGTTGACCACGGTCGTCCGAGACGGCCGGTCCGGCCTGCTGGTGCCCGGCCACGAGCCGGCGGACTTCGCCGACGCGTTCAGGCAGATCCTCGATGCACCGGCGCTACGCGACGAGCTGTCTCGTGGAGCGCGCAGCCACGCCCGGCAGTTCAGCTGGGTGCGGACCGCCGACGGCACCCTGGCGGCGTACGACCGCGCTCGCTGCATGATGCGTACGAGTCCGGAGCGATGAGCGCGTCTGTCCGCGACCGGGCCGTCGAGTCGATCCGGGAGACCCTCGCCAGTGGTGAGCTCGAGTGGTCGGAGTCGGCGGACGGCGTGTTCGACGTCGTACTCCCAGGGGAGCGGAAGCTGCAGACGCCGGTCCGTCTCGACGTGGGCCGGCACGCCCTTTCGGTGCACGCCTTCGTCTGCCGCAAGCCCGACGAGAACAATGAAGGGGTGTACCGGTGGCTGCTCGAGCGCAACATGAAGATGTACGCCGTGGCCTTCGCCCTCGATGCGGTCGGGGACATCTACCTCGATGCTCGACTGCCACTCGCGGGTACGACCGCTGAGGAAGTCGACCGGCTTCTCGGGACCGTCCTGACCCACGCCGACGAGTCGTTCAACACCATCCTCGAGCTCGGTTTCGCCGGATCTATCCGCAAGGAGTGGGCTTGGCGCATCTCTCGTGGCGAGCCGACCCGCAACCTCGAGGCCTTCCGCGGCCCCCTCGACCTGACCTGACCCGAGCCTTCGCCGTTCGGCGTCGGGGAGGTTCAGATGTCGAGCTTGTAGCCCAACCCGCGGACGGTGACGAACATCTTCGGCTCAGCAGGGTTGGTCTCGAGCTTGGAGCGCAGCCGCTTCACGTGTACGTCGAGAGTCTTGGTGTCGCCGACGTAGTCCGACCCCCAGACGCGGTCGATCAGCTGGCTGCGGGTAAGTACCCGGCCGGGGTTACGCAGGAACATCTCGAGCAGCTCGAACTCCTTCAAAGGCATCCGCGCCTCTTCCCCGCTGACCGTGACGACGTGCCGCTCGACGTCCATCCGGACCGATCCGACCTCGAGCGTCGCCGGGGACAGGTCGGGCTCGATGCCCCGCCGCAGGACTGCCCGGATCCGGGCGACGAGCTCACGAGGCGAGTACGGCTTGGTGACGTAGTCGTCCGCACCCAGCTCCAGGCCGACCACCTTGTCCACCTCTTCGTCCTTCGCGCTGACCATGATCACCGGCACGTTGGAGGTCTGCCGGATCTGACGGCAGACCTCGGTCCCGGGTAGTCCCGGCAGCATCAGGTCGAGCAGCACGATGTCGGCGCCGGTTCGGTCGAACGAGGCCAGCGCCTCGGGCCCGGTGTTGGCGACCGTGACCTCGAAGCCCTCCTTACGCAGCATGTACGCCAATGCGTCGCTGTAGCTCTCCTCGTCCTCGACGACCAGAACTCGAGTCACGTGCTTTCCTCCACGAAGTTGTCGGGGTGTCGGCGGGGCAGCGTCAACGTGAACGTCGAACCCTGCCCCTCTACGGACCACACGCGTACGTCGCCGCCGTGGGACGCTGCCACATGTTTGACGATCGACAGACCCAGGCCGGTGCCGCCGGTGGAGCGATGCCGGGCCGGGTCGACCCGGTAGAACCGCTCGAAGATCCGGTCGATCTCCTTGGCGGGGATGCCGATGCCGCGATCGGTCACCGAGATGTCGGCAGTCGAGTCCTGGCCCTTGGCGCAGACGAGCACCGAAGAACCCTCCGGTGAGTACGCAACTGCATTGGCGACCAGGTTGCTCACTGCCACGGCAACCTGCTCCGCGTTCCCGAGCAGGACCAGATCGCGTTCGCCGTTCTGGATCAGCGTGATGCCCTTGGCGTCGGCGTCGGTGAGACTTTCGTCGATCGCCCGGCTGATGATCTTGTCCACGCCCACCGGGACCGGCTGTTCCAGCGGGTCGTCGCCCTGGAGCCGGGACAGCTCGATGATCTGCTGCACCAGCCGCGCAAGCCGGTCGCTCTCCATGTGCATCCGCTTGGCGAAACGCTGCACCGCCTCGGGATCGTCTGCCGCGTCGATCACCGCATCGGAAAGCAGCTTGATCGCGCCGACGGGCGTTTTGAGCTCATGGCTGACGTTGGCCACGAAGTCTCGCCGGATCGACTCGACGCGGCGCTCACGGGTTCGGTCCTCGAGCAGCGCCAGCACAAGCTGGGAGCTCAGCGGCGCGACTCGTGCGGTCACATGTCTCGGCGGCGTACCGGGGGAGCGGTTCAGGACCAGCTCGGTCTCTCTGATCTGGCCGTCCCGGCGTACCTGCCGCACGAGTTCAGCCAGCTCGCGCACGGCGAGGGTCTGGCCACGCACCAGCCCCATCGCAACTGCCGGTGCCGAGGCCTTCAGGACCGCGTCGCTTGCGTCGAGGACCACCGCGCTGCTGCGCAGGACCGAGAGTACGGCGGCAAGACCCGGCGGCAGGTCCGGCTCCGGGGCTGGTGTGGGGTGTTGCTGGAGCTCGCTGATCCGCCAAGCGAAGACGACTCCAGCGCCCAACACTGCACCCAGTGCTGCGGCGAGCAATGCCTGGGTCGTCGCGCCCACGGCATGGATCGTACGCAGAGTTTCACCTGGCAGTTCACCAACTGCAGCCCAGGACCCTCACTGTTCACTCCTCGTTCACACGTCGACGCCTTGCCTTAACCTCGGCTCCGTACGGTAGGCACCATGCGCGACGCCTATAC
>JALZBH010000012.1 GCA_030947625.1 Actinomycetota bacterium
GTTGAGCTGGCCCAGGATCTGGTTGAGGATGGCGGTGATTGCACCGAGCAGACCCCCCAGACCACTGTCGAGCAGGCCGGCTATTGCACAGAGCAGGTTCCCGAGCAGGTTGCCCGGCCCCGGCTGCGCGGTGATGTTCAGCACTACCTTGTTCAGGTGCACCTTCAGACCGAGCAGGTTCAGGTCCAGTGGGCCGAGCACCAGGTTGAGGATGGCGCAGGAGGGCAGCACCGCGGCTGCCGACGTGCGACTCCCCGAGGCGCTCGGAGTGGCGAACCTGCCGCTCCGTTGAGCCACGCCGTCCATGCTCAGCACCTTCATCGTGCGCAGTGCTGCGAACGTCTGCGTGGCACCGTTCTTGGTTACCACACCGTTGACCAGTCCGCGGACGGTGACCATGCCGTTCTGCTTGATGAACTTCAGTGGCACGAAGATGCCGGTGACGGTGCCACCGTTGGACGACGTACCCGAGACCGTCGAGGTGAGCTTTCCGGCCGCGGTGTGCGCTACCATCCCCGCGGGCAGGGTCCCCGAGGCCTTCACCGCGGCGTTGCCGGCGCTGGTCCCTCCGATCACCAGTGCAAGCGAGAGCGTCACGACGAGCGTTGTCAGTAAGGACATCGGTTTGGTGAGCCTGCTGATGGGTGTTGCTTTCCCGTGATGTTGCATGGGGTTCCCTCCCATTTTCCGAGAACCGGCCCGAGAGACCGGCGGGGCGTCGGGACGACGTCCGGTTCGACGCTATGTCAGGTCTCGGCAAAGCGGAACAAATCACACCCCGGCAATTTGCCTTCACGATGGAAAGCGGCGGCACGGACCGGGCCCTCGTCGATCGCCGCCAAAGGGGCTGGGCTGGACACTGGTCCTGGACGCTCCGGAAGTAGGTCGGGCACGCCGAGGGCTGGCGCCGATCACGCTGGGCCACAACGTCGCCACCATGGCTAGGTGGACCAGGTGCTCACCACCGAACGCGAGGCGGGTCCCGATCCCGTCCGCGAAACAGTCGAGCGCCACTGGGGTCGGCTACACCGGGTAGTTCGACGACCCTGACCGCTTCGCTGGGAGGTGCATTCAAACCGTGGCCGAGCGGCCAGCCCGTGCTTCGGGTCCGGACGTGTAGTAAGCCGTTGGCGCTGCGAGCGAAGGATGAGCGTCTCCCCGCCCCACACGAGCAGAAGCCAAAGCACCAGTTCCGGTATACCAAGCCCGGCGACCAATCCAAGTATGACGAGGACCACAATCATGAGGGCCACCAAGAAGATGGACCGGCGCGGTACTTTAGTCACCCTCCAGTCTGACCCGCGCTTGCTGAGTGGGTTCACCCATCTCGCAGTGATGCCTGACCTCGGTGGATCGGCCGGCTCGCGCCGGGCCGACTAGTTTGGTCGGCATGCGCGCCAACGAGCTCGGGCAGCCGATCGGTGAACCGGTCCGGGGCTGGCAGCCGAAGGGTCCGGTGCAGCCGGTCGTCCTGACAGGACGAGGGTGCCGTCTCGAGCCGCTCTCGTCCGCACACGCGGATGGCCTATACGAGGCACTGGTGCAGCGGTCCGCCCCCCGGGTGTGGACCTACATGTTCCACGGCCCGTTCTCGGACCGGCCATCCTTCGACGCCTATCTGTTGGCGCTTCACGAGCTGCCCGGAGTGACGCCGTTCGCAGTGCTCGCCACGGACGGCACCGAGCTGGGGATCATGACGTACCTTCGCGATGATCCCGCCAACGGAAGCGTCGAAGTCGGGCACATCGCCCTGTCCGGGTCTCTTCAGCGAACCACCCTTGCCACCGAGGCGATGTTCCTTATGGCACGGCACGTCTTCGACGATCTGGGATACCGGCGGTTCGAGTGGAAGTGCGACTGCCTCAACGAGCCGTCGCGCCGCGCGGCGAGCCGCTTCGGCTTCACCTACGAAGGGGTCTTCCGCAATGCCCTGGTGTACAAGGGCCGGAACAGAGACACTGCCTGGTTCGCAATGACCAATGACGACTGGCAGCGGCTACGACCGGCGTACGAGGCCTGGCTAGACCTCGCCAACTTCGACCCCGACGGCTGTCAGCTGAAGGCCCTGTCCACACTCACGAAAGAGGCACTTCAATGAGCGAAGAAAGAGTGGAAGAGTCTCTGATCGCCGAAAAGCTGCCGCAGTGGTCGTACGACGCAACTGCCGCTGGCGGGACCATCCATCGCGAGGTCAGCACCGACGACTTCGCGACCGCACTGGAGCTGGTCAACCGGATCGGGGCGCTGGCCGAGGAGGCCAACCATCACCCGGACCTCGAGCTGGGCTGGGGCAGAGTCGGTGTCCGGCTCTGCAGCCACGACGTCGGCGGGGTCACTCAGCGCGACATCGACCTCGCCCAGCGGATCGACGCGCTGGGGAGCTGAAACAACGAGCTCAAAGACACAGCTTGGCCCCGGGCGCAGATGGTCGACGGGGCCAAGCTGTGCAGTCCGACCGCTAGTTGACCGAGACCACCTCGGCCCTATGCCCGTGCGCACCATGCAGGTGCAGGACGAGAGCGGAGACCGACGTGTTGCCCCTGACCGTGTAGTCGATCGAGGTGTTGCCCTGGTCGTAGAACAGCGCGCCCGGGGTTTGGAACGCCGGCTTACCGGCGTTGTAGCTCACCGGGCCCACATCGTCGATGTCGGAGCCAGTGTTCGCGTTGTAGGTGCCAGCCCTGTACCTGATCGGCGCGCTGGTGCCGTTAGTGGGAAGGTTCACCGCCGAAAGCGCAACCGGCATCACCAGCACGTTGTTGTCGAACACGTTGGTGTCGACGTTGCCGAACTCGAAGTTGACCGGTTCCTGGTCCACCACGTTTCCGGTCGCGAGATCCACGGTGTTGGCGAGCAGAACGTCCGAGGACGGGTAGTTCTGCACGTAGGTCTCGTAGTCCGGCCTACCGTCACCGTTGGTGTCGAAGTCGACGTAGGGGATCAGGGTGTTCCCTACCGTCGGCCAGTCACCGTAGGTCGACATCCCGAAGTACAACATGCCGTTGGCAGCGCCACCACTGGTGTCGGTGCCAGCACCGATGTAGTGGATGTCCCCGGCCCGGTCGGTCGGCCTCGAGGTGCATCCCGTGGTCCGGCTGCCGGTGCAGATCGGCAGCTGGCCACTGGTCTGACCCAGCTGCATCACCGAGACCAGCGAGTTGTACGCCGTCGGGTCCGAACCCGGCGCTCCACCGTTGGACACGCCGCTGCCATGCAGGTCGATGTGCCCCGGCGTGGCGCCAACCGGCTTCGTGGCGGTGGCAGTCGTCAGCGAGACCGGCTTGGCTGCTCCGTACACCGGCACCCGCAACGCAGCGTTCTGACCAGCGGGCACCACCCGAAGGTGACCCGAGGAGTCCGACACGAACTGACGGGGAAGACCGATCTGGGTGGTGTCCATCGTCGGGTCGATCGTGTGCCGCAGCGCCGACGGCGTCACCGTCATCGTCACCGTCGCAGTGCCGCTCCGGCCGGCACCGACCGTGAGCGTGCTCGGACTGACTGTGTACGCCACCCCGGGCGAGGAGTTCACCGAGTCGTAGCTGAGCTTGAACGACTTGGACGCGGTGCCCTTGTTGAGCACCGTGACCTTCAGCGCCCTGGTCACCTTTGCCTGGTTGATCGGCGCGGGAACGACCCCGAACGATGCGGAGACACCGTTGTTGGGCTGGTCGACGTACGCCAGTGCGGTGGTCGTGGCTGCCCTAAGCGCGTCCACCCGACCCGACCCGACCCTGGCCGGTGCGTACCGATGTCCGGTCTTGTTCGGACCGGTCCACAAATCGTTGCCCGCGGTGTTCATCACCGCAGACTTCAACAGGAGCGGGCTCCAGGAAGGATGTCTGCCCTTGACCAGGGCGGCAACACCGGCGGTCAGCGGTGTGGCCATCGAGGTACCCGAGATGACCAGCACCTGGTTTCCGGTGCCCATTCCCGCCGAGGCGATCGTGTCGCCCGGGGCGGTGACGTCGGGCTTGACGACACCGATCGACCCGTGCGGTCCCCGCGAGGAGAAGCTCGACAGCGTGTCGCTGATCGCGGGGTTGATGTCTTTGATCGTGGCCTGGTACTTCCCGTCGAAGGTCACGTTCAGGGTGCCAGCGTTGAGGGCCGGGCGGAGCTTGTCCGTGCCGGCCTTGGGCAGCTGGAACACCGGGATGTCGGGGTCGCCGGTGATGCCGGCGCCAAAGACGTCCAGGTGGGAGGTGAAGATCGCGCCGATCGCGCCGGCCGCCTTCACGTTCCGCGACCGCGCCACCGAACCGCACCGCCGGGTGGCGTCGTTGTCGTCCCACTCCAACCAGGCGACCTTGCCCTTGACCGCGGCCGCTTGGGCCGGACTCAGCGGGTCACAGCCGTCACCGTTGTTCGTCGCCGGGTTGTTCGGGTCGTGGCCAGGGATCGCGGCTACGTCGCCGGTCACTGGCTTATGGGTCGGTCCGTTGTTGGGCCAGTCGTAGGCCACCGACATCTGGCCGGCGGCGACACCTGCCACGCTCGCAGGCCGGTTGACCTTGATCCCGTCACGCAGCTGGTAGGAGTCCACCGAGCTCGCCGCGGCAAGTGAGCTCACCGCGTTGCCCGGGGAGCCGCCGGTGTCGGTGAGGTCGCTGTTGTTGCCCATGGCGATCACTGAAAGGACGCCGTGCGCACTGAGGTTGTCCACGACCGCGTTCTCCGGGTCGTCGACGGGGGAGTAGTCGCTGCCGAGCGACATGTTGACGATGTTCAGGTGGTCGGCGAAGTTGCCGTCACCGTTGGGGTCCAGCGCCTTGTCCAGGGCGGGGATGACCAGGTCGGTCGAGCCCGAGCAGCCGAATACCCTGAGGGGGTAGATACCGGCCTTGGGAGCCATGCCCGGACCGACCTTCATGCCCAGCAGGATGCTCTTGGTGAGGTTGGGGTACTGACCGGTGAAGGTATGCCCACCGGCGGTTACGCCGTACCCGGCGGCGGTGCCGGACACGTGGGTGCCGTGCTCGTTGCAGTCGAGCGGGTTCTGGTCCGGGTTGGGTACCGGCTGGTAGTTCGCAGAGTTGGGATCGGCGTTGTAGTTGTCCCCGGCGAAGTCGTACCCGCCGATGATCTTGGCCTTGGCGAGCGCCGGAAGCGCGGCGTACCAGCCCGGGTTGGTGTCGTCGGCCAGGGCCGCGTCGTACGCCGTCTTTGTGCCGACCCCGCCGAAGTCGGCGTGGGTGTAGTCCAGCCCGGTGTCGATAACCCCGATCTTGACGCCCCGGCCGAGCCCGTTGGCGTAATGCCAGGTGTTGACCGCGCGGACGAGCTGGGCAGTGTTCGCGTTGGAGGGGGACTTGGGGACGATGGTGGAGACCTTGACGACCTGGCTGCTCTTCGCGACCGCCTGGATCGCTGCGGAGTCGAGCGTCAGACCGACTCCACGGATCGCGTTCGAGACCGTGAAGAGCTGCCTGGCGTTGCGGTCGGCGCTTCTGGCAGCAGCCAGCACACCCCCGGCCTGCCGGGCGACCTCCGCGCGTACTCCGCGCACGGTCGCACTGTTGGTGACCCCGCTGGGGCCCATCCGGGCGGTGTTTGCGGCGCTCTGGCCGGCCAGCTGGACGAACACGGCCTGACGGCCGGCGGGCAGTCGCTTCAGTCCGCCGGACAGCTTGGCCCGGAAGCCGTGCGGGACGTGCTGTACAGCGATCGGAGCCTTCTGGGCCGGCCGCGGTTTGGGTGCGTTGGTGGCGTGCGCCGCCGTCGTGGTCAGGGCCGTGGCGGCCGCCGTCGAGGCAACCAGCGCCGCCCAGGCAGCGCGTTTCATGCGTGGTCTCACGAGTACCAACCCTTCGGAAACGTAACTGCGTGGTTCGCTCGACCCGACGGGCCGACCCGAGCACTCAAGACTATGGAGCCAGGTGTGGGCTGGCTCACAGTTCGGCACCCTAACTCACAACGCCGGGAAACGAGGCCTGACCCGCGGCCCGATCACGGATCGGCACCGGACCGACACCTGGCCGAACCTGGGTGAGCTTTTCGGATCCTGGGACGAACAAGCCAGATGCTGAGACGCCGGGCACAGCGAGTTGACGCCCGACCGGGCGCGGAGGGCATGCTTGGCCTCATGTATCCGCAGATTCTCGTACGCCCCGACGCGTAGGTCGGCCGACCAAGCCGACCACGCGTCTCCCTCCGCCGCCGAAAGAGCCGGGGGGTTTTTTGTTGCCAAGACCAGACCACTTCGAACAAGGACCCGCAATGAGTGACCTGCACCCCCCGGCAGTCTCCACCGCGTCGGTCACCGGTGCGCTCAGCCTGGTGCAGTCGCTCGAGGCGGCAGGGGTCGAGAACATCTTCGGGATCCCGGGGGGCGCCATCCTGCCGGCGTACGACCCGCTCTACGACTCCGGCATCCGGCACATCCTGGTACGTCACGAACAGGGCGCCGGCCACGCCGCCCAGGGGTACGCCGCGGCAACCGGACGGGTCGGCGTGTGCATGGCCACCAGCGGACCGGGCGCGACGAACCTGGTCACGCCGATAGCCGATGCGTACATGGACTCAGTGCCGATGGTCGCGGTCACTGGTCAGGTGGGCGCCAGCATGATCGGCACGGACGCGTTTCAGGAGGCCGACATCCGCGGCATCACGATGCCGATCACCAAGCACAACTTCCTAGTCACCGACCCGGCGGACATCCCCCGCACCATCGCGGAGGCCTTCTACCTGGCTTCGACCGGCCGGCCGGGACCAGTGCTGGTCGACGTGGCGAAGTCGGCACTGCAAGCGCGGACGACGTTCAGCTGGCCGACCGAGCTGAACCTCCCGGGTTATCGGCCCGTCGTAAGACCACACTCCAGGCAGATCCGCGAGGCGGCCCGGCTGATCCTCGAGTCCCGGCGGCCGGTCCTGTACGTCGGTGGGGGCGTCATCCGGGCGCAGGCGGCGGCCGAGCTACGGGTGCTCGCCGAGCTCACCGGCATCCCGGTCGTCACCACGCTAATGGCGCGGGGCGCCTTCCCGGACAGCCATCCACAGCACCTCGGCATGCCTGGCATGCACGGCACCGTTGCGGCCGTCGCGGCTCTGCAGAAGAGCGACCTGCTGTTCAGCCTGGGTGCTCGCTTCGACGACCGCGTCACCGGCAACCTCGACTCGTTCGCACCCCTGGCCAAGGTCATCCATGCCGACATCGACCCGGCCGAGATCGGCAAGAACCGAGCGGTCGACGTGCCCATCGTCGGGGACGCCCGGGAGGTGATCGCCGACCTCGTCGTCGCGCTGCGCGCCGAGCAGGACGCGGGCAACAGCGGTGACTACGAGGCCTGGGTGCAGAACGTGGCCTCGATCAAGCAGCGGTATCCGCTCGGGTACGACGCTCCGGCCGACGGGCTCGCTCCGCAGTACGTGCTCGAACGGTTGAGCGCGATCAGCGGGCCGGAGTCGGTCTACGTCTCGGGGGTCGGCCAGCACCAGATGTGGGCCACCCACTATGTCCGCTTCGAACACCCGAACACCTGGATCAACTCGGGCGGCCTGGGAACGATGGGGTTCGCCGTACCAGCAGCGATGGGCGCGAAGGTGGGACGACCGGACGCGACCGTCTGGGCCATCGACGGCGACGGCTGCTTCCAGATGACCAACCAGGAGCTGGCGACCTGCACGCTCGAGGACATCCCGATCAAGGTCGCGATCATCAACAACGAGTCGCTCGGAATGGTGCGGCAGTGGCAGACGCTCTTCTACGAGAGCCGTTACTCGAACACCGACCTGCAACCGGTGCACCAGCGCCGGGTGCCGGACTTCGTCAAGCTTGCCGACGCCTACGGAGCTGTTGGGCTCTCGTGCGACTCACCCGCCGACGTCGACGCCACGATCGCGAAGGCGATGTCGATCAACGACGCTCCGGTGGTGGTGGACTTCCGCGTGCACCGCGATGCAATGGTGTGGCCGATGGTCGCGGCCGGAACCAGCAACGACGACATCAAGTACGCGCGAGACCTGGCCCCCGAGTTCGAGGAGGACGAATTGTGAGCGAGCGGAGCGAGTGATGAGCGTGCATACCCTGTCGGTGCTGGTGGAGAACAAGCCGGGAGTGCTGGCCCGGATCGCGGGCTTGTTCAGCCGTCGTGGGTTCAACATCGACTCGCTCGCTGTCGGCCCAACCGAGCATCCAGAGGTGTCGCGGATGACGATCGTGGTCAGCGTCGAGGACAGCCCGTTGGAGCAGGTCACCAAGCAGCTGAACAAGCTGGTGGAGGTGATCAAGATCGTGGAGCTCGAGGGCCGTGACGCGATCGAGCGGGAGCTGTTGCTGGTGAAGGTCAGGGCCGATGTGGTCACGCGTGGCCAGGTGCTTGACGCCGTACAGCTCTTCCGGGCCAAGGTCGTCGACGTCTCCACCGACGCGGTCACCGTCGAGGTGATCGGCAACGCCGACAAGCTGGCCGCCTTCTTGAAGGTCGTCGAGCCGTTCGGCATTCGTGAGCTTGTCCAGTCCGGCGTGGTGGCCATCGGCCGGGGGGGTCGCTCGATCGCCGAGCGAAGCCTCCGGCCGGTGCCGATGGTAAGAGCAAGAGGAGACGCAAGTGGCTGAGATGTTCTACGACGACGACGCCGACCTGGCGGTCATCCAGGGCCGGCACGTGGCCGTGCTGGGCTACGGAAGCCAGGGGCACGCACATGCGCTGAGCCTGCGCGACTCCGGGGTAGACGTGCGGGTGGGTCTTCCGGAGGGATCCCAGAGCCGAGACAAGGCGGAGGCAGAGGGCCTGCGGGTGCTCACTCCCGGCGAGGCGGTCGAGGAGTCCGACCTGACCATGATGCTCGCGCCCGACCACGTGCAGCGAAAGCTGTACGCCGAGTCGGTCGAGGCCAACCTCGTCGCGGGCGATGCGCTGTTCTTCGGCCACGGGTTCAACATCCGCTTCGGCTACATCACCGCACCCAGCGGCGTAGACGTCTGCATGGTCGCACCCAAGGGGCCGGGCCACCTGGTCCGGCGCGAGTACGTCGACGGCCGCGGCGTACCCGTTCTCGTCGCAGTCGAGGAAGACGCCAGCGGGAAGGCCTGGGACCTGGCCCTGTCCTACGCCAAGGCCATCGGCGGTCTACGTGCCGGCGGCATCAAGACCACGTTCACCGAGGAGACCGAGACCGACCTCTTCGGCGAGCAGGCAGTGCTGTGCGGGGGCATGAGCCAGCTGGTGCAGTACGGCTTCGAGGTCCTGACCGAGGCCGGCTACCAGCCCGAGGTCGCCTACTTCGAGTGCCTGCACGAGCTGAAGCTGATCGTCGACCTGATGTACGAAGGTGGCATCGCCAAGCAGCGCTGGTCGGTCTCGGACACCGCTGAGTACGGCGACTACGTCTCCGGGCCGCGCGTGGTCGACTCACGAGTGAAGGAGAACATGCAGGCCGTCCTGGCGGACATCACAAGTGGCGCGTTCGCCCAGCGCTTCATCGACGACCAGGACCATGGCGGCCAGGAGTTCAAGACGCTGCGAGCCAAGGGCGAACAACACCCGATCGAGGAAACCGGACGCGAGCTGCGCAAGCTGATGTCGTGGGTGAAGTCCCAGGACTCCGACTTCACCGAGGGCACCGCGACGCGCTGACCGAGCAGTCAATCGAGCGGCCATCGAGCAAGCCGGCCTGGCTCAACCGTCCAGACGCACCAGGACGACCGTGTCGGCGTAGGTCTGGCCGGCCCGGACCTGACCCATCAGCCGGCCGGTGTACTTGGAGATGGGCACCATCACGCCGTACTTCTTCTTGATCTTGCCCTGAACCTCGTCGAAGAGCGGCCCGGACTGGATCAGCTCGGCGGTCCCACTCTGCGGGGAAGTGCCCTGCTTGATCTTGCCGCGCGCATTGGAGGGTTGGGCGGCGATCGCCGGGTTGTTGCGCAGCCGCTTGGTCTTGCCCGAACCCATCGCCGTCCAGAAGCCGGCCCGGCCGTCGCTGACCGGCACTACCCAGACCGGAGCGGTCACGGCCTCGCCGGTCTTGCGGTACGTCGTGAACGCCATGTACTTCTCGTCGGTGATCGGCATCTCCACAGCGTAGGCCGATCCGGCCCGCCGCGGAACGATCCCAGTGGGCCGAAACCAGTCGGGTAGGGTCGGTCACCGGGCACGGCGTCGTGCACGATCCCTGTTTGTCGCACGTCATCGAGGTCACCGCTGTGAGCAGGCCCGTCGTACTCATCGCCGAGGAGCTCAGCCCCGCGACCGTGGAGGCACTGGGCCCCGACTTCGAGATCCGATACTGCGACGGCGCCGACCGTGGGGAGCTTCTCGCGGCCATCGCCGAGGCCGACGCCCTCCTGGTGCGTTCGGCGACGAAGGTCGACGCGGAGGCGCTCGCGGCAGCCCCGCGGCTGAAGGTCGTGGCCCGTGCGGGGGTCGGCCTCGACAACGTCGACGTACGCCGCGCGACGCAGTACGGCGTCATGGTCGTGAACGCTCCGACCGCCAACATCATCAGCGCCGCTGAGCTCGCCGTCGCTCTCATGCTCGCCGCCGCCCGCCACCTCAGCCCGGCGCATGCCGCGCTGCGCGCCGGTGAGTGGAAACGCAGCAGGTACACCGGCATCGAGCTCTACGAGAAGACGGTGGGCATCGTCGGTCTTGGGCGGATCGGCGTACTCGTCGCCCAGCGGCTGAGCGCGTTCGGGATGCGAGTCATCGCCTTCGACCCCTACGTGCAGGCCGGTCGGGCTGCCCAGATGGGCGTGCGCATGGTCGGGCTGGACGACCTCCTCGGCGAAGCCGACTTCATCAGCGTGCACCTGCCGAAGACGCCCGAGACGATCGGCCTGATCGGTGCCGAGCAGCTCGTCAGGGCGAAACCGAACCTGATCCTCGTCAACGCAGCTCGCGGCGGGATCGTCGACGAGGCCGCGTTGTACGACGCCCTCAAGACCGGACAGATCGCCGGTGCCGGACTCGACGTGTACGACCAGGAACCCTGCACGGACTCACCGCTCTTCGAGCTCGACAACGTGGTCGCCACTCCGCACCTCGGTGCGTCCACCGACGACGCCCAGGAGAAGGCCGGCATTGCCGTGGCTCGCTCGGTGCGGCTGGCTCTCGGCGGCGAGCTGGTACCGGACGCGGTCAATGTGCAAGGGGGAGTGATTGCCGAGGACGTGCGTCCCGGCATCCCGCTGACCGAGAAGCTCGGCCGGATCTTCACCTCGCTCGCAGGGGAGGTGGCCCAGCAGCTCGACGTCGAAGTGCGTGGCGAGATCGCCGAGTACGACGTCAAGGTGCTCGAGCTGGCCGCCCTCAAGGGGGTGTTCGCCGACATCGTCGAGGAGCAGGTCTCCTACGTGAACGCCCCGCTGCTGGCGGCCGAGCGCGGGACCGCCGTACGACTGGTCACCGACAGCGACAGCCCGGACCACCGCAACCTGATAACGCTGCGCGGCACGCTCGCCAACGGCGGCCAGGTCTCGGTCTCGGGCACGTTGGTCGGCATCAACCAGCGCGAGCGGCTGGTCGAGGTCAACGACTTCCTGGTCGACCTGGAGCCGACCGAGCACCTGGCGTTCTTCCGGTACGACGACCGGCCGGGAATGGTCGGCACCGTCGGACGGATCCTCGGAGACCATGGCGTAAACATCGCCGGCATGCAGGTCAGTCGCGACCAGAGGGGTGGCAAGGCGTTGGTGGCCCTTTCCGTGGACTCGGCGGTGCCCGCCGAGGTGCTCGAGCTGATCCGGACCTCGATCGACGCCGAGACGGTCCGCGGGGTCGATCTGAGCAGCTAGTCACGGCTGGCGTGACTACGAACTGCTCCTCGGTGCTCGCCTTCGGGTGAATCCGGGTTCATATTTGTCCCATGGCCCAAACCCAAGACACCCGGATCGCCGGGCTCGAGGTCCGCTCGATCGACTACGTGCCCCTGGACGAACGCCACGGCAAGCTGTGGCATCTGGGCCCGCTGTGGTTCATGTCGAACGCCCAGATCGCTACCCTCGCGGTCGGACTGATCAGCATCACCTCGGGCGGCAACCTGTTCTGGTCGATCGTCTCCATCGTTGCCGGCACGTTGCTCGGCACCTTGTTCATGGCCTTCCACTCGGCCCAGGGGCCACAGCTGGGGCTGCCGCAGATGATCCAGTCGCGCCCCCAGTTCGGCTACATCGGGGCGCTCCTGGTATGGGCCTTCGCCTACCTGCAGTACGCCGGGTTCAACGTCTTCAACACGATCCTTGCCGGTGAGGCGATGAACCGCACCGTGCATGGAGCTGTGAAGCTCTGGGTCGTCATCGCCACCATCGTGGCCCTTGTGATCGCGGTGGTCGGCTACGACCTGATCCACAAGGCCGAGCAGTTCCTGACCTACGCCTTCCTGGTCATCTTCGGGATCTTCACACTGGTGGTGATCTTCGGGCTGCACTACCCCGCGGGGGCCTTCGACGTCGGCGGTTTCAAGGCGACGCCGTTCCTGGCCCAGTTCGGGGTGGTCGCGGGCTACCAGATCAGCTGGGCCATCTACGTCTCGGACTACTCCCGCTACCTGCCGCCCACAGTGACCGTGCGCAAGACCTTCTACTGGACGTACTGGGGTTCGGCCATCGGCGGCGGCTGGCTGATGTTGCTGGGCACTCTGCTTGCCGGCTGGGCCGGCAAGAACTTCGACACGATCGGCTCGATCAAGAGCGCGGGAGACCAGCTGTTCAGCGGCTTCGGCGCGATCGTGCTGGTCTTCTCGGCGCTCGGGCTGGTCTCGGTCACCGCCTTGAACATGTACGGCGGTTCGCTAACCCTGATCAGCGCAATCGACTCCTTCAAGCGGGTGCGCCCCACAATGGCTGCCCGACTGGTCACCATCGGGATCACCGCGCTTCTCTCGACGGTCGGTGCACTTGCCGCAACTGGCCACTTCTTGTCCAACTTCAACAGCTTCTTGCTGCTCATCCTCTACCTGTTCATCCCATGGACCGCAGTCAACCTGGTCGACTACTACGTGGTCCGGCGTGGTCACTATGCGATTGCCGAGATCTTCAGACCCGACGGCATCTATGGGCGTTGGGGCTGGCGCGGAATCGTGGCCTACCTGGTCGGCTTCGCAGCGATGATCCCGTTCTTCAGCGTGCCCACGCTCTACACCGGCCCCATTGCGAAAGCCCTCAACGGTGCCGATGTCTCGCTGTTCATCGGGCTGCCGGTCGCTGCGGTCCTCTACTGGGCGTTCTGCCGGTCGCTGGACCTGACGCACGAGCGCGAGGTGGCCGACTCGGAAGCCGACGAGGTGGAGCGGGCCGCGCACGTCCACGACCAACCGTGAGAGACGCTTGGGCAACGGCCGAGGCGATCGCCTCCGGTGAGCTCAGCGCGGTAGAGGCCGTCGGCCAGGCTCTGGCGGTCGTCGAGCGCGACGATCCAGCGGTCAATGCGTTCACGCTGGTGCGGAAGGCGGACGCACTTGCCGAGGCGGCCGAGGTCGATGCTGGTCGGCGGCCCGGGCGCCTGGCCGGGGTACCCATCTCGGTCAAGGACCACGTCTGGATGGCCGGCTTGCCCGCGACCAACGGCTCCCGAGCACTTGCGGACCACGTAGCGCCACGCAGCTGCGTGTGCGTGGAGCGGCTGATCGATGCGGGGGCGATCGTGATCGGCAAGACCAACAACCCGGAGTTCTGCTATCGCGGCAGCACTTCCAACGAGCTATTCGGCACAACGGTGAACCCGCGCAACCACTCGCGTACCGCCGGCGGGTCCAGCGGAGGTGCGGCTGCCTCGGTCGCGGCCGGGATGGTTCCGCTGGCTGTCGGCACCGACGGCGGCGGCTCCATCCGGATCCCGTCGGCGTTCTGCGGCGTCGCCGGGCACAAACCCACGTTCGGGCTGGTGCCGAAACTGCCGGGTTTCCGGGGTTGGCCGACGCTGTCGGTGACCGGCCCAATAGGGGTATCCGTGCGTGACCTGGCGCTGGCCCTGGACGTAATGGCCGGGCCGGCGCCGGATGATCCGCTGAGCTATCCCTCGCCGAGCGGTGGGTACGCCGAAGGGGTGCTTGCCGTCGATCCGGACGGCCTGCGGGGTCTGAGGGTGGCGGTGAGCGAGGATCTTGGCGTGCGGGATATCGACGACGACGTACGCCGGTCCTTCCGCCAAGTGATCGCGCAGCTCGCCGACGCCGGGACGGCGTACGTCGAGGCGCACCCCCAGGCAGGTGACCCGATCCCGGTGTGGGAGGCAGTCGCCCTGCCGGAGGGAGAGGCATCGGAGGGTCCGGTGTTGGCTGAGAGTCCGGGCATGGTCGGTCCCGACGCCACGGCCCTGATCCGCGCTGGTGTGGTGAGTGCCCGGGAGTATCTGGATGCCCAGACCCGACGAGGAGAGTTCGCGGCGGTGTGGCTGGAGTTCTTGACCAGCTACGACGTGCTGCTCGCCCCGACGATGCCGGTGACCGCTTTCTCTGCCGATCGGCTGGGTCCGAAAACCATCGGGGGGCGGCGCGTCCCCGACGGGTTCGACGCCTGGTGCGGCGCTCTCGCCCTGCCGGCCAACCTGGCCGGCCTTCCGGCCCTTACGCTGCCGATCGCGCCGGGTCGCGACGGCCTCCCGGTGGGGTTGCAGGTGATCGGCCCGCGCTGGGCGGACCGACGGGTCTTGCAGGTGGGTGCCGCGATCGAGGCGCTGATCGGGTAACCGGCTGTGCCCGGAGTACGTCGTGCCGCGCTGCGACGACCGAGCTAACCCCGCCGGCCCTGCAGGGCTTCTTGGACGTCCCTGAGGTGGTGGCTGCCCTCGTGTGCGGCCTGACGGACCAGCCAACGGGCGGTTCGCTCCTCGCCAGGCAGCCGGGTCACGACCCGCTCCCAGTCGCCGGCTCGCATCCTGGCGGCTTCCTCGCAGAACCCGGCTACGGTCGCAGTCAGCTCCTCGATGATCGCGTTCACGTCACGCTCGTTGTACCGGAAGCGGCGCGCACGAAGGTCGTTGAGCATCGGCTCCAACACCGGCCGGTCCTCGGTCCGCGACCGGTACAGGCGGATGGTGTAGACGGCGTACACATCCCGCAGATGGCACACGTACTCGGTGACCGACCAGGCTTTGTCGCCGGGCCGGCGCCGCAGCGTCTGAGGCGGTGTCGATGCGACCGCTTCGCTGACTCGGTCGGGCACCGAGCGGACCATCTCGAGGGCGTGCTCCACCGAAAGCTCACGGTAGAAGAACTCACACTCCGAGCAGACCTGGTCCTCACCGGCAAGGGGCGGCACTGCTGCTTGTCCTTGCTCCGACCTCATGCGGTCCATCATCTCGCCGGGCCTCAGGCCGCCAGTCGGTGACGTCTCGGCGGGCTCGGGAGACACTGGCACCATGACGTTTCCCGCCATCCGGCCGTCCCGACCCAGGCCGGGGCTGGCCGCCCTTGGTCCGATGGAGCAGCTACGGGCCGGGCGGCTGGCTCGCCGGCTGCCGCAGCTGGTTGTCGGCCTGGTCCTGTACGGCGCCTCGATGGCCCTAGTCGTCCGGTCCAGACTCGGCCTGATGCCTTGGGACGTGCTGCACTACGGTCTGGCTCGCCATCTGCCGTTGAACTTCGGCGAGGTCGTTATTGCGGTGTCGTTCGTCGTACTGCTGCTCTGGTGGCCGCTGCGCCAGGCACCAGGGCTCGGCACGATCGCCAATGCGGTGGTGATCGGGCTCGCCACCAACGCAGTGCTGGCCGTGCTCGCCGCTCCCGGCCAGCTGTGGGTGCGCATCGTGATGCTCCTCGGCGGGGTCGTGCTCAACGGCGTGGCGACGGCCCTCTATATCGGAGCTCAGCTGGGTCCGGGACCACGCGACGGGTTGATGACCGGCCTGCACCGGCGTACCGGATGGTCGGTCAGGTCGGTGCGGACCACGCTCGAGGTGAGCGTCGTGGTGGCCGGCTGGCTGCTCGGCGGCGTGGTCGGTCTGGGCACCGTGTTGTACGCCGTCTCGATCGGCCCGCTCGTTCAGCTGATGCTGCCGTGGTGCACCGTGGTCCTGAACCGATCCGGCCACCCGGGGCCGAACCTCCCCATGACCGGGTAGTGCCCCGGCGAATCGCGGGGTTGAGTCTGTCGCACTGGGGGAGTTCGGGTCTACCATCAGCGATTGTCTGGCCCGCTGGTCAGCATGCCCGACTCGACACGGAGGTCGCACGGTCATGGCATCGGTTACCGAAAGTCCCGACCAACCTGAGAAGCGCTCCCGCAGGTCGACCAGCCTGAAACGTGAGGTCGGGCTCATCGGTCTGCTCTGGGCATCGATGGGCTCCATCATCGGCTCCGGCTGGCTCTTCGGCGCCCAGAAGGGGCTGATGGCGGCTGGTCCGGCCGCGATCATCTCTTGGATCATCGGCGGCTTCGCAATCTTGGTGCTGGCCCTGATCCACGCCGAGCTGGGCGGGATGTACCCGGTCTCGGGTGGCACCGCCCGCTTCCCGCACTATGCCTTCGGCGGCGCCGCAGGTGCGTCGTTCGGCTGGTTCTCCTGGCTGCAGGCGGCCACCGTGGCGCCGATCGAGGTCTCCGCGATGATCACCTACGGCCAGCACTACAGCTTTGCCAACGGCTGGCTGAACCCCAAGAACGGCGTGCTGACCGCATCGGGCCTCGTGGTGGCCGTCATCTTGATGGGCCTGATGGTGGCGATCAACTTCCTCGGGGTCAAGAAGCTCGCCGCGACGAACAGCGCAGCCACCTGGTGGAAGGTCGCCATCCCGTTGCTGACGATCTTCGTGCTGGCGTTCGCAAACTTCCACCCCTCGAACCTCCATGCGGCAGACGGGTTCAGCCCGATGGGCCTCAAGGGCATCCTCGGGGCGGTGTCCACCGGCGGCATCATCTTCTCCTACCTCGGTTTCGAGCAGGCCGACCAGCTGGCCGGTGAGAGCAAAAACCCCCGCCGCGACGTCCCCTTCGCGATCATCGGGTCGATCCTGCTGGGCATGGTCATCTATATCGCCCTGCAGGTCACCTTCCTCTTCGCGCTGCCCTCGAGCGCGATCGGGCGCACCTGGGCTGACAAGTCCTCCAAGGCCTACTACACGGTGTTCACCGGACCGTTCGCGGAGATTGCCACGGTGCTGAGCCTCGGCTGGCTGGCGTGGATCCTGTACGCCGATGCGATCATCTCTCCGGCCGGCACGGGACTGATCTACACCACCGGCAGCTCCCGGGTCTCGTACGGGTTGTCCCGCAACGGCTACGTCCCGACGGCGTTCGAGTGGACCAACTCGCGCGGCGTACCTTGGGTCGGTCTGATCGCGGCCTTCATCACCGGTTGCATCTGCTTCTTGCCGTTCCCGAGCTGGCAGTCATTGGTAGGCCTGATCACGAGCGCCTCGGTGCTGATGTACGCCGGTGCGCCTCTCTCCCTCGCCGCGTTCCGGCGACGGCTGCCCGATGCGACCCGGCCGTATCGCCTGCCGATGGCCGAGGTGCTGGCGCCCTTGGGCTTCGTCATCTCCGGTCTGATCATCTTGTGGTCCGGCTGGGACACCGACTGGAAGCTCGGCATCGCCATCCTGATCGGTTACCTGATCCTGGGCATCAGCCGGGTGTTCCATCTCAACGAACACAGCCCCACGCTCGAATGGCGCTCCGCAGCTTGGCTGCCGGTGTACCTGGTGGGGATGGGCGTGATCGTCTACATAAGCGACTTCGGCCCGAGCAAGAGCCCGGTCCTGACGCTGGGCTGGGACATGCTCGTAGTGGCCGTCTTCAGCCTGGCCATCTTCTACTGGGCGATGAACGTCGCGCTCACCACGGAACAGATGAACCTGATGATCGAGGAAGTCGTCCTGCCCGAAGAGGAGGGCGTCGAGCTCGCGGGCGTCTGAGCGCCGACTGCTGCGAGAGCCCCGGGGGTGACCTCGGGGCTCTCTGCATGTGGTCAGCGCCGGGTGGCGATCAGCACCGAGGCATCGGGCGCGACCATGACCTCCGCGGTGGTGAACCGCTCGTCGGTCAGCCAACGCTCGCGAAGCGTGTCGACCCGGCCTTCGTAGACCGGTGGCCAGGACGAGCACGGCGTGAAGTCGTCGAGCACGACGATCCCGCCCGGCTCGATCAGGTCGACCACGCCGTCCACACCGGCATCCTTGGGCTCCCGGGCGTCGAGGAACAGCAACGAGAACGGTCCCCGGTCTCGCAACGTCGACCAATCGGCGGCCACCACCTCGACCTGGAGGTCGCCGGTGAAGATCTCGGCTGCCGCGGTGGCCAGTGCGGCGTCGAGCTCGGCGGTGAGGATCCTGGCCCCGTCGGGTACGCCGGACCGCAGCCACGCCGTACCGACACCGCAACCGGTGCCGAACTCCGCCAAGGTCCCGCCGCGGGTCGCCGCGAGAGTGGCGAGCAGTCGGCCGGTCTCGTTGCGGCAGAAGGAGGCGTAGCCGCGCGTGCGCGAGACCTCGAAGGCTCGCGAGACGATCGGTGGGAGCTCCAAAGGGGCACTCATGGGGCGAGTCTGGCAAACCCTCGGCACCGAGCCACCCCGGGGATCCTCATCTCGGATCATGGGACGGTTGTCCAAGTTCGACTTCGCTGACCCGAAGCCGTGGCTACGCTGGCTTGACCATGCGGAGGACGTTCGTACTCATTTGCCGCCGCGGCGAGGCCTACTAAGTCAAGGCCACCTTGCCGCGGAGTCCGGCGCACCCTCCGCCATCGGCCCTGACCCCCGAGCCAGGCTCACGAATCCGGCTCGAGTCTTCTGGCTACGCACCGGCTCAGGTATGAGTCCTCGAAAGGAAGCCCTAGATGTATGAGATGTACCCGGACTGGGGTCCGGGGTGCCATAGCGCCACAAGCTCTGGGAACTCTGCGAGCTCCGACAGCAACCAGTCCGTGCAGGCCGAAACTGACCTGCGAGACAACGGCAGAGAGCGGCCCGAGGACAACTAGCCTGCAGCTATGCCGAATGTGCCGACTGTGCCGAAGAGGTCGATGAGGCTGGCGGTGATCCCCGGTGACGGGATCGGCCCGGAGGTCACCGCCGAGGCGCTCAAGGTGCTCGAGCTGGTGTCCCCGGAGAACACGAAGTTCGAGCCCACGAGCTACGACCTGGGTGCCGACCGCTATCTCCGCACCGGCGAGGTGCTACCCGACTCCGTGCTCGAGGAGATCGCTCGGCACGACGCGATCCTGCTCGGCGCGATCGGTGGCCGCCCCGGAGATCCGCGGCTGCCGGCGGGGGTCTTGGAACGGGGGTTGCTGCTGCGCTTGCGCTTCGAGCTCGATCACTACGTGAACCTGCGGCCGTCCCGGATCTTCCCCGGCGTCGGATCGCCGCTGCACGATCCCGGCGAGGTCGACTTCCTCGTCGTACGCGAAGGGACCGAAGGACCGTACGCCGGCAACGGCGGCGCGGTGCGGGTGGGGACACCGCACGAGGTGGCGACCGAGGTATCCCTGAACACCGCGTACGGCGTCGAGCGGGTGGTCCGCGATGCCTTCGCCAGGGCTCGGCGCAGGCCGCGACGCAAGCTCACGCTGGTGCACAAGACCAACGTCCTGGTGCATGCGGGTGCCGTCTGGAGTCGGCTCGTGAACGAGATCGGGGCGGAGTTTCCCGAGGTCGAGATCGACTACCTACACGTCGACGCAGCGACGATCTTCATGGTCACCGACCCGGCGAGGTTCGACGTGATCGTCACCGACAACCTTTTCGGAGACATCATCACCGACCTCGCCGCCGCGGTCACCGGCGGCATCGGCCTGGCCGCGAGCGGGAACATCAACCCCGAACGCAGCACGCCCAGCATGTTCGAGCCGGTGCACGGCTCGGCTCCCGACCTGGCCGGTCAGCAGCTGGCCGACCCGACTGCTGCGATCGGCTCCGTCGCGTTGATGCTGGACCACCTGGGGCTCGAGGATGCTGCCCGGGCAGTCGATCTGGCGGTGGCCGAGGACGTCGTTGCACGCAGGCCCGGTGCGCGTCGCAGCACAGCACAGATCGGCGACGCCATCGCCGCCCGTGTCGGACCCGGCTAACGTGCTGTCATGGACATCCGCACCACCGCTTCCGGCCACCCCCGTTCGGAGCAGGACCGGGCTGGGATCCTGGCCAACCCAGGGTTCGGTCTTCATTTCACCGACCACATGTTCCGTGCGCTCTGGACTCCCGACGAGGGTTGGCACGCTGCCGAGATCACGGCGTACACGGCGCTGACGCTGGACCCGGCGACCGCCGTACTGCACTATGCGCAGGCGATCTTCGAAGGCTTGAAGGCCTACCGCCATGCTGACGGCTCGGTGTGGACCTTCCGTCCGGAGGCCAACGGGGCGCGCATGGTGCGGTCCAGCGAGCGGCTGGCGCTGCCGGTGCTGCCGCCGGAGGACCTCGTCCGCAGCGTCGATGCGCTGGTGCAGGCCGATCAGAGCTGGGTGCCCGAGCCGGATGGTGAGAAGAGCCTGTACGTGCGCCCATTCATGTTCGCCTCGGAGGCGTTCCTCGGCGTTCGGCCGGCCAGGGAGGTGACCTACCTGGTCATCGCCTCACCCGCCGGCGCCTACTTCGCGGGCGGGGTCAAGCCGGTGCGGCTGTGGCTCTCGGAGACGTACACCCGTGCCGGTCGCGGGGGCATGGGCGCCGCGAAGACCGGCGGCAACTACGCCAGCTCGCTCGCGCCGCAGGCCGAGGCCATCGAGCATGGATTCGACCAGGTGGTCTTCCTCGATACCGAGGAAGGCACCTACGTCGAAGAGCTCGGCGGGATGAACCTCTACTTCGTCTACGACGACGGCTCGATTCTTACCCCGGCACTGGGCACGATCCTGGAAGGCATCACCCGCGGCTCGATCATCGAGCTCGCCGGCAAGCTCGGCCATCAGGTGCAGGAGCGTCGCATCTCCATCGACGAGTGGCGCCAGGGCGTCCGCAGCGGACGCATCGCCGAGGTGTTCGCCTGCGGCACGGCCGCTGTGATCACCCCGGTCGGAGAGCTGAGCTGGTCAGAGGGTTCGGTGAGCTCGGCCAACGGCGACCAGGTGGGTGAGGTCACCGGCAAGCTCCGGCAGGCCCTGGTCGACATCCAGTACGGCCGTGCCGAGGACACTTTCGCCTGGATGCATCGGGTCTGTTGAGCCGGCGGCCAACCAGCGGACGGATACCGTGATCCGATGACCACGGCCCAGGGGACCGCCTCCGAGGGCATGTACGTCGGCCGCTATCGGCTGATCGGACTGCTTGGTGAGGGTGGCATGGGCGTAGTGCACCTGGCCGAGGCCCCAAGCGGACGGTTGGTCGCGATGAAGGTGCTTCGGCCGCACATCCTCGGCGACCATGAGGCCCGCGAGCGGCTGGCCCGGGAGGTCGGCTCATTGCGTCGGATCAACAGTCCGTGGGTTGCCGGCATCGTCGATGCCGACCCGCACGGTCCGGTGCCGTTCGTGGTGACCCGGTACGTGCCGGGCTGGTCCTTGCACGAGCTCGTCAGGGAGCGCGGGACGATGCCGGAGGCCGATCTGCTCGGTCTGGCGGAAGGACTCACCGAGGCGCTGCGCGCCGTTCATCAGGTCGGCGTACTCCATCGCGACATCAAGCCCACCAACGTCTTGATGGAGGGCCGTTCCCCGGTCCTGATCGACTTCGGCCTTGCCCGGTTGGCCGAGGACCCACGTCTGACCGCGACCGGCTGGCTGATGGGAACCCCGGGCTATCTCGCGCCCGAGGTGCTGTACGGAGAGGAGGCCACCGCCGCCTCCGACGTGCATGCCCTGGCCGCCACGATCGGCTATGCCGCGCTCGGCCGGCCGCCCGCAGGAACTGGTCCGACGATGGCGGTCCTGGACCGGGTTCGGCGCGGAGAGTACGACCTGACCGGCGTACCCGGCTCGCTGCGGCGGCTGCTGGAGGCCTGCCTCGCCCCCGACGCAGGCGACCGACCGACGCTGGCCGCGATCCGGGGAGAGCTGGCGCGGGTCCGGTCCGGTCTCGATGCTGCCCGACCGGAGGCCTGGGCTCGACCGGACGACGAGACTCCGGCCCCACCGGCGACGCGGATGCTGACGTCGTACCAGCCAAGCCTGGCTGCGGCTGGAGCCACTGCGCTGCGGGCGGGCCGAACGTCCTCTGGAGAACGACTCGGACTCTGCGGAGCCGGGCTTTTCGCCAGCGCCCTTGCCGCGTATGCGCCGTACGCCGGAACCGCCCTGGTGGTGTTCGTCGCCGCCATGCTCCGACTCGCCTCGGTGGTTGCCCAACGCCACGGTCGGCGCCAGGCCTTGCGCGGTCGACCGCGCTGGTACGACGTACCGATGTCGGTGCTGGCGTCTCCGGGCTACCTCGTTCTCAGCCTGGTTGGCACAGTCGTGCTCGGCTTGTCCGCGGTTACGGTCGCGGCTGCGACCGCGGTGGCGATGGCGATCGTGAAGCCACCCCAAGCCATGGGTCTGGTGATCGTCGGCGTTGCGCTCGTGCTCGCGCTGTGGTGGGGACCGGGGTCGTCACGGGTGCGCGAGATGGCTCGTCGGTCGACCAGGCCACTCGGTGGAGAGCCGGGGCGCAGCCGGGTCGCACTCGCCATCGGCATAGCCGGAGCAGTAGTGCTGATCGCCGCACTGGCCTCCAAGGGGCCCACGTGGGCTCCGAAGACCGGCGCACCCTGGAGCCAAGGCTTCGTCGCGCAGCTCGCGAAGGTGCTCTGAGCGGCGGACCCAAACGCTGTGGCAGACTCGTCTCATGCAGCAGCAGATCATCGTCTAGCGCGCCGGCATCCACCGACGCGCAAACCTCTCGTCCACGGGAGGTTTTTTTGTTGCCCGGACAGACCACTGAGCAGGGATCGACCAGATGACCGCGGACAGCTTCCACGTCTACGACACGACGCTGCGTGACGGCGCCCAGCAGGAGGGGCTGAGCCTCTCCGTCGCCGACAAGCTCACGATCGCCCGCCAGCTCGACGGGCTCGGAGTGGGTTTCATCGAAGGTGGCTGGCCGGGGTCGAACCCCAAGGACACCGAGTTCTTCCGCCGGGCAAGCCAGGAGCTCCGCCTCGAGCACGCCGAGCTCGCGGCGTTCGGAGCCACCCGGCGAGCTGGCGTTGCCGCCGCCGACGACCCGCTCGTCGCGGCGTTGCGCGACTCGGGTGCGGGCGTAGTCACGCTGGTCGCCAAGGCCCACGATCGGCACGTCGAGCAGGCCCTGCGAACCACACTGAAGGAGAATCTGGCAATGGTCCGTGACACGGTCACGCACCTTCGAGCCGAGGGCCAGCGAGTGTTCCTCGACGCCGAGCACTTCTTCGACGGCTACCGTGACAACCGGGACTATGCGCTCGAGGTGCTCCGCGTTGCCGGCGAAGCAGGTGTCGACCTGGTCGCCCTGTGTGACACCAACGGCGGCATGCTTCCAGGCTGGGTCGCGGAGGTGGTCGACGAGGTGCTCGCCGCGACCGGCGTACGCATCGGCATCCACTGCCACAACGACACCGGTTGCGCGGTCGCCAACACCCTTGCCGCCGTCGAGGCGGGGGCGACCCACGTGCAGGGCACGCTCAATGGGTACGGCGAACGCACCGGGAACGCCGACCTGGTCAGCGTCGTCGCGAACCTCGAGCTCAAGCTCGGCCGCAGCGTGCTTCCTCCGGGGTTGCTCCGCGACGCCACCCGGATCGCACATGCGGTCGCCGAGGTGACCAACGTGCCGCCGGCCTCCCGACAGCCCTATGTCGGCGTCAGTGCCTTTGCGCACAAGGCCGGTCTGCACGCCAGCGCGATCAAGGTGGACCCCAACCTCTACCAGCACATGGTCCCTGCGGCGGTCGGCAACGACATGCGGCTGCTGGTCTCCGACATGGCGGGTCGCGCCTCGATCGAGCTCAAGGGTCGCGAGCTCGGGTTCGAGCTCGACGAGGTGCTGGTGACGCGGGTTACCAAGCGGGTGAAGGAGATGGAGGCCCGCGGCTACACGTTCGAGGCGGCCGACGCGTCCTTCGAGCTGCTCCTGCTCGAGGAGGTCGAGGGGTCGAGGCCGGCGTACTTCGAGGTCGAGTCGTGGCGGGTGATCACCGAGAGCGGACCGGCAGCCGGGGTCGGTGAAGCAGTGTCCGAGGCTACGGTGAAGCTGCGTGCCGGAGGCGAACGGTTCGTGGTCACCGGTGAGGGCAACGGGCCGGTGAACGCGCTCGACCAGGCGCTGCGCCGGGCGATCGGCACGGCTTGGCCGGGGGTGGCCAAGTTCGAGCTGATCGACTACAAGGTCCGGATCCTCGACCAGGGTCACGGCACCGACGCGACTACGCGGGTGCTGATCGAGACCTCCGACGGGGAAGGTTCCTGGGTCACCGTCGGGGTGGGGCACAACGTGATCGAGGCGTCCTGGCAGGCGCTGGCCGACGGGCTCACCTTCGGGCTGCACCGGCACGACGCCTGATCACCGTGCGCGGTCGGACCAGACACGACGGCTAGTGGACGGCGCTGCGAATCGCCCGGGAGACTATCTCCACGGTCGCAAGGTGGAGCACGACCGGCTCCTCGGTCTGGTCGCCCGTGCTCAACACGAAAGCGGTGTCCCCGTCGTACGCCGTGTGCACGGGGTGGATCGCCCGAGCGAACCCATCGTGAGCGACTTCGGCGAGCCGGTGCGCCTGGTCCTTGGTCAGCGAGACATCGGTAGCCAGCACCACCAGGGTGGTGTTCTCACCGGCCCGCGGGACGCCCTCGGCTCCGTCGAGCAGCACCTCGGCCGCTCCGGGTCCGGCCAGCACTCGGCCGTCCTCGGCCAGGACGTCACCCAGTGCGTTGACCGCCGCGACCGCACCGACAATTCCCCCTGAGGGCAACCGTCGAGACGCCGTACCGATGCCACCCGGCCTCGCCTTCTCAGGCCCGAGCAGCTTGCCGACGGTCGCACCCGTCCCGGCACCGTGTCGACCGCTGCCACAGAGTGCACCGCGCTCGGCTGCTTCGCAGGCGGCTCGGCCAGACTCGGCCCGGGGGTAGGCCGCCGGGTCGCCGACGCCGAGGTCGAAGAGCACGGCGGCCGGCACGATCGGCACCCGAGCTACGCCGGTGTCGAAGCCGGTGTCGCGCTCCGCGAGGTAGCCCATCACGCCGTCTGCGGCGGCCAGCCCGAACGCCGAACCGCCGGCCAGCAGGACTGCGTGCACCCGTTCGATGCTGGCTCCTGGCCGGAGCAGGTCGGTCTCGCGCGTCCCCGGCGCGGCCCCGCGTACGTCGGCGGAGGCAACCGCCCCGCCGTCAGGGACAAGCACGACCGTGCAACCGGTCAGCCGCTCCTGGTCCGACCAGTGGCCGACCCGGATGCCCGGCACATCGGTGATGTCGCCCTCGGCTGCGCTCACTCCGCACAGGTTAGCCGCGTCGGCGCGGGTGCGTTGTCCTCGATGGGTCCGACCGCGAACGTCCCGCCCGAACGCCAGTACGCCCCGCCGTCGCGGGTCAGGAAGTCCTCGTCGACGAGGTAGCGGCGGAGCGCGGCGTGGTCGTCGTAGTACCTACCGAGCAGGTCGTTCACCTGCTCCTCCGGGTAGGTCTTGCCCGGCTCGAACTCCTGGGCGATGTGGTCCAGGACGGCCACGCGCTTGCTCCGCCGCGCCGGCATGACCACCAGCCGGCCGCCCTGCAGAAACCGCGAGACGATGTGCTCTTCCACCAGCTCCTCCTCTTGGCAGGCTATCCCTGGCCGGCGAGGGCCCGGCGTCTCGCTAGGCTCGGCTAGTGCGTATCGCAAGGTT
>JALZBH010000190.1 GCA_030947625.1 Actinomycetota bacterium
GAGCTGCCCGGCACCCAGCATGCGTTCGAGGTGTTCTCCTCGATCCGCAGCCAGCACACGATCCGCGCCGTGCAGCGCTGGTTGCAGTGGCACCACGCCCGCTGGACCGCCGGCTCGGTCCCGTCGCATCGCTAGGTCCACGATGCGCCCACCCGACATGCCCGAGGACCTGCTCGTCCTGGCCCGCGCGGTCAAAGGCTTCATGCCCGAGGAAGAGGGCACCTACCTGTTCCATCTGGCTCGCGAGCGGTTCGCCCACGGTCCGGCGCTGGAGATCGGCAGCTACTGCGGCAAGTCCGCGGTCTACCTCGGCGCCGCCGCTCGCGAGGCCGGCGGGACGGTGTTCACCCTCGACCACCATCGCGGCTCGGAGGAGAACCAGGCTGGTTGGGAGCACCACGACGCCTCGCTGGTCGACCCCGGGACCGGCCTGATCGACACGCTGCCGGCGTTGCGGGCAACGATCGCGCATGCCGGGCTCGAGGAGCAGGTGGTCGCAGTCATCGGCCCGTCCACCACGGTGGCGCGGTTGTGGCGGACGCCGTTGTCGCTGGTGTTCATCGACGGCGGCCACGCCGAGGCGCCCGCGCAGGACGACTACTTCGGCTTTGCGCCCTGGGTGATGGCCGGCGGCACGCTAGTCATCCATGACGTGTTCGAACGTCCTCAAGACGGCGGCCAGGCGCCGTACCACCTCTGGACACGCGCCGTGCGCTCCGGGGCCTTCGAGCCTCTTGGAACGGTGGGCTCGATGCGGGCGCTAACCCGCGTGCGCGGCGACGCCGGCGAACGAGTCGGCTGAGGCGCAGCCGCAGTCCAGGGCCAGCTCCGGGAAGTCGGCAGCCAGGCTCTCGCCGCGCATGATCCCGGAGCCGGGGGTGGTCCGCGACAGTGCGTCGGCGGCCAGAATCACCGCGGCCGAGGTGTACGTCGTATGCTCCGCCGGCCAGATCACCTCGTCAGGGTAGACATAGCCGGTCCAGTAGCCGCCGTCCGCGCCGCGCAGATGCTGCATGTCGGCGAACAGCTGGTGCGCCCGGGTGGAGTCCCCGAGCGCGTCAAGCGCGAGCACCAGCTCGCAGGTCTCGGCGCCGGTCACCCAAGGGTTGGTGTCGACGCAGCGGATGCCCAGGCCCGGCACCACGAAGTCGTCCCAGCGACCAGCAAGCATCGTCTCGGCCCTGATGCCCCGGACCGCCCCGCCGAGGACCGGGTAGTACCAGTCCATCGAGAAGGCCTGCTTGTCCAAGAACTCCTCCCGGTGCCGGCGTACGGCGTGGCCGAGGCGGCCCCCGGCCAGCTCCCACTCCGGCTGTGGGTCGTCGAGAAGGTCCGCCAGGGCGACCCCTGCCCGCAGCGACTGGTAGATGCTCGAAGAACCGGCCAGCAGCGCCTGCTCGTTGACCCGGGCGGGAGCGCCCTCTGACCACTCCTGGGACCAGGCAATCCCGCCGAAGGGCAGCTGCAGACCGGTGGCGAAGTCCAGCCCCCGGCGTACCACCGGCCACAGCCGTTCCACGTACGCGCGTTCGCGGCGGACCAGCCAGTGATGCCACAGCCCGACCGCTAGGTACGCCGCCATGTTGGTCTCCCCACTGGGGTCCTCGACCCGGCCCTGCACCGACTTCATCGGCCAGGAGCCGTCGGCTCGCTGGGTGCGGGCACACCAGTCGTACGCCGCCTCGGCGGCCGCGACCTCGCCCGCGGCCAGCAGCCCCATCGCGGACTCGACGTGGTTCCACACGTCGGTGTGCTGACCGGGCGTCCACGGGATCGCCCCGTCTGGCTCCTGGGCTGCGGCAATCGCTGCCGCGGTCTGGACGACCTGCGCGGCGCTGAGCACCCCGTCGACTGCTGGGATGGCGGCACTCATGCCGGCTTGCGGAGGTAGAGGACCACGCTCTTGCCGATCACCGGGTTCAACACCCGTTCGGCCGCGCGGGTGAGCGTGCTGACGTACGGCGTCCCGAGGATGTCCCAGACCAGCACCCGGTGGTAGCCACGCACCAAGGGATGCCGATCGTTGTCGACTCCCACGGCGCACTTGAGCCACCAGTACGGCGAGTGCAGCGCGTGGACATGACCCGAGCCTTCGACCACCAAGCCCGCGGCTCGCAGCCTGCCTGCCAGCTCGGCCACGGTGTAGATCCGGACGTGGCCGCCCTCGACCTCGTGGTAGGCGTCCGAGAGCGTCCAGCAGATCTTCTCCGGCAGCCAGCGCGGCACGGTGACGGCCATCGCGCCTCCTGGTCGCAGCACCCGGACCAGCTCGGCGATCGCCGCCTCGTCGTCGGGGATGTGCTCGAGCACCTCGGCGGCGACCACCCGGTCGAACTCTTCGTCGGCGAACGGCAGCTGCCGCGCATCACCCTGCTTGACGTCGGCCCCGGCGCCGTCCGGGACCTCGCCCGCGGCGCGCATGGCCGCGAACAGGTCCGAGACCGCAGACAGCTCGTCGGCGTCCTGGTCGAACGCGACCACGTCGGCGCCTCGCCGGTACATCTCGAACGCATGCCGGCCGGTGCCGCAGCCCATGTCCAGCACCCGGTCGCCGGGTCGCAGGCCGAGCCTGTCGAAGTCAACGGTCAGCACGAGCGCACTCCTCCTGATCGCGGTCGACAACCCCGGCGTACACCGCGGCGGTGGCTGCCGCCACGGCCCGCCAGCTGAACTTCTCCTGCACGCGAACTCGGCCCCGTCGGCCCATCGCCGTACGACGAGCGGGGTCGTCCAGCAGAGCCGACAACGCGACCTCCAGCTCGCCGACGTCGCCGGGCGTGACCAGGGCGGCGCACTCGCCGTCGGCACCGACAACCTCGGGGATTGCCCCAGCCCGGCTGACCACCAGGGGGGTCTCGCAGGCCATCAGCTCCGCGGTCGGCAGCGAGAAGCCTTCGTAGAGGGAGGGTACGCAGGCCACCTCGGCCGAGCCCATCAGCTCGACCAGCTCGGCCTCGGAGATGCCGTTGACCAAACGCACGTGGTCTCGGATGCCGAGGTCCTCGATGAGCCGTTCCGTGCGACCCCCGGGCTTGGGGCGGCAGACCAGCAAGAGTTCGACGTCGCGCTCGGTCCGCAGCTTCGCGAACGCCTCGAGAAGGGTGGCGATCCCTTTCATCGGGCCATCGGCACTGGCCATCGCCATGATCCGGCCCGGGACGCGGGCCTTGGCCGGGGGGACGAACCCGTCGTCGACGCCGAGTGGGATCACCTGCACGCGTGCGGGGTCCACACCGAAGTCGCGGGCGATGTCGCGGCGACTGGACTCCGAGACGGTGAGGACGTGGTCGAGGCGGCGGGCGACGCGGCGTTGCATGCCGACGAAGGCGTACCAGCGGCGCAGACTCAGCCGCTTGTGCCAGGTTGTCGCGGCCGCCAGGTCGATCCTGCGGTCGAACGTGATCGGGTGGTGGATCGTGGTCACCAGCGGGAAGCCCACTCGCTGGAGGTCGAGCATGCCGTAGCCCAGAGTCTGGTTGTCGTGGACGATGTCGAACTCGCCGCGGCGGCCTTTCAGGAGCCGTGCTACTCGTCTGCTGAACGTGCGCGGCTCGGGGAAGCCGGCTGCCCACATCGTGAGCAGCTCCTGGACGTCGATGTGGTCACGCAGCTCACGTAGCGACGGCGTACGGAAAGGGTCCGGCTCGCGATAGAGGTCCAGGCTGGGCACCTTGGTCAGCCTGACCCCGTTGTCGAGCTCCGGGTAGGGCTGTCCGGAGAACACCTCGACGTAGTGGCCCAGAGCCGTGAGCTCGCGGCTGAGATGGCGGACGTAGACACCCTGTCCTCCACAGTGTGGCTTGCTGCGGTAGGACAACAGTGCGATGCGCATGGGTCGCACGGGCTCTAGGACCCTTCGCTGGAGTGGCCGGGGAACAACGACTGCTCCGGGTGGACGATGATCGCTGCGTTGTTGACCGCGGTCGCGACCTCGCCGAACCCGGTGGCGATAAGGCGCACCTTGCCGTCGTACTCGGTGATGTCGCCCGCGGCGAACACCCGTGGCAGGTTCGTGCGCATCGCGGTGTCCACGCGCACATGCCGCTTGTCGAACTCCACCCCCCAGTCCTTCATTGCGCTCAAGTCGGCGATGAAACCGAGCGCTGCGACCACCGCCTGGGCCGGCCGGGTGAGCACCTGGCCGTCCTTGGTGGTGATCTCGACCCGTTCGACGAGGTGGCCGCCATCCAGCTTGGTTACCTGGGCGTTCGTGATCACCTCCGCACTGCTTGCCAGTACGGCGTCGACGGTCGCCTGGTGGGCCCGGAACGCCTCCCGCCGGTGCACCAGCGTCACCGAGCTGGCGATCGGGTTCAGGTGATGGGCCCAGTCGAAAGCACTGTCACCGCCACCGACGATGACGATGTCCTTGCCGGCGTACTGATCGAAGGACGGCACGAAGAAGACCAGCCCCCGGCCCTCCCAGCCCTCCCCGGCCGGCAGTGGTCGTGGGGTGAACTTGCCGATGCCCGCGGTGATGATCATCGTCTTGGCCGAGATCGCGCCACCGTCGTCGAACCTCATGGTGACGCCGTGGTCGGCATCGACCTCCAGCTTGGTCGCGGTCCGGTCGAGCAGGTACGTCGGCTCGGCACTGGCCGCCTGCTCGACGAGCTGGTGCACCAGCTCGCGACC
>JALZBH010000013.1 GCA_030947625.1 Actinomycetota bacterium
CGACCGGCATGAGACCTCTCCTGCTCCGCCTGCGCCGAGTACGCCGTCGGGTCCTGCGCCATCGTCGTTCGCTGGCGGCGGTCACCGCCGCGCTCACGGCGTACGTCGGAGTTCAGGCGATGTCCGCCCCCCCACCACCGCGGCAGCTCGCCTGGACCGCAAGCCATGATCTCGACGGCGGGACGGTGCTGGCCCGCGTTGACCTGCGCCGGGTCGGCTTCGCGCCCGGCAGCATCCCAGCTCACGCCCTCACCGACCCCGACCAGCTGGTCGGCCGCACCCTCACCGCCCCGGTCCGCCAGGGCCAGGCACTGACCGACCGGAGCGTCCTGGGACCCGGCGCCCTGGCGGGCTATCCGCAACGCACCGGCGTCCCGGTCCGGATCACCGATCCCGACGTGGTGGCGCTGCTCCACCCCGGCGACCGGGTCTGCCTGGTCTCGGCCGACCCACAGGGACGCGACGAGTCGGTGCTGCTGGCCCCCGACGTACCTGTCGTCACGATCCCGGACCGCAGCACACCGGGCCTGTCCACCGCACTGCCCGGCCGGCTGGTCGTCGTCGCAGTCCCGTCCGGGGAGGCACAGTCGGTCGCCTCAGCGTCGGCTTCGCGCATGATCACGGTCATGTGGGGTTGCTAGCCTGCGGCATCCGACCCCGTGACTCGTTTCGTCTCGGGTTCCTCGAGAAAGGGAGACAACAGATGACTGGGTTCAAGAACTTCGTCCTGCGCGGCAACCTGGTCGAGCTGGCCGTAGCGTTCGTGATGGCCCTCGCCTTCGCTGCCGTGGTGACCGCCACGGTGAACGTGATCATGTCGGTGATCGGCAAGATCGGCGGCCGACCCGACTTCTACGCCTGGCAGCCGGGAGGTATCCCTCTCGGCGCCTTCCTCACCGCCGTGGTTGCCTTCCTTATCTTGGCGGCAGTGGTCTACTACCTGATCGTCCTGCCTTACACCGCAGCGAAGGAGAGGTACTTCCCGAGCGAGGACGAAGGCACCCCCTCCGACGTCGCCGTGCTCGAGGAGATCCGCGACCTGCTCGCCCAGCGCGGCGGTCAGCTGTGATGCGGGGGGACCTGCTCATGCAGCCATGCGTCGGTCCCCCGGCCCCCAGGATCGTCCGCGGCGCGGGCAGCATCGGTGTCGTCGGTCTCGTCACCGGACTGCTCGGGTAGCACCTCACCGAACACCTCGGCGAGTCGCCGGTGGCGCTCCTGCTCCGGCGAAGCTCCGCTCACGGCGCGGACTCGGCTACCGGACCCCTGGCGGCGTCGAACCACGAGGGGTCGAACCTCGAGCGGTCCGCCTTCCAGCCCGTCTTCGTGACGAACCGCTCGGAGCTGATCCTCAGCGACCGAGCCAGCGGTTCCATCCGGGCACCGGCAACCCGCCGCAGAAGCGGTCCCATCAAGGCAGCCGACTCGACGCCGGCTGCAGCGGCGTACCCCTCGATGAGCTCGGCGCGACGGACCGGTTCCGCGCCGACGTTGTAGACCCCGCTCGGTGCTTGCAGTGCCGCCACTACCGCACTGCCGAGGTCGTCGGTGTGCACCAGGTGGGCCCATGCGTCCGGCTTGCCTACCCCGACCGGGCGCCCGTGCGCGGCTGCCCGCAACCAGAAGCGGGTCATCTCATCGCCGCCGACGAACAAGCCGAAGCGCAGTACGACACCAGCGCGGGAGTCGCAGACGTACTCCTGGACGTGGGACTCGGCCACCGCCGCCGACTCGGTCGCCGGGGTGACCTCCAGCCGGCTGTCCTCGTCGATCCACTGCTCTCCGGCATCGGCGTACAAGAAGGTGACGCTCTCCTGAACCACCCGTCGTACGCCGGCCTGCCGAGCCGCCTCGACCACGTTCGCCGCCGCGACCGTGCGCAGCGCGTCGTTGCGCCGCCAGGCCCCCGGCCACAGCGCGGCGTACCCGACGGGGACGTGCGTGGCCAGGTTGACCACTACGTCTGCTCCGTCGTACGCCGGCACCAGGCTGTCGATATCGAAGAGGTCAGCCTTGGCCGGGGTCGCCCCGGACTGCTCGATCACGGCAGTGTTCTCGGGACGCCGCGCGAGTACGACGACCTCGTGCCCGGCCGCGTGCAGAGCCGGGACGGCGGATCGCCCGATGACCCCGGTCCCGCCGGAGACGACAACCTTCACGCCCACATCTTGCGATAACGAACAGGTAACGGCAAGCCGACGTGCTTGACGCTCAGCCGCAGAGGCCGTTGGCCGCGGCAGAGGCAGCAGCCGCCTGGGCCCGCTGGCGGGCCCGTGCCTGGGCGGACTTCGACGCGTGGGCCGACGGGCCCTTCGAGGTTGCCTTGACCCCCGGCGCGCCCCCTGCGGCGGTCAGCACGTCGGTGGAGAACTGGGTGGTCAGCGGCCTGTCGTACTTGACCAGATGCCAGAGCAGCTTGGCCTGCGGAGTCCACTCGACCCGGTTGATGTCGGGCGGGTAGGGGCGCCACGGGACCGTGATGAACTTGACGTTGCCCAGCCCGATGCCTTTGAGGGAGCTGCCGAGCGACGCCAGCGCGCTCAGATGCGCGAACGACTGGTCAGTCGTCAGCGACTTCGTGGCGGCATCGAGGAACCTGTACATCCGGACCGGGTTGGTCAGCGTCCCGGCCGAGACGACCTTGTTGATCATCGAGGCGATGAACGCCTGTTGACGCTTCATCCGGCCGATGTCGCCGGTCGGGGCGCCGAGGTCGTTGCGCACCCGGACGTAGTCCAGAGCCTGCTGGCCGCTGGCGTTGTAGGTGCCCGCCGGGAGATGGATGTGCCCGTGGGTGTCGTTGACCTCCGTCGGGACGCAGACGGTCACCCCGCCCACCGCGTCGACCATCGTCTTGAATCCGACGAAGTCGACGACGACGAAGTGGTCGATGTGGATGCCGGTGAGGTGCTCGACGGTCTTGATCGTGCAGGCCGGGCCGCCGATTGCGAAGGCGTCGTTGAACTGAGTGAGACCGCCCGGGTCACTGCCTCCGCTCCTGGTGTCGCACTGGGGGCGCTTGACCTCGGAGTCACGCGGGATGCTCACCCCGTAGGCGAACTTCCGACTGGCCGAGAGGTGCAGCAGGATCGTGGTGTCGGACAGGCCTGGGGTGGCGCCGCCGATGCCGTTGCCGTTGGCCCCCTGGCGAGTGTCGTTGCCCATCACCAGCACATTCATCGGCTGCTTCGGCCCGGCGACCGTGATCGCCGTGGGCCGGCTTTTCCCGAGGTGCGAAGTCACGTCCAGGCCGTGGATGTTGTTGTCCAGGTGCCGGTAGACCAGGAACAGTCCGGTCCCGACGAACGCAACGAGAACGAGGAAGCCGATCAGCAGCTTGCGCCCTAGATGGCGCCGTCGACCCGGCCGCTGACGCGGACGCGGTTGTTCGTCTGACACTCGTCTGGTCTCCCTTGGGGCCGGCCGCCAGCGAAATCGAGGCGACCGCTCCGGGTGGTCACGTTAGGGCACGCACAGGCGCTCCGGCGGCAGCCTGACCTCCCATTGTGGCGGTTGGGGTCGCCGGGCCCAAATCTACGCAGTCGGCGACACGCCCCACAGGTCCCGGAGCGTCACTAGAATCTCATCCGCCTCATCGGGCACACTCGGCCAAGATGCTCCTCTCCCTTCGCAGATCCCTCCGCGCCGTCGGTGCACTGGTGACCGCAGTCGCGCTGGCCGCGACCCTGCTCTCCGCAGCCCCGGCGCAGGCACGGCGACACCACCACTGGCACCAGACCCCGTGGACGCCGAGCACCGGTCCGGTCTTCGGCAACCCCAACGGCACCGAGCGCCAGCAGTACGCCGTGGTCAACGACCTGCTACGGAACATCAACCACGCCCCCCGGGGCTCGACGATCACTCTGGTCGCCTACTCCTTCGCACTCGAGCGGGTCACCAAGTCGCTCACGCTGGCCTTCCGCCGTGGGGTGCGGATCCGGGCACTGATCGACTCCCACTCGCTGTCCTGGCCTCCGGCTCGAGAGCTCGGTCGCCTGTTGAACAAGAAGGTCGGCGACGCGTCGTACGTCGGGTTCTCCCACGGATCCACCCGCGTGCCCGGCGGCGACCTGCACCAGAAGACCTGGCTGTTCAGCCATGTCGGCAGGGCGCACTGGGTGAGCATGGTCGGCTCGACGAACCTGACAAACGTGTGTGCCGAGAAGGAGTACAGCGACATGCTGACCTTCGCCAACCGGCGCGACATCTACGACGAGTTCATGAAGATCTACCGGATACAGGTCAGGCAGCGCTCGGTGATGCGCCCGTACCGGTTCGAGACATTCAGGGGTGGGGATGCCTACTTCCTGCCGATGCGGTACTGGACCCCACAGAGGGATCCGGTCGTCATCCGGATCCAGAACATCCCCGCGCGCCGCGCGACGATCAAGGTGGCGCAGTTCTCGTGGTGGGGCGGCCGGGGTGCGGCGATTGCGAAGGCGCTCGCGGTCAAGAGCCGCCAGGGCGCCCGGATAACCGCGATCCTTGGGCCGCACGTCTCGGTCCAGGTACGCCGGATCCTGCGCCGGGCCGGCGTACACCTTCGGCGGGGGTACTTCACCAACGGCACCCATGTGCACTCCAAGCTGATGCTGGCCAGCTATGTCCGCAGGAACGGCCGGATCTGGAAGGTCTGGACTGGCTCGGACAACTGGGCTCCGGAGTCGATCGGCCACGACGAGGTGGAGTTCGGCTACCGCAGCAAAGCCCTGTGGCACTCCTACATCCGCTTCCTCGACGAGATACCGGTCCGCCGCCTGCGCTGAGGCTGCCCTCCCAGCCGGAGGCCGCGGCCGGCGAAAAGGGGCGACTTGACCCCCTTGGCGACTCGCCGGCTGGGCAGGTTCTTGACACTCCTTCGCAACAGGTCTAAACCCAAGGAGTCCGGCTTGGGCGCCGGCAAAGGGGATGCGCATGAAGATCGGCCGGTTGGTGGGGAGTGTCACCACAGTTCTTGTCGGTGCTGCCTTTGTTGTCGCGATGGGCTTGCTGCTGCACCAACGCGCCGCGCCGGCACAGGGCGCCGCCGTGCAGATCCGCGGGACAGCGTCCAGCCCGCAGGGCAACGTCAAGCACGTCTTCATCCACCTTGCGACGTACCCCGACAGTATGGCCGGGGAACACGGTGCGGACGGCGGCGCCCAACCGGGCTGGGTGAGCTACGGCCCCACCACGGACCTGAAGGTGCCGGCGCACTCGCTCGTCACCGTCACTATCAAGCAGTACGACACCGGTGGCGAGGTCACCAACCCCTACTTTGCTCGCGTGCACGGGACCCTCGGCGGGACCGAGACGGTGAACGGCAAGAAGGTCACCGGCGTCGACTCGAAGGCGATCGGGCACACCTTCACGCTGCACGCCGCACCCACCGCGCAGGATCCGCTTTACGTGAGCGCTCCCCTTCCCGCCGTCTCGGACACCGCCCCCACGGCGAAGGACAGCAACTACGCCAAGCCCATCGTGGTGATGTTCTCGTTCATGACTCACGGACCCGGCAAGTACGTCTGGAACTGCGAGTATCCCTGCGGCGACGGCTACTACGCCAAGTTCGGCGGTCCGATGTCCACCCGTGGCTACATGTCAGGCACGCTCACGGTCTCCTGACCGGCACGACCACTACGACCCGGAGATAGGGGGCGCACATGGCGGTGCCGTTGACGCAGCCAGACCCGCCGAAGCGCTGGTGGGACACGCCCGACGCCCGCGCGGTGCTGCTTCTGTGGGGGATCCTCACCTTGCTCCTGGTGATCTTCGCCCTCACCGTTCCACGCGCGCTGATGGGGCCACAGGCGTCCACCACCATGGGTGCGGTCGAGAACACGTTCGTCTTGTTCTCGGTGGCCGCGGCTCCGGTGGCCGCGGTGGTCTTCGCGGTGTCGATCCACAGTCTGTTGCGGTGGCGGCGGAAGGGTGACTGGGCCGAGGGCGACCCCGACGGTGTGCCGTTGCGCGGCAACACCTGGTTCACGGCCTCGTGGATGCTCCTGTCGTCTCTGCTCTGTCTCTTCCTGCTGGTCTGGGGCTTCGCAGCGCTCGCCGCGATCGGAGCGCCGGCCACGGCCGCCAACCCGCTCGTCGTCGACGTCACCGGCCAGCAGTGGGTGTGGACCTTCAAGTACCCCCAGGGCGGCGGCGCCGAGTCCGACCAGCTCTACCTGCCGATAAACCGGCCGGTCGTGTTCAGGGTGACCAGCAACGACGTCATCCACTCGTTCTGGGTCGTGGAGATGGGCATCAAGGTCGATGCCAACCCCGGCGTGACCACGACAACGCAGACGGTCCCCGATCGTCTGGGCGTCTACCACGTCAAGTGTGCGGAGCTGTGCGGGCTGCTGCACGCCGACATGGAGACCAACGTGCACGTGGTCACCGGCCAGCAGTTCCAGTCCTGGTTGAAGTCGCAGCCAGGAGGTTCGGGATGAGCCGGCACGCCGTCACCCAGTCCGGACCGAGAACGACGCCCAGGAGAACGCGATGACCGCAGACGCGACCCACCACGCTGATCCGGTGCACCAGGGCCCCGACGGCGGCGTCATGCGGCGGCTGAACCTGGGCACCGCGCTGGTCGCCGGTGTGGCCCTCGCAGTCATCGGCAACATCGCCGGCCGCGCCTTGGTGGGCCACGACCCGGACGACTCGATCAACCTCGTCCCCACCCTGACGATGGTGTGCTGGGCGGTCGGGTTCATGGCCGGGATGGGTGCCTTCACCGGCCCGGCTCGATGGTTCGTCGGGAGAGACCTGACCCATGCCGACGAGATGTTCCTGGCGGGGGAGGACCAGGGCATCGGGCGCTACTTCCGGTTCACCACCGACCACAAGGTCGTCGGCATCCAGTACCTCGTCCTCACCATGGTGATGCTCGGGGCCGGCGGGACGATGGCCATGCTCATCCGCACGAACCTGATCTCGCCGAACAGCGGGTTCCTCGGCCCACAGACCTACAACTCCCTGGTCGGCATCCACGGGCTGACGATGATCCTGGCGACGATCATCATGGTCACCGGGCCGTTCGGGAACTTCGTCGTACCGCTGATGATCGGCGCACGCGACATGGCGTTCCCCCGGCTCAACGCGCTGAGCTTCTGGCTGCTCGTCGCGATGCTGCCGGTGCTCTACTCCGCCGCGTTCCTCGGCGGCATCCCGATGGGCTGGACCGGGTACACGCCACTGGCCGACCAGGGCCCTCCCGGGGTCGACTCCTACATGGTGGCGATCGTGATCTTCGCGATCTCCACCGCGGTCTCGGGCATGAACATCACCACCACGATCTTGACGATGCGCGCCCGCGGGATGACCTGGAACCGGACCCCGATCTTCGTGTACGGCGTTGCGGCCAGCGTCGGCCTGGCGATCCCGGCGTTCCCGATGTTCATGGCGGCGGAGATCCTGCTGTTCGTCGACCGGACGATGGGCGGCGGCTTCTACGTCGCCTCGCGGGGCGGCCAGCCGTGGCTGTACCAGAACCTCTTCTGGCTGATGGGTCATCCGGAGGTCTACGTCATCGTGATCCCGGCGGTGGCGGCCCTGATGGAGCTCACCGCGGTGTTCGCCCGCAAGCCGCTCTACAGCTTCAACGTGGCAGTGCTCTCGCTCGTCGGTATCGTGGGGCTCAGCGTGATGGTGTGGGCACACCACATGTTCGCCACCGGCTGGGCGAGCAACCTCAACGGTGCGTTCATGCTGACCACCGAGTTGATCTCGATTCCCACCGGGGGGCTGTTCCTGGTGATCGTCGGGACGATCTGGCGTGGCCGAATATGGACCACGATGCCGATGATGTGCACCTACGCCATGTTGTGGAACTTCATCATCGGCGGGGTCACGGGCATCTACCTGTCCGACGTGCCCCTCGACTACGCGCTGCACGGCTCGATGTTCGTCACCGCTCATTTCCACTACACGCTGATGGGTGCGGGACTCACCGGCGCGATCGGCGCAATGGCGTACTGGTTCCCGAAGATGACCGGTCGGATGCTCGACAAGACCCTCGGCTTCGTGTCGTTCTGGTTCATCCAGATCGGCTTCAACGTCACGTTCCTGGGCATGTTCATGGTTGGCCTCGAGGGCCAGCCACGCCGGGTGGTGCACTACGACTTCGCCTACGGCAGCGGCAACTTCATCTCCACGATCGGCGCCTATGCCATCGGCATCGGCATGCTGGTCCTGCTCTGGGCGGTGATCAGCTCCTGGCGGGGTGGCGAGCTTGCGCCGACGAACCCGTGGGGGGCGAAGACGCTCGAGTGGACTGTTCCCAACCCGATCCCTCTGGAGAACTTCCCGGTGCTGCCCGTGGTGACCGAGGACGCATACGGGTACGGCGAATCGCCCCCCCAGATCGTCCCTGCGGAGCCGGTGCGCGAACCCGAACGAGTGCCGGTGGGAGCCGGCTCCGGGGGCACTCGGGTCGCACCCGACGACGATGAGCCGAGCCCGTTGTGACCACCGAGTCGCTGGTCAACAAGGGGGCGGTCGCGCCTGAGGAGCCCGCCGAGTTCGGTCGGCGCTGGCTGACCGGCGCGCTGCTCCTGATCGTCGCCGACGCGTCGTTCGTGGTCGCGCTCTCGTTCAGCTTCCTCTACCTGCACGGCCTGGACACCCAACATTCCTTCCATCCCGCGAAGTCGGGGGTCGCCTCGCTGTGGTGGTCGTGGGCCATCACCGTGGTCATGGTCGCGTCTCTATTCGCCTACCGGCAGGGACTGGTCGCACACCGGCCCGGACGGCGTCATTTCCTCAACTCTGGCGTCGCCGGTGTCGCGGGGATGGTCATCGCGCTGGTGCTCAACATCGTGCAGATGATGACGTTCCCGTTCCACGTCAGTGACAACGCCTACTCCTCGGCGGTCTGGGTGATCGCGGCCGGCAACGTGTTCCACCTGCTCATCACGGTGTTCCTCGGTGTGGGCATCGTGATGCGGGTCCGGCGCAAGGTGACGCGTGGCGCACGTGACTGGCACGTACAGATCGTGGGCGTGTGGTTCGCCTGGGTCTGCGTCGCATCGCTGATCGGGGCGGTCACGGTCTCGGTGGCCAACGCCACCATGGGGTGCCCACTACCGCCCAATCAGCCGGACCCGGGCGCCTCGTCGGTGACCGTGTCGTCGTGTCCCACGTCGTCGAGGTAGTCGCGCCAGGCCTTCAGTCCCGGGTCGTCCTCGGCGATGTCCCGGCCGGCTCTCCCGGACCCAGGAGGGCTTGGCCGGCGTACGTCCCGCGCCGCCATGATGCGCCACCACATGCCCGCGAACAGCACCCCGAACAACGGCCATTCGAACGCGTACACCCACGCGATCGTGTGACCTGCCCGAGCGCGCGTCAGCTCAAACCAGCCCGCGGCGAAGCAGAAGCACACCGCCAGCAGGAACGGCACGTGGTAGCGCAGTGCCGAAACCGACCAGGGCCGCACCGGCTCCCTGCCGGTGTTCATGCTCGAGTCCGGGCCGGTGTTCATGCCGACTCCGGAGCGGGCGGCGCCACGCGCGCCGCTGCGACGTCGCCGCGGCGCGACTTCCGCTCCTCGGACTGCAGCCAGCGCAATCCTGCGAGCACCATCCAACCCACGCTGAGCGCCATCGACGACGCCCACATCAGCGCGCCACTGAGGTGCTGGTCCGCGAGTGGTCCCGGCCCGAACGGTCGGACGACGTGGGCGTAGAACGGGTAGTCGACGTGGGAGGCGGCGTACACGAAGAAGCCGAGCATCGCCATCGGCAGCATCACGCTGAACAGCGACAACACGCGGAGACCTTCGGGCAGGTGCCGCGGTCCGGTCGTCGGGCCGAGCAAGGGGTAGAAGAACACAGCGGCGGTGACCAGGTAGAGCGGGTGTTCGACGTAGTCGTGCACCCGAGGGCGGGTCAGGGCGAAGTCGTAAACCGCAGGGATGTGGCTGAGCACCATCACACCCACGAACAGCAGCCAGCCGACGCCGGGATGGACGAGGAAACCAAGGGCGCGGCTGCGGTAGACCGGCACCAGCCGGCGGCGGCGAAACTCGTGGCTCGAGACCCGCAGGACCAGCAGCACGGGGTCACCGAGCACGAACAGCGGAGCCGCCACCATGGTGAGCAGAATGTGCTGGGTCATGTGGGCGTAGAAGAAGACGTCGTCGAACGCGCCCGGCGGACCCAGGATCGCAACGGCGGTCGTGAGAATGCCCCCCAGGAAACATCCGGTCTCGAGGGCCGGCCACGGCTGAGCGGGTACCAGCCGGGTCACCCTTCGCGCGGCAGCTACGTAGAGAACGGCCACGAGCACCAGAGCGGCCAGCGGCACCGGCGCCAGGTCCCACCCCGTCAACAGGCTCATGGCGTGACTCACGCTACGCCAGCGTACGCGTCACGCCGATGGTCCGCTCAGCACCAGCACCGGCCGGCCGTACCGTCCCTGCTGTGGGTGTTCCTGGTGCTGCTGCTTGTCGGGTGCGGGTCAAATCAGCCCACTCACTCCTCGGCTGCGTACGGGGCAGCAGGGTCGACACCGCCCTCGTTCGGCACCGAGCTGAACGGACCGGTGCCTGCCGCGCTGCTGTCACTTCCGCTTGTCGACAGCCACGGAAAGCCCACGACGCTCGGCTCGCTGCGCGGCAAGGTCGTGGTGCTCTCCGACATCATGACGCTGTGCCAGCAGACCTGCGCGATCGGCACCGCGAGCATGCTCCAGGCCGCCCGCGCCATCTACCACTCCCCGCTGGGCAGGCAGGTGGTCTTCCTCAGCGTCACCATCGATCCGACCCGTGACGACCTGCGCCACCTGGCGGCGTACCAACGGCTGTTCGGCCCGCTGGCGAACTGGCGGATGCTGACCGGGTCGGCCGCCAACGTCGACAAGCTGTGGAACCGCCTCGGAGTATGGCGGCACACCGTCCAGGTGCCGAAGCCGCGCCCGCGCGACTGGCTGACCGGCGCGCCGCTCACCACCGACATCCAGCACACCGACGACCTCATCTTCATGGACGCCCACCAGCGCTTCCGCTTCGAAATGGAAGGCACCGGTTCGGTGGCATCGGCGCACGCGATCCCGGCACGCATCTACCGCTTCATGGACCGGCTCGGCCACCAGAACGTCCACCGGCCGCAGGCCGGCAGCTGGTCAGCGGCGCAGGTCAACCAGGTGCTGCACTGGCTGCTGCCTACTCCTGCCGGGCACTCCTCCACCGACTCCACCCACTCCACCGACTCGGTCGGCGTGGAGATCTTCCCGGTCACGCAGCGCAAACCCGCGCCAGCCCTAGTTGGAACCACGCTGTCCGGCAGCAGATTTTCGTTGAAGTCCCGGCTCGGCAACGGTGTCGTCGCCGTCAACGTATGGGCGTCGTGGTGCGGTCCGTGCCGACAGGAGATGCCGCTGCTCGCTCGTGCAGACGGCACCGCGCTGCGGATGGTGGGTTTGGACGAACGCGACCAGGCCGGACCGGCACGGTCGTTCGCGGTCTCGCGCGGAGCGACGTACCCCAGTCTGCGCGACCCCGACGGGCAGCTGCTGCGGCAGCTGCCGATGCTGCCCCAGATGGGTGTCCCGAGCACGGTGTTCATCGACGGACACGGCCGGATCGCCGCGCGCATCGTCGGCCCGGTCGACGAGCGCTCTCTGCACCTCGTCCTGAGCAGGATAGGGACCTCCTCATGACCGCACAGACCCGTCCCTGGAAGGGCCAGGCGATTCCGGTGGAACTGCACCGGTGGCGCAACCTCGCACAGGCCTACGTCGCGTTGATGAAGCTGCGGATCATCGAGCTGCTCCTGCTCACCACCGTCCCGGTGATGTTCCTCGCCGCCGACGGGGTGCCGCGGCTGTGGACGGTTGTCGCGACCGTCATCGGTGGGACGCTTTCGGCTGGGAGCGCGAATGCCCTCAACTGTGTCGTAGACGCCGACATCGACGCCCGGATGCGCCGGACCAGGCGTCGTCCTCTGGCTCGGGATGCGGTGTCGGGGCGAGCCGCGATGCTCTTCGGACTGGCTCTTGGTCTTTCCTCGACGTTGTGGCTCGGGCTCACCGTGAACTGGCTGTCGTCGGGGCTGGCGTTGGCGGCGAACGTGTTCTACGTCGTCGGCTACACGATGGTCCTCAAGCGGCGTACCTCACAGAACATCGTCTGGGGTGGGGCGGCTGGGTGCTTCCCCGCACTGATCGGGTGGACCGCGGTCACCGGCCAGCTGGCGTGGACGCCGGTGGTGCTGTTTCTGGTGGTGTTCTTCTGGACGCCCCCGCACTTCTGGGCGCTGGCGATCCGCTACCGCGAGGACTATGCCGCTGCCGAGGTCCCGATGCTCCCGGCCGTCGCGCCGACCCGTGCCGTCGCCTGGCGGATCGTCGTCTACGCCGATCTCACCGTCGCTAGCTCGCTGCTGTTGTGGCCGGTGGCGCACACCGGTCCGGTCTACCCGGTTGTCGCGGTCGTCCTCGGCGGGTACTTCGTGGTCGAAGCTCATCTGCTTTTGCGTCGCAGCGCTGGTTCGGACTCGTTGTCGGCACTCCGACCGATGCGGCTCTTCCACCTGTCGAACATCTACCTAACGCTACTGTTCCTCAGCGTGGCCGCAGTGCCGTTCGTGCGCTGAGCTGGAGCCGGGCGGCGGTCAGCGTTCGGTCCCGCGGTGTATCCGCCGGATGGTGAGCACCCCGAACGCAAACAGGAACAGCCCTCCGAGCATCACCAGCACCCACCCGGCGGCGGATCTCCCGACGATGGCGAGCGGATAGCCGACGGCGTACATCAGCAGGCTGACCACCCCCAGCCCTACCAGGAGCCGGTCCGAGCGGGTGTTGCCGCCGAGCCTCACATCGTGACTGTGCCGGATTGGTACGGCGCTGGCAACGCCTAGAGTCTGCAACTGCCTCGCCGACCAAAGCCAGATTCTCACAGCGTCGAAGGAGTGTGCACCCTTATGTCGGAGCGCTACGGGACTCATCCTCGGGGCTGCGCTGGTCGTAGGACTGGTTCTCGCAGGGTTCGATACTGGCGGAGAGTCCGCATACGGCAGGAATCATCGATTGCGCTCCCGGCTACCACAACAGGGCGAGCGCACCTATAAGCGACGGTGTGCGTGACATGCCTTCTCCCTGATCTCTCGTTGACCCGACACCACCAAGTCGACTTGACCAACTCGGTTGACTCCCCTGTGTTGCCTGCTCTTGCCCACCACAAAGCAGCGGTGGTCCGTCACGCCGTCCGTCGTGCCCTTCCTTCGGTGAAGGGCCAGGCGGAGGTGCCGCGAGCGCTTATCGGGCCCAGGCTCCTGCCCGCGTCATATTCGGACCCTGATCCGCTCGGAAACGGCGTAGGCGCAGGCTGTTGGTGACGACGAATACCGAGGAGAACGCCATTGCCGCGCCGGCGATCATCGGGTCGAGTAGGCCGAGGGCGGCGAGAGGGAGGGCGGCGACGTTGTACGCGAATGCCCAGAACAGGTTGCCCTTGATGGTGGCCAGGGTCCGGCGGGACAGCCTGATGGCGTCGGCTGCGACTCGGAGGTCACCGCGGACCAAGGTGAGGTCGCTGGCCTCGATGGCCACGTCGGTGCCGGTGCCCATCGCCAGGCCCAGGTCGGCCTGGGCGAGGGCAGCGGCGTCGTTGATGCCGTCGCCGACCATGGCCACCACCTTGCCTTCGGACTGCAACCGCTTGACCACGTTGACCTTGTCGGTGGGCAGCACGTCGGCAATGACCGCGTCGGGGGGGATGCCCACCTCCGCTGCGACGGCGGCGGCCACTACGCGGTTGTCTCCGGTGAGTAGGACGGGGAACAGGCCGAGATCCACGAACCGGGCAATCGCCTCGGCGGACGTGGGCTTGACCGCGTCGGCCACCACGACAATGCCCCGGGCCCGGCCGTCCCAGCCGACCGCGACCGCCGTACCTCCGCGCTCCTGCGCCCGATGCACAGCCTCGCGGAGCTCGGAGGGGAGCGGCTGGGACCACTGTTCCAGCAGCCGTGGCCGTCCAACGAGTACGGCGTGGCTCTGCTGGTCCTCGATCACGACACCCCGAACTCCGAGCCCCTCGAGGTTGGTGAAGTCCTCGACCACGGGAAGCGCGCCAACGCGTTCGCGGGCAGAGGCGGCGATGGCGCGGGCGATCGGATGTTCGGAGAAGTCCTCAAGCGCGCCGGCCAGCCGGAGCACCTCGTCGGCGTCCTGGTCCGTGGCCGCGACCACGCCCGTCAACGCCATCTGTCCGGTGGTGACGGTGCCCGTCTTGTCCAGCACGATGGTGTCGACCCGGCGGGTGGACTCCAGCACTTCCGGGCCCTTGATCAGGATGCCGAGTTGGGCGCCGCGGCCCGTTCCGACCATGAGCGCGGTCGGGGTCGCCAGGCCAAGGGCGCACGGGCAAGCGATGATCAACACCGACACCGCGGCGGTGAACGCAGTGGGCAGACCGGCACCGACTCCGATCCACACCGCGAGAGTGACTAGCGCCAGCGCGATCACGACAGGAACGAAGACCCCTGAGATGCGGTCGGCGAGTCGTTGCACCTGGGCCTTGCCGTTCTGGGCATCCTCGACCAGCCGGGCCATCTGGGCCAGCTGAGTGTCGGCGCCGACCCGGGTAGCCCGTACAACCAGACGACCGCCGGCGTTCACCGTCGCTCCGGCCACCTCGTCGCCGGGTCCGACCTCGACCGGAACCGACTCGCCGGTGAGCATGGAGGCGTCGACAGCGGAGGTGCCTTCGGCGACGACTCCGTCGGTGGCGATCTTCTCTCCGGGCCGGACCACAAAGCTCATGCCCACCGACAACTTCTCGATGGGGACTGGGTGCTGGCTGCCGGCTCCGTCCAGCACCGTGACGTCCTTGGCGCCGAGTTCGAGCAGGGCGCGCAGCGCCGCTCCGGCCCGGCGCTTGGAGCGGGCCTCGAAGTAGCGGCCGGCGAGGAGGAAGGTGGTCACCCCGGCTGCGGCCTCGAGGTAGATGTTGTCGGCGCCGTCGGTACGGCGTACGGCGAACTCGAAGGCGTGACGCATGCCGGGCATGCCGGCGGTGCCCCAGAACAGTGCGTACAGCGACCAGCCGAAAGCGGCCAGGGTGCCCATCGAGATCAGGGTGTCCATCGTCGTGGTGCCGTGGCGAAGGTTCACCCATGCGGCGCGGTGGAAGGGCCACGCTCCCCAGACCACGACCGGGGCCGCCAGGGTCAGCGAGAGCCACTGCCAGTAGGTGAACTGGATCGCGGGCACCATCGCCAGCGCTATCACCGGGACCGACAGCAGCGCTGAGACGATCAGCCGCTGCCGGAGCGTCGCGGTCTGATCATCGGCCCTGTCCGGAGCGGTCTCCTCCGCCGCTGCGAGCAGGGGAAGCCTGGCGCTGTAGCCAGCCTGCTCGACGGTCGTGACGAGGTCATCGGGGGCCAGGCCGGCCGGGTAGGTCACTTTCGCCTTCTCGGTGGCGTAGTTGACAGTGGCGATCACTCCGTCGAGCTTGTTGAGCTTGCGCTCGATCCGGTTGGCGCATGACGCGCAGGTCATCCCGCTGATGGAGAGCTGCAGCTCGGCGGTCCCGCCATTCTTCGTGGTGACCTCGGTCATGGAGCGCTCCTTCCTCAAACGGGGTGGTCGATGGGCGGGCGGGGTTCAGGCCAGCTGGTAGCCGGCTTCCTCGACGGCGGTTCGGACGGTGCTCTCCTCGACGTCGCCGGTGACGGTGAGTCGGCCGGAGTCGAGCTCGACGTCCACGCTCTGGACGCCGGGGACTGCCCGGACCTCCTCGGTCACCGAGGCCGCGCAGTGGGCGCAGGTCATGCCGCTCACGGTATAGGTGAGGGTGCTGCTCATCGCGGAGTTCCTTTCCCATTTTGACGACCGGCCAGTGGCTAGTCGGGTTCTGTTTGTCAGGAGCGGACCAGTCGGGCAATCGCCTCAGATGCTTCCTTGAGCTTGATGGCGGCCTCGGGCCCGCCGGCGCGTGCGGCGTCAGTGACGCAGTGGGCCATGTGCTCGTCGAGCAGCCCCAGTGCCACCGACTGCAGCGCCTTCGTCATCGCGGAGACCTGGGTAAGGATGTCGATGCAGTACTTCTCCTCCTCGACCATCCGCTGCAGGCCGCGGGCCTGCCCCTCGATGCGACGCAGCCGAGTCAGGTAGTCGCCCTTGTTGTGCAGGTAACCGTGTTGTTGCGCTGTTTGGGTCACGTGGATTCTCCTCTGCCGGACTTGACGTTGATACTATACCCCCCTACGGTGGGGTTCGCAAGATTGGATCGCGAGTGTGAAGCGCGAGAGGAGACCTCCGATGAACGAAGCGAACCACAGTCCGGCCGGACCTCGAGGTCTGGACGCGACGACTGCTGCGTTGAGCTTGCTCGTCATCACAGGGTTGTACGCCGACGGCTGGGCGCACCTCAACGTCGGCGGTCTGGAGACGTTCTTCACTCCGTGGCACGCGATGCTGTATGGCAGTTTCGCGCTGTTGACTGCGTGGATCGCGTGGGTGACGTGGCGCCGCCGCCGCGCCTCGGCTCCTGGGTCGAGGCGGTCCATGCGGGGTATCGATGGGGCGTGGTAGGCATTGCCGTCTTCATGGTGGGTGGCTTGCTCGACATGGGTGGCAACGACGGCAACCGAGTTCGCAAGTCGCCGGGTGTCCGTGCCGAGGGCTGCCCGGGCGACGACGACGGGGGCGAGGACCATGAGAATGGCAGCGTCATAGTGGGGTCTGCCAGCCTGCGATCACGCCCTGGAGGCTGGAGACGACGACCTGCCACAGACCACTGACCTGCAGCACGCCGAGGACAACCAGCATGGCGCCACCGAGCCGCATGATGAGCCGCGTGTGCTGGCGGGCCCAAGAGAATCTGCGCATCGCGCTGCTGAAAGAGAGCGCGGCGAGGATGAACGGAATCCCCAGGCCCGCACTGTAGGCGAAAGAGAGCACCGCCCCGCGGCTCGCGGTGCCGGAGCTCGTCGCCAAGGTCAGCACCGCCGCCAGCGTCGGCCCGATGCAAGGGGTCCACCCCAGGCCGAACAGGACTCCGACCAAGGGTGCGCCAGCCAGGCCGACGTTGGGGCGATAGTTGAGCCGGAACGTGCGTCCGGCCAGCGGAAGCCGCCACAAAAGGCCACTGAACATCAGACCGAGCAGGATGGTCAGCACACCGAACACTCGGGTCAGGGTGGCCTGATAGGTGATCAACGCCCCACCGAAGGCGCCAAACAAGGTTCCGTAGCTGGTGAAGACCACTGCGAATCCAAGCACGAACAACCCCGCGCCCAGCAGCATGCGGGTGCGACCGGGTTGCTGAACGGAGAGGGGCGCGATGACCGCGACCGACGGCCTTGCGGGCCCAGTGGTGCTGCTCGTGGGCGGGTCGTCGGTCGCCGGGGCGGTCCCCGATTGTCTCGTCCGCGGCGTTTCGGCTCCGGCGATTCCGGCGACGTAGGACAGGTATCCGGGCACCAGTGGCAGGCAGCACGGTGAGAAGAACGAGAGCGCTCCGGCGGCAACCGAGATCAGCATGGCCAGGAGTAGGGGGCCGGAAAGGACCACACCCGATGCGCTGTAGGCCACCACACCGGGCATCGATCGACCACATCCTTCGAGTCCGGACGAGTTCGCGCATCTACTATGGCGGATAGGATAACCGGTGAGGGGTCTGCTCCGACAGGGCCTCGCAACCGCGAATCCACAAGGAAGGCACGTGGGATGGGGCTACGACAGGACCACCGAAGCCGGATCACGCTGAAGAGACGCAGGCGTCAGCGGGCCCAGTTGAGCGCGGCCGAGCAGTCTGCCCAAGAGCGTGCCCGGATGCAGAAGGAGATCAGCCGTCAACTTCGGCGTTGGACTCCGAGGAGCTTTGCGGGCTGGGCGCTGATCGTCTTTGCTGCCCTGATGGCGTTCAACCACGTGCTCATGCACCTCGGGATTGTCTGGCTGCCCATGTCGACCGGATGGCAGGATCTGTTTGTGGGGTGGCCGATGGCCGGGGTGTTGGCGCTGATCGGGGCCGTCCTCTTGGGAGCCAAGCCTTCCGACAAGTCCGGCCGGAGCTAGCTCTGGCCACAGCGCGGTCAAGACGGAAGGCACCGAAATGCGCCAGATGGGACAGCTCGAGGCCGAGGTGATGCAGCGCCTCTGGTTTTGGAACCGGCCGGTGCTGGTCCGAGAGGTGCTCGAGGATCTTCAGAAGGGTCGCGACATCGCGTACACCACGGTGATGACCGTGCTGGACAATCTGCACCGCAAGGGGCTCGCGAGCCGAGCCAAGGACGGCCGCGCCTATCGGTACTCCCCCACGTGTTCGCGCGAGGTGTATGCCGCGTCGCTACTGGAGGAGGTCCTCGCCGGCAGCGGCGGCGACCGTGGTGCCGTACTGCTGCACTTCGTCGAGCAGATGCCCGTAGCCGACGCCACCGCACTGCGCGCGGCACTGGACGGTGCTGCCCACAGTGCTGCCAATGGGGCCGCCCCGGACCGTGGGAGACGGGGGCGCCGGCCATGATGATCGCGCTTGGGCTGCTCGCCTACGCGGCCGCCAACGCCGTGCTGATGCCGCGGCTGCTTATCGGCGCGCGCTGGACGTGCAGGTCACCTGGTCTCGCGATCGCAGCATGGCGCATGCTGACCCTCACGGTCCTACTGGCCTTGGTGCTCGCCGGACTCAGCCTGAGCGTTGCGAGCCCCCCCATCGAGCACCGCATCGCGGACCTTCTCCATGCCTGCGCGGTGGCGCTCTCCGAGCAGTACACCAGCTCAGGTGGAGCCCTTGCCGGAGCGATTGGCCTCCTGATTGCCGCCGTGGTCATCGGGCGGCTTGGTTACTGCCTGTTCTCGGCCTCGGTGCGATCTCGGCGCGCGGTCAGGACTCAGCTCAGGGGTTTGCGACTTGTCGGGCAGCCACTTTGGGACACCGGCGCGACGGTCATACCCCACGCCTTGCCAGCCGTCTACTGCCTTGCGAAGGGATCGGGAACGGTGGTGATGACCAGTGCCGCCGTGCGCGCCCTCGATGCCGCGCAGGTCGAGGCCGTCCTGGCGCACGAGCGAGGACATCTGCGTCGGAAAGACCACCGCCTGTTGATGGTCTCCTCAGCACTCACGACCGCGTTTCCCATCCTGCCAGTGTTTCGACTCGCCCACGAGCAACTTGCGCAGCTCGTCGAACTGCGGGCCGATGACGCGGCAATCAGGCTTCATCAGCGGCGAGACCTCGCCCGCGCGCTTGTGCGGCTGGCGGAGGGCACGATCCCCGCCCCTGCCCTTGGAGCCGGAAACATCGCAACCGTCGAGCGGTTACAGCGACTGACCAATCCCCGACCCCCGGTGGGCCGCCTGGCCAGACTCACCGGGCTAGTCGCCGGCGCCGCCACCGCGGCCCTGCCGGTCGTCCTTGCGGTGGCGCCGGCGATTGCAGCGGCCGAGCTCGGTTACTGCCCGGTGCCCTTCTCCTGACTGACGCGCACGCCCACGTCTTGCAGCAGGCCAGTCAGAGTCCCGTAGTCCGACGCGCCCAACACGCGGGCCGCGACCCGGCCATGCCGGTCGACGATCACCGTCGAGGGCACCGCCGAAGGCGGGACGCTCGACCCGAAGCGCAACAAAGCTGCCGCGGAGTCTCGGCTGACCATGGAACGATAGGGAGTCTTGAAGGTCCGCTCGAACGCCTTCGCTGCGGTGTTGTTGTCGCGCACATTCAGCCCCACGAAGGTCACCCCGACGTGGCGTGTTTCGAGTGCCACCCGACGCAGGACGGGTGCTTCCTTTCGGCACGGCGCGCACCATGACCCCCACACGTTGTAGACGACGACTTTGCCCCGTGTCGCCACACTGTCGTAGGTCCCACCGCCGAGCAGGGAACCCGTGAGCCGCGGCAGCGCGCTGCGCTGGCCCGCGTGGATCTCCGTAACCACTCCGGCTCCGGCGGAGCGTGAGGTCGCGCCGCCGGTGTTTGCGCCGCAACCAGCGAGGGCTGCGGCGAGCAGGAGCGACAACGGCGCGGCGAGCAGCCGTCTCGGGGGCCGGAAAGGGTTCACGTGCGGTGCTCTCCCTCGCTGCCGGAAGACATCATCGGCTAAGCCAAATACTATGTCGTATCGTAGAGACTCGATCGTCCGGTGCTCGGCGCGCGATACGTTCGCGGAGGTCATCCACGTGGAAGGCCGGTCACAGTTTTGCAGCACTCGGTCCGTGAGACCCGACGTGGATGACGTGCACAAGGAGTTGACGCATGCTCGTGGGCCATTGGGCGCGCGCCGCCTTAGCGGCCTGCGCCCTGCTGGTGCTGTCCGGGTGCGGGAACGGCGCCGCCGGAGGTTCCACCGCTGGCGCACGCGAGCATCACCGCACGTCGCTCGCGCCGATCCACAGCCGCGGTGTCGAGCCGTGCCGCGAGCTCACTACCGCGGCCAGTCCAACACCGGACCCAGCATTCCTCTCGCTGCGGCTCCCGTGTCTGACCACCCGGGGTTCGGTAGAGCTGGCCACGCTGGGCGGCAAGCCCACGATCGTGAACCTGTGGGCCAGTTGGTGCGGTCCCTGTCGACAGGAGATGCCCGCACTCCAGGCGGCGTACCACCGCCATCGAGTGGCCGTGCAGTTTGTCGGGATCAATATCCGGGATGACCCCAAGGGGGCTGCCCAGTTCCTGACACAGGTGGGCGTCACCTATCCGCAGCTCGTCGACCAGGCCGGAACGATCCTGGCCGACCTTCGAGTGCCCGGGCTGCCGGTGACGATCGTCCTCGGGCCGGGAGGCAGGATCATCGCGCGCCACATCGGTGCGCTCACCGCGAGTGGCATCGAGAAACTCATCCAAGACGCGAGAGCCTAGGCGGCTCCTATTCAAACAATCGTGCGGCTCCGTCCCCCCGCATGCCGTGAGCCCAACGACACCCATCCGGAATGAGTCGAGTTGCCGGAGCTGTTGATCGCACTCCGGATGCCGCGGGTGGAATTGACGGTGCGGACGAACGCTCGGTCGCGGATGCAGCCCACGTCTCCTCCGTTCCCGAACACGATGGGGGTGATGCCCTCCTCCCACCACTCAAAGGCGATCGACGCCATGCCCGGGTCGTGGTCGCGAGCCAGCGGAGCGTCGCCCCGGTACGGGCTCGCTGGCTCGGTCTCGACGTACGGCGAGGCAGTGCGTACACGATTCCGGTCGAGAATGGCGCGGTGAGCGGGTGCCGGTCCGACAAGCGGCTCCACTAGGTCGCCCCCACTCCGCGGGCCCTGGCGGAGGTCGCCCGAGTGCTGCCGGCGGAGGGACGCACGTCTCGCGGTCAGTACTCGGGTGGGGTGGTCGGATGATGATTCGACAACTAGTCTGCGTAGTAGGCACCGCTGGAGCAATGCCGGCACTCATCTCACCTGACCGGGCCCAAGACAGTTCCACGGTTCGAGCCAAGGACGTGCCAGTGATACCTGCCCGAAGCCGCCAAGAGCGCGGGGAGCCGACAGATGCGGCTGAGTAACATGGTGTTCAGGCCCCGGGTTACCGCCCTAATCGTTGTCGCGGTAGCGGTGGCCGCGGCAGCGGCAGCGTTCAGTGTCATGAGTTGGCGGCCGCCATCGCCGGCAGCCGGCAACACGCACGCGGGGAGGGCCTCCGGTGGCCGCTCAATGAGCCAATTCGGCGCCCCCGTCTCCACCGGCGTCACCGTCTTCACCCCAAATGATCGGCGGCCGGCTCCAGCGGTGCAGGGCATCACGCTGGATGGCCGGCGGCTGTCGCTGGCGGCCCTGTCCGGCCACGTGGTGGTGATCAACGCCTGGGCGTCGTGGTGCGGAGCCTGCCGTGACGAGGCGCAGGCGCTGACCAGAGTTGCACGTGAGTCGGCCTCGAAGGGGGTCCGGTTCGTAGGGATCAACACGCACGACCCGCGCTGGTCGGCGGAGGAGTTTGTTCGTACCTTCAAGACGCCCTACCCAAGCATTGTTGATTCCAATGGTCAGGTGATACTCGCCTTCAGGGGCATGATCCCCATTGGTGCGATCCCCGATACATTGGTCGTTGACCCTGGCGGCAGAATTGTTGCCCGGCTTGTGGGGCCGGTTGACTATAAGACGCTTCGCGGACTCGTCGGGGCCGGGCTCGGGGCCGGGCACCATCACACCGGGACGGGCGGGAAGTCGTCTCGGTGATGATTGACACGAGTCCAGGTCAGCTGGTTGCCTACGGGCCGCTTGTGCCGGCTCACTCTGCTGGACGGCACCACGACCAGCGCCGGTAACACAGTTCTTACCTACGGCCTGCACCCCTGACCAGGATCCCCGAGGGCGCGTGATACAGCCACGATTCTGCGTCCCACCACCGCATCAGCGCGCCCATCAGGCGGCCGACCGCCCGGAGATCGCACTCACCACCACCTCGAGATCTGAGAAAGCGGCCACCCGATGTGGCCTGTCGCGTCCCTGGTCGCAGGGCTGACCGGGAGCGACGAGCATGCCGAAGCGGGACACCTCATCTCGACGATGGGAGCCTGACCCGGTAGTCCGGACACCTGATCTGAGGGGAGACTTCCTCTTGGAAAGGAGTCCTGATGCCTCGTGCTCATCCGCTGGAGTTCCGGCAGCGTGCCGTGGAGTTGGCCCGGCTCAAGGAGAAGCCGATCGCGCAGATCGCATCCGATCTCGGGATCAGCGAGTCGTGCCTGCGTCTTTGGATGGACATCGCTGATGTCGATGAGGGCCGCAAGGAAGGCCTGAGCACTGACGAGCGTGCCGAGCTGGTTCGTCTTCGCCGCGAGTTGCGGGTCAAGGAGATTGAGATCGAGATCCTGAAGCGGGCCTCGGCCTACTTCGCGAGGGAGAACGTCCTCCCAAAATAGTGTTCCGGCTGGTCTGCGAGCTTGCCGACGACGGGATCGACGTCGCGGTGGCCTGCCGGATGCTCGGGGTTTCCAGATCGGGCTACTACGAGTGGCGCGACCGGGATCTGTCAGTGCGTGATCTCGAGGACGCCTATCTGGGCAACACGATCGTGGACATCCACACGATGCCGCGGGGTTCCTATGGGACGCCTCGGACCCATGCTGAGCTTCGCCTCGGGATGGGCCTGCGGGTCGGTCGCAAGCGAGTTGCCCGGCTGCTGCGGATCACCGGGCGAGCCGGGATCGGTGGGAACACCCACAAGAAGCGCCGCAAGAGGCCGGCCCCATCCCCTCGCCAGGACCTGGTCAGGCGGCAGTTCGTCGCCGATCAGCCGAACCGATTGTGGTGCACCGACATCACGGAACATCCAACGAGCACCGGGAAGGTCTACTGCTGCGCGGTCCTGGACGTGTTCAACCGGGGCATCGTGGGCTGGTCGGTCGCTGACCATATGCGCTCAGAACTCGTCGTCGATGCCTTGCAGATGGCGACCTGGCGACGCCGACCCGAGGCCGGTGCGATCGTTCACGCCGATAGGGGCAGTCAATACACCAGCTGGGTCTTCGGGCACCGGCTCCGCGAAGCAGGGCTGCTCGGATCGATGGGCCGCGTCGCGTCATCGGTGGACAACACGATGATGGAATCGTTCTGGTCAACCATGCAACGCGAGCTCCTCGACACCCAGAGGTGGACCAGCCAGGAGGAGCTGGCCTCGGCGATCTTCGAGTGGATCGAGGCTTGGTACAACCCGCTGCGCCGGCACACCAGCCTCGGGATGCTCAGCCCGGTCGAGTTCGAAACTCTTCACACGGCCGCTAACCCGGCGGCATGATCAACACACAACCCGTGTCCGGAGAACCGGGTCAGGCTCCGCCCGTTCTGGCGGATGGCTAGGGTGCCGGGGTGTTGTGCCGGGGAGGGAGTCGATCTGCCGGGTTAGCCTCCGGGGGAGGGTTCTAGAAGCGCGGCAGCGGCTTCGCGGGCGGCCACCGCGACGCCGGCTGCTCGGGCGTCGGTCTTGAGGGCTACCTGCACGGCAGTTGCCGTGGCCAATGCGCGCTGAGCTTCGGCAATGGCAGTGACTTCAGCCTCGACTGCATCCTCAGCGGCTGTGGCGCTCTGCGCAACATGGGAAGCGGCGCCGGCTACGGCGCCTGCCACGTCCGCAGCCGCCCGTTTGGTGTCTTGGGCGGTGGCCTCCGCGGCGGCACGGACAGTCGCAGCGAGAAGCGTGGCGATGTTTCCGTCGTGGAAGGCACCGCCGTCTTCGATGGAGTGGGCGATCTCCTGCGCCGCCAGCTCGGCAGCCACTTTGACCTGCGCCGCGGCCGTTTCGGCGCGGATCTGCACCCGGGCAGCGCTCCGCAGGGCATCGCGCGCCACTGACACCGCCGCCGCATTCGCCGCGAACGCACGTGCACCCCGCGCACTCTCAGCAGCAGCAGCAGCCCGGTGAGCGGCCTCGGTCACGGCAGCGGCGGTCACGACCACCGCCTCGGCCGCGTCGGTGGCCACCACTTCGAGCGCCACGGCAACGGCTTCGGCGACGACAGCCGCGGCAGCAGCTTCCAGGTCGGGGCCGCCATCGAAGTCGGCGCCCCTCGCAAGCCCCCCGCGCGGCAAGGAAACCATCCCAGGAGCATGACCAAGATCCTGACTGGGGTCCTGGTTGGGACCCTGGAGGGACTCCACGTCCAGCTCCGGCCGGGGGTGCAGACCAGAGATGATGGCCATCACATCCGACTTCAGATACCGGCGGTGACCACCTGGTGTGCGGATCGAGGCGAGCTTGCCCGACGCCGCCCATCGGCTCACCGTCTTGGGATCGACGTAGAGGAGGGCGGCAACCCCCCCGGGTGTCAGCAACTCGTTCCCCGCTGACGGATGCAACACCATGGTGACCTCCCGCAGTAACGCACCCCGAAACCAGAGTCCGCTTTGCCAGACCCATGACGTCGCATTCCGAAACTGCCTCTTGAGCATAAGGCCGCCCAGCGCAGTTTGACCCGTATGCACGGTCCATTCCCAAGAACTTGTCCGTTCTGGGGCATTCACCACCTCACCACATAGTCCCAAACTCAAGCCACAACCAACCGCCACCACACACCTCGACCAGCCACGCACCCATCGGAGTCCACAGCCGAAAAACCCACCCGCCCGGGGAAAACTCGAGGCTGTTGCGTTGACGGGTACGGCTCGGCGATGGTGCCGCCTGCGCGCCTGGACCTCCTCATACTTTCCCGCACATCTGGGCTGGCCGGCTTGGCCGGGACCGACCGAGAAGAGCGTTCCTCGAACTGAACTGGACCAGGACAGAACAAGTCTTGACAGGGATCGGTGGCGAGAGGATGGTCAAAGAAAGAGCCTGTGGGGACATTCTGAGCCGGCTTTTTCTGCATCGTTGACTTTTGATCCCGTCATGGTGCCCTAATTCTGGAGGACTCATGAGGAAAACAGCTCTACTGACGACGGCGGCCTTTTTTGCCGTCACGGTCAGCGTCTCGACGGGAATCTCGGGCGCTGCCTCGTCTTCGCCGTCGTGGACGTTCCACCCGGTCATCTCCCACCTGAACGAGCCACGAGGGCTGTCATTCGACGGTCGGGGAAGCCTGTATGTGGCTCAGGCGGGTCGTCCCGGTACGGGTACCTCCGGCGTGACCCGTACGGGGGCGGTGTCGAAGTACCGGTGGGCGAGGGGAGCGTTGACGCGCGCCTGGTCCACCGCTTTCACATCTATCTTCATGCCGGCCGAGGGCGGTGGTGGCGGCAGCGAGGTGCTCGGCCCGGCGGCCGTGTCGGCGACCGGCAACGGCTGCAGCACG
>JALZBH010000191.1 GCA_030947625.1 Actinomycetota bacterium
GGGCGGGAACCTGTGGGACAGCTCGCCCGCAAGGGCCAGGTGGTAGGGCAGGTCGACGTACTGGCGGATCCAGCCGGACCCGTGCTTCATCGGCTGGACGAAGAAGGCCGTGGAGGAGATCATCGCGTTGGCCGCGCCGAGGATCCCGGCCACTCCGAACCACCATGGCAGCGGGCCCCAGCGCGCCTCGAGGATGCGCCGGCGGCTGCCGGGCACCGCCAGCACCAACAGCGCGACGAGCAGCGGGAACGCCCAAGAGGCTGCGGTGAGGCCGGTGCTCACCGACAGCACCTGGGCGGGTACGGCGAGGGCCGCGCCGGTCGCGCAGCCCAGAGCCAGGTCCTCTAGCAGCCAACCCTCTGGTGGTCTCAGCGAACGCCACACCAGCACCCCGGGGAGCAGCTGGGTGAGCGTGACGGCAGCAGCGGCCCGCAGCAGCGGAAGGTGTCCGGCCTGGGAGCGGGCGGCGTACTCGGCTCCGGCGACGAGCACCAGCAGCAAGGGGAGGAGGGTGACCGCCTCGGCTCGAGCCGTGGTCCGCCTCAGCACCGGATCGGCACCTTCACGGGCGCCGGTCTCCGGCACCGACGCTGGGGGCGCCTGCGGCCGCTCACGCGTCTTGACTCGGATGAGCGACGTCACGTCGAAGCCGGGCATCGGCCTAGTTGACCACGCGTGGCCCACGAAGACCCGCCCGCTGGACCACGCGCTGGATCTCCAGGTCGCGGTCATCGGGGCGGCCGACGAACCTGATGTCGCGAAGTCCCTGCTCCTGGGCCGCGGACTCGAACGTGAAGTGTCCGAAGCCGAGGATGCGACCGGGCAACGGCTTCACCACAGTGATGTCGAGGATCCGGGTCAGGGGCATGGTGGCCAGCGACCGGGAGAGCACGCCGTTGACCCGGAACACCCGCATGTTCGTGATCACGAACCGGTCCATGTTCTGCCCCAGCGCCCGCCATCCTGCGTAGGCAAGCAGGCCGAACCCGGCCAGGATCGGGAACCAGCCCCAGCGCATCGAGGAGAGGGCCGAGGAGACCAGGACGACCAGTCCGAGCAGAGCAATCAGCACCGGTACGACGTACACCACCCAGTGCCGGCAGACCTCGTCGACGATGACCTCACCCTCGTCGCGAAGCAGATGCCTTCCGATGTCCGGCTCGGCAAGGGCCCGACGAAACGCACCCATCCGCAGTCGCCGTTCAGGCGAAGAGCGTGTTGAGGAAGCGGATGATCGCTCGGAAGAGCAGGACCAGCAGGCCCCACGCCTTGACACCGCCGTCCTTGGCCACGGTGGCCAGTCCGTGAGGGTCCGTGAACAGGTAGAAGCCCACGAACAACACGACGAGAAGGAGCAGGCCCTTCTTCAGTGCGCCTTCCATGGCCGCTGTCCTTTCTCGGGTCGCACCACCTCAGCATCGGTTGTACCAAAGGCCAACCCCGATGTTCGGGAGGCGCGCTTGTGGACCCGTGGGAGGGACAGGAGTCAGTCCGTGTAGCTGGCCAGCAGCTCGTCCGCCGCGGCGTACGGGTCTGTCTCGCCCTTGACGACCGCTGTGGCCAGGTCGTCGAGCTCGGTCCGTGCATGGACGTCCCCCCAGCGCTCGCGAAGCGCGGTGACAGCGATCGCCTCGATCTCCTCACGGGCGCGGCGGGTACGCCGGCGGCCCAGCTCGCCCGAGCCGTCCAGCCAGAGCCGGTGCCGCTCGATCGCCGCAGCCACCTCTTCGATGCCCTCGCCCTTGCTGGCAACGGTCTTGAGGATCTCCGGTTTCCACGCGCCCTCGAGGCGCTCGGCCAGGGCGAGCATCGAGCGCAGCTCCCGACGTACCTGGTCGGCGCCGTCCCGGTCAGCCTTGTTGACCACGTAGAGGTCGCCGATCTCGAGGATGCCGGCCTTCGCCGCCTGGATCCCGTCGCCCATCCCCGGTGCGACCAACACCAGCGTGGTGTCGGCCATCGCTGCGATCTCCACCTCGCTCTGGCCCACCCCCACCGTCTCCACCAGGATCACCTCGCAGCCCGCCGCGTCCAGGACCCGCAGCGCCTGGGGGGTCGTCCAGGCCAGGCCACCGAGGTGGCCGCGGGAGGCCATCGACCGGATGTAGACCTCCCGGTCCAGGGCGTGATCCTGCATCCGGACCCGGTCGCCCAGGAGCGCGCCGCCGGAGAACGGCGACGACGGGTCCACCGCGAGGACGCCGACACGTCTGCCCTGCCGGCGAAGCGTCCCCACAAGCGCGGCGGTCGAGGTGGACTTGCCGACGCCGGGCGAACCGGTGATGCCGACCACATGCGCGCTGCCGGCGTACGGCGCCAGGGCGGACATCACCTCACGCAGCTTCGGCGAGGCGTCCTCGACCAGGGAGATCAGCCGGGCAACCGAGCGGGCATCACCACTGCGTGCCTTCTCCACCAGCTCGGGCACGGTCGCCGAGCCCCGGCCGGTCGAGCCCGTCCCCCGGCCGGTCGAGGCGAGTCCAGACGCCAACTCAGGCCTTCGGCACCTTGATGACCAGGGCGTCGCCCTGGCCGCCGCCGCCGCAGAGAGCGGCCACACCGGTGCCGCCCCCACGCCGCTGCAGCTCCAGCGCGAGGTGCAGCGCGATGCGCGCCCCGGACATCCCCACCGGGTGGCCCAGGGCGATCGCGCCGCCGTTGACGTTGACCTTGTCCTCGGAGATGCCGAGCTCGCGAGCAGAGGCGATGCCGACAGCGGCGAACGCCTCGTTGAACTCCACGAGGTCGACGTCGTCGATCGAGATGCCTTCCTTCTCCAGCGCCTTGGCAGTCGCCCGGGCCGGCTGCAGCTGCAGGGTCGAGTCGGGTCCGGCTACCTGGCCGGAGGCACCGATCTCGGCAAGCCAGACCAGTCCCAGCTCCTCGGCCTTGGCCTTGCTCATGACGACGACGGCACAGGCCCCGTCGGAGATCTGGGAGGACGACGCGGCGGTGATCGTGCCGTCCTTGGAGAACGCCGGGCGCAGGCCAGCGAGCGACTCGGCCGTGGTCTCCCCGCGGATGCCCTCGTCCTGGCTGACCACGACCGGGTCGCCCTTGCGCTGCGGGATCTCCACCGGCACGACCTCGTCGTCGAAGAGACCGTTCTTCCAGGCCTCGGCAGCCCGCTGGTGACTGCGGGCCGAGAACGCGTCCTGCTCCTCCCGGGTCAGGCTCGCGGCAGCGGCGTTGCACTGCTCGGTAAGCGCACCCATCGCCTGGTCGGTGAACTGGTCGTAAAGCGCGTCGTAGGCCATCGAGTCGACCAGCGTTGTGTCGCCGTACTTGAAGCCCTCGCGGGACTTCGGCAGCAGGTGCGGGGCCTGGCTCATCGACTCCATGCCGCCTGCCACCACGATCTCGTGCTCGCCGGCCCGGATCAGCTGGTCGGCCATCGCAATCGCGGTGATGCCCGACAGGCAGACCTTGTTGATCGTGATCGAGGGCACCGTCATCGGGATGCCTGCCTTGACCGCCGCCTGACGTGCGGTGATCTGGCCGGTTCCGGCCTGGATGACCTGACCCATGACCACGTACTCGATTTGGTCGCCCGAGACCCCGGCCTTGTCCAGGGCCCCCTTGATCGCAACGCCGCCGAGGTCCGCAGCGGACTGCGACTTCAGGCCGCCGAGCAACCGGCCGATCGGCGTACGAGCGCCCGCGACGATGACGGATCCGGACATGATGCCTCCTGGGAGCAGCTCTTCGGATCCCCTGACCATACCCAGTACGGCGCCCCCCGTTGAGCCCGGGCGGGGTTGTGGCCGAGGATGAGCGGCATGAGCTCCGCGCCGCTGGGCATCCCCGAGCACCTGTTCATCTGCATCGACCATGTGGGTGTCGCCGTACCCGACCTGGATGCCGCGATCGAGCTGTACGAGACCGTCTTGGGCATGCGCGTCTTCCATCAGGAGACCAATGCCGAGCAGGGCGTGCGCGAGGCGATGGTCTCGGTAGGCGACTCCGAGTCGTGCATCCAGCTGCTCGCTCCGGTCGACGACGACTCCACGATTGCGAAGTTCCTCGACCGGTCCGGCCCCGGGCTGCAACAGCTGGCCTATCGGGTCACCGACATCGAGCAGGTCAGCGAGATCCTGCGTGGGCGCGGACTGCGCCTGCTGTACGACGTCCCGCGCACGGGTACGGCGGACAGCCGGGTGAACTTCATCCACCCCAAGGACGCCGGTGGCGTGCTCGTCGAGCTGGTCGAGCCGGCGAGAGGTCGGTCACAGCCGGGACCCACCGCAGTTACCCCCCGGTAATCTGCCCAGAGACATTTCCGAACCAGGAGCGCCCGTGCAGAAGATCCGCGACGCCATCCTCGCCGGCGACACCTCCTCGGAGGAGTACGCGAACCTCGACCTCCCCGAGTCCTATCGCGCGGCGGTCGTCCGCAGGGACGAGGTCGACATGTTCGAGGGGCTGGCCACCAAGGACAAGGATCCGCGCAAGGCGCTGCACCTCGATGAGGTGGCCCTGCCCGAGCTCGGTCCCGGGGAGGCGATCGTGGCGGTGATGGCCAGCGCCATCAACTACAACACCGTGTGGACCTCGATCTTCGAGCCGATGCCGACCTTCGGCTTTCTCGAGCGCTACGGCAAGG
>JALZBH010000065.1 GCA_030947625.1 Actinomycetota bacterium
GATCTCCCTGGCCTTGTCGAGAATCTTCTGGGCGGGCACCATCACGCCGAGGTCGATCACGTCGTAGTTGTTGCACTGCAGCACCACTCCGACGATGTTCTTGCCGATGTCGTGGACGTCGCCCTTGACCGTCGCCATCACGATCGTGCCGTTCTTGTGCACAGCGTCGCCCGGCCTGCGCTGAGCCTCGATGTAGGGGATCAGCCAGGCCACTGCCTTCTTCATCACTCGGGCGGACTTCACCACCTGCGGCAAGAACATCTTGCCGTCACCGAACAGGTCCCCCACGACGTTCATGCCGTCCATCAGCGGACCCTCGATCACCTCGATGGGGCGCCCACCTGCAGCGTCGATCTCGATGCGGAGTGCTTCGGTGTCCTCGGTGATGAACGTGTCGATGCCCTTGACCAGAGCATGGGTGATCCGCTCGCGCAGCGGCAGCCCGCGCCACTCCACCTGTGCCTCCACGGGGTCCTCCCCCTCGCGGTTGTGGCGCTCGGCCACCTCCAGAAGCCGTTCCGTGGCGTCGGGCCGGCGGTTGAGGATGACGTCCTCGATCCGCTCCCGCAGCTCGGGGTCGACCTCGTCGTACACCACCAGCGCGCCGGCGTTGACGATGCCCAGGTCGAGACCGGCCCGGATGGCGTGGAAGAGGAACACCGCATGGATCGCCGCGCGCACGGGGTTGTTCCCGCGGAAGGAGAACGAGACGTTGGAGATTCCTCCGGACACGAGTACGCCGGGCAGGTGCTTCTTGATCCAACGGGTGGCCTCGATGAAGTCGACGCCGTAGTTGGCGTGCTCCTCGATGCCGGTGCCGACGGCGAAGACGTTGGGGTCGAAGACGATGTCGTGCGGGTCGAACCCGACCTCGTCGAGAAGGATCCGGTAGGCCCGCTCGCAGACCTGCTGACGGCGTTGGAGGCTGTCGGCCTGCCCGTCCTCGTCGAAGGCCATCACCACCACCGCGGCGCCGTACTTGCGACACAGCCGGGCCTGCGCGACGAACTTCTCCTCGCCCTCCTTCAACGAGATCGAGTTCACGATCGACTTGCCTTGTAGGCACTTCAGACCGGTCTCGATCACCTCCCACTTGGAGGAGTCGACCATCACCGGGACGCGGCAGATGTCGGGCTCGCTGGCGACCAGCTTGAGGAAACGGTCCATCGAGGCGACCCCGTCGATCATCCCTTCGTCCATGTTGACGTCGATGACCTGCGCGCCGCTCTCCACCTGCTGGGCGGCCACCGTCAGGCCGGTGTCGAAGTCGCCGGCCTTGACCAGATCCCTGAAGCGGGCCGAGCCGGTGATGTTGGTGCGCTCTCCGACGTTGACGAACAAGGAGTCCTCGGTGATGTTCAGCGGTTCGAGGCCGGAGAGCCGCATTGCCGGCCGGGGTACGGCGATCCGGCGCGGCTGTCCAGCAGCGGCCCGGGCAGCGATCAGCTCTATGTGCGCGGGTGTTGTACCGCAACACCCACCGAGAAGGTTCACCAGGCCGGTCTGGGCGAACTCGGCGAGCACGCCGGCGGTCTGCTCCGGGGTCTCGTCGTACTCCCCGAATGCGTTGGGTAGCCCGGCGTTGGGATGGCAGGACACGTTGCAGTCCGCCAGCCGGGCCAGCTCGGCGAGGTAGGGCCGCATCTCAGCCGCACCGAGCGCACAGTTCAGCCCGATGGTCAGCGGCCGCGCATGGCGTACGGCATTCCAGAACGCCTCCGTGGTTTGGCCCGACAGCGTGCGACCCGATGCGTCAGTGATCGTTCCGGAGACCATCACCGGCCACCGCCGCGCGGACTCCTCGAACAATGTCTCGAGGGCGAAGATCGCGGCCTTGGCGTTGAGGGTGTCGAAGATCGTCTCGACCATCAGCAGGTCGGCCCCGCCGTCGACCAGTGCGGTGGCCTGCTCATGGTAGGCGGCGACCAGCTCGTCGAAGCTGACGTTCCGCTTGCCGGGGTCGTTGACGTCGGGGCTGATCGAGGCGGTCCGGTTGGTCGGGCCAAGTGCGCCGACGACGTACCGCCCGCGCTCGGGAGTGGACGCCTCGTCGGCGGCCGCGCGGGCCAGTCGCGCCGACGCATAGGAGATCTTCCCAGCGAGCTCGGCCATGCCATAGTCCGCCTGGGAGATGCTGGTCGCGGTGAACGTGTTCGTGCTGACCAGATCGGCACCCGCGTCCAGGTAGGCGCGGTGGATCTCGCTGACGATCTCGGGCTGGGTCAGGCTCAGCAGGTCGTTGTTGCCCTGAACGTCGTGGGTCCAGTCCGCGAACCGGTCGCCGCGGTAGCCGGCCTCGGTCAGACCGTGTCCCTGGAGCGCGGTGCCCATCGCGCCATCCAGCACGAGAATCCGCTCCCGCATCAGCGCGGTCAGGTCCTCGGAGGCGTCTGGTCGCCAGTGCTGTTCAGGCAAGCGGATCCTCCCGGTGGTCTCGCGACGGATGCTGCGATATCAGCCTAGGTAGAGCCGGAGCTGCGTCCCCGGCATTCCCGCATGGTGACATGCCGAAGCTCTCGCCGGCACGGTTAGGGTTGCCACGTGATCGAGATCGAGGAGCTCCCGGACCTGGTCAACCCGGTCCTGATCTGCGCGTTCGAGGGCTGGAACGACGCCGCGGGCGCCGCCACCGGCGTACTCGACCACCTGCTGGAGTGCTGGGACGCCAACCTGGTGGCAGCGCTCGATCCCGAGGACTTCTACGACTTCCAGGTCAACCGGCCGGTCGTCGAAACGACCGATGCGGGGATGCGCCGAGTCACCTGGCCGACCACCCAGATGTACGTCGCCCGCCCGGCCGGTTCGCATCGCGACGCGGTGCTGCTCCGCGGCATCGAGCCGAACATGCGCTGGCGGCAGTTCTGCGCCGAGCTGCTCGCCGCCGCCGACGATCTCGGGGTCGAGCTGGTGGTGACGCTGGGCGCCCTGCTCGCGGAGACCCCCCATACCCGTCCGATCCGGCTCAGCGGCACGGCGACGGAGCCGGATCTCGAGGACCGGCTCAAGCTCGAGCCGTCGACGTACGAAGGGCCGACGGGGATCGTCGGGGTGTTCCAGGACGCCTGCGCGCGGCTGGACCTTCCGGCGGTCTCGTACTGGGCGGCGGTGCCGCACTACCTTCCGCAACCACCATGCCCGAAGGCGACGCTGGCGCTTCTGGGACAGATCGAGGATCTGCTCGAGATCAGCATCCCTCTCGGCGACCTTCCGGAGGAGAGCCGGGCCTGGGAGCGAGGTGTCGAGGAGCTGGCGGAGGAGGACGAGGACATCGCCGACTACGTCCGCAGCCTGGAGGAGAGCCAGGACACCGCCGAGCTTCCCGAGGCCAGCGGTGAGTCGATCGCCCGCGAGTTCGAGAGGTACCTCAAGCGCCGCGAGAACCCGGGTCTCTAGAGGCGCTCAGAGTTCCAGTCCAAGGCAGGCGTCGGCCAGCCGCCGGACCACGTCACCGGCTGCGCGCTCGCTCTGGTCGCCTGCTTCGGTGTCCTCGACCCAGCGCTGGACCTGGCGTACGGCGGCCGGCGCGTCCAGGTCTTCTGCGAGTGCCGCCAGAACCCCGGGCACCAGCTCGGCCGTGGCCGCGCCCCGGGTCTGCTGTACTGCCCGTTTCCAGCGTTCGAGCTTCTCCTCGGCATCGCCCAGCTCGGTCTCGGTCCACGACCAGTCGGTGCGGTAGTGATGCCCCAGCAGCGCCAGCCGGATCGCCATCGGATCCCGCCCCGCCTTGCGCAACGTCGAGACGAGCACCAGGTTGCCCCGAGACTTCGACATCTTCTCGCCGTCCAGGCCCACCATCCCGGCATGCACGTAAGAGCTGGCGAACCGGTGGTCGGGATCGGCGACCTGGGCCTCCGCGGCACTCATCTCGTGATGGGGGAAGAGCAGGTCGCTGCCCCCACCTTGGACGTCGAGAGGCGTGCCGAGGTACTCACAGGCGATCGCAGCGCACTCGATGTGCCAGCCGGGCCGGCCGCGTCCGAAGGGGGAGACCCAAGCCGGCTCGCCGGGCCGCTCGGCCTGCCACACCAGGCAGTCCAACGGGTCCTTCTTGCCGGGACGGTCCGGGTCGCCACCGCGGTCGGCGAACATCGCCAGCATCTGCGCACGGCCCCAGTGGGACACCGTTCCGAAGTCCGGGTCGCTGGTCACCGAGAAGTAGAGATCCTCCTCCACGGCGTACACCGCTCCGCTGCGCTGCAGTCTCTCGACCATGCTCACCACGAGGGGGATCGACTCCACCGCGCCGACGTATGACTCGGGGGCGAGCACGCGCAGAGCGCTCATGTCCTCGCGGAACAGCTCGGTCTCGCGCTCGGCCAGGTGCGCCCAGCCCTCGCCAATCGCCCCAGCCCGCACGAGCAGCGGGTCGTCGACGTCGGTGACGTTCTGCACGTAGCGGACCCGATGGCCGGCACTACGCCAGGCCCGGTTGAGCAGGTCGAAGGCGACGTAGGTGGCGGCATGACCGATGTGGGTGGCGTCGTACGGCGTGATCCCGCAGACATACATCCGGGCGTTGCCGTCGGCGGGGACCGCCTCGACCAGCTGGTTGCGCGAGCTGTCGTGCACCCGGACCACCGGACCCGGTACCCCCACGGTAGGGACGTCGGCCGAGGTCCACGCACGCATGGTGCGCAGCCTAGCCAACGCTCAGCCGAGGCTCGCCCACGTTGCCGAAGCGGCCCCCTCCAGGCTTGCCGACGACCGCGCCACGGGGGATGCTTCGCGAGAAGACAAGGAGCTGCGATGACGAGACCGAGTACGCGGTTCCTGGCGGCCGTCCCGGCGCTGCCGGTCTCTGACGAGCGACGGACGGTGGCGTTCTTCGAGACTGCCCTGGGTTTCGTCGAGCTACGCCACGACGGACAAGGACTGGGCATCCTTCGCCGTGACGCGGTCGAGGTGCACCTCTGGGTCGCCGACGGTGGTGCCCCGGGCGCTGAGAGCTATCTGGCCGGGTCGGCGTCCTGCCGGATCGAGGTCGCCGGCGTCGACGAGCTCTACCGACACTGCCAGCGCCTCGGTGTCGTGCACCCGAACGCACCGTTGCGCACCCAATGGTGGGGCAACCGAGAGTTCGGCGTACTGGACCCGGACCACAACCTGATCAGCCTCTACGAACGAGTGCCTGGCTAGGCGGGCACGGCGGCATCAGAACGGCGGCCAGGGGATCGACGGCCAACCACCCGGCGTTCGAGGAAAGCAGCCGCTTCGCAACAACCGCGCAGTCCTCATGCCCAGTGAGTGGATCTCGCGCGCCGTGAGCAGCCCGGCCAGCTGCTCTCCGAGCTCCCCCGCCAGGCCGGCCTGCACTGCCTGGATCACCTCGCGCTCCTTCTCCTCGAGCGGGCCGCCCGCCCATCCCCACAGCACGGTGCGCAGCTTGTCGTCGGTATGGAAGCAGACACCGTGGTCGACGCCGTACCGATGACCGCCCGGCACCGGCAAGATGTGCGAGGCCTTGCGGTCGGTGTTGTTGACCAGTACGTCGAAGAGCGCGATCCGGCGCAGCTGCGGGCTGTCCTCGTGAACCAGGGATACCGGCCGGTTGGCTCCGTCGGTGGCATCGAGCACGTGTCGGAAGCCTGGTGGGATCTCCCCTTCGGGCACCAGGTCGACGACCTCGTCGTCGGTCGGCTCCTGCCAGAGCTGCACCATGCCCGGGCCGGCCGGACCCTCTCGCAGGCCGGTCAGCGGTACGACGTCCCAACCCGTGGCCTCCGAGACGCAGAACGCGGCGTACTCCCTCATCGCCAGTGACCCGTCGGTGAAGTCCCACAGCGGCCGCTCCCCCGAGACTGGCTTGTAGACGACGTGACGCGCCCGGTCACCCTCCCCGAGCGAGGCCAGGAACGTGTGGTTCGAGGCGGGCATGATCCGCCCCAGGATCGTCAACGGACCCTCGAGCGAGCCACTCACCCCTGACGACGCCGGAACCCGTTTGCCCGCGGGCACAGATGGCCCTCGGCGTCCACCGGTCCACCACAGAAGGGGCACGGTGGCCGACCCGCGGCGACCACGCTTGCCGCCCGTTGGGAGAACGCCCGTGCCATCGCGGCCGGCAACCGCACCAGCAGAATCTCCTCGGGTTCGGGCTCCTCGATCGGCAGGTCGACGATGCCCTCCTCGTCGGACTCGATCGGGGCGCTCTGCTCGGTGACTGGAAAGACCTCGACAACGATCCGCTCGTCCTCGGGGTCCCAGGAAAGGGTGATCGTGCCGGCGCGGAACTCCTCCTCGATCGGCTGGTCCAGTGGCTGGTCGTCGGCCATCCCGGCCGGAGTGAGCGCCGGGACCGTCGTACTGGTGGGCTCGGCCTGCAGCAGCTCGTCGAGCAGCTCCTCAATGCGCTCGGCGAGGATCTGCACCTGCTGCTTCTCCAGGGCGACGCTGGTGAGCTGGTTGCCGACCCGGGCCTGGAGGAAGAAGGTGCGGCCGCCCGGCTCACCGACGGTGCCGGCGACGAAACGCTCGGGCGGGTCAAAGGAATGTACGACGGGCGGCATAGCCCCGAGCCTAGGCGGTCGGGGCAGTCGGTCCGGCGCCTCCCCCGAGGATCGCATCGTCGGCCGAGCGAGGCGATCTACCGGTCCCCCGTTGCCGGCCCTTGCGCGGCGAAGGGGCCAGGTGGGCCAGCGATCCCGAGGAGGTGTTCATGCCCAGCACGAACGGCCGGGTGGGCCCGTAGCGCACCACCGACAGGCTCGCCGGGTCGACCATGATCCGCTGGAAGGCATCCAGATGGGTGCCCAGCGCGTCGGCCAGCACGGCCTTGATCACGTCACCGTGCGAGACCGCGACCCAGACGGCGTCCGGACCCACTTCCGCCTCGAGGCGAACGTCGTGGTCCCGGACCGCGGCCACCGCACGAGCCGACATCTCCGCCAGGGACTCACCAGCCGGAAACTGCGCCGCCGCCGGATGGACCTGGACGGTGCGCCACATCTTCTCCCTGGCCAGCTCCTTGAGGCTCCGGCCGGTCCACTCGCCGTAGTCACACTCGGTGAGCCGGCGGTCCGTGGACACCTTGACGCTCGTTCCGGCGAGCAGGCGGGCGGTCTCCCGGCAGCGCTCGAGTGGACTGCTCACCACCGCCGCGAGCGGCACCCCCTCGAGACGCCGCGCGGCGGCCCTGGCCTGCTCGACGCCGGTGTCGTCGAGGTGGACGCCCTTCGTGCGTCCGGCGAGTACACCGGCGGTGTTCGCCGTCGTCCGGCCGTGCCGGGCCAAGATCACGGTGGGCATGCAGGTGAGCCTACGCAGGTCGTGTGCGCACGGGATGGACGAGCACGAGCTGGGTGCAGTACTCACTTCGCCGAGATGACGCCGGTCGCCAGCAGCGAGATGACGCCTAGGCCGAGCAGGACCCGGTACGGGATGAACCAGGCGATCGAATGATGAGCGACGAAGTGCAGTAGCCAGGCGATGGTGCCGAACGCGACCACAAAGCTGACGAGTGTGCCGACGACCGTCACGCCGAGGCTGATGGTGCCCCCGAGAGCGTCCTTGAGCTCGAACAGCCCGGCAGCGAGCAGTGCCGGGATCGATAGGAAGAAGCTGAACCTGGTGGCCGCGACCCGGTTGAGCCCGCGGAACAGCCCAGCCGAGATCGTCGCGCCCGATCGGGAGACACCGGGGACCAAGGCAACGCACTGCACCAGGCCGACCAGGATCGCGTCGGTCAGGCCGAGATCCCTCTCTGCGCGCTTCTGGTTGGCCATCCGCTCGGCGGCGTACATCAGCACACTCCAGGCGATCAGCGCGACGGCCACCACCCACAGCGAGCGAAGGTCGTGCTTGATCACGGTCTTGAACAACAGCCCGACGACGCCGACAGGGATCGTGCCGACGATGACGTACCAGCCCAGGCGGTGGTCGAGCGAGCCTCGGTACTCCGGCTTGACGAGTCCGAGCATCCAGGCACGGGCGATCTGTGCGATGTCCCTGGCGAAGTACACGATGACCGCCGCGATGGCCCCCATCTGGATCACCGCGGTGAAGCCGATGATCGCCGGGTTGGCGGTGTGCAGCCCGAGGACCTTCTCGGCGATGGTGAGGTGGCCGGTGCTGGAGATCGGGAGGAACTCGGTGAGCCCCTCGACGATGCCGAGGATCACGGCGTCGAGATAGTTCATTGCCTCACTCATCCACGCTTGGATCCCGCAGCACGCGCAGGGGTGATCGCGCTCGCGTCAGCCTACGCATGACTCCGGCCACGGCGAGCCCTGGGCACCGCCCGAACTCCCAGGTGGATAGCGTGGTCTCATGCAGCAGCGGTTCCTCGGTGCAAGCGGCTTGAAGGTCTCGCGCCTGGGACTGGGCACGATGACCTGGGGTCGGGACACCGACGAGCATGAGGCTCGCGAGCAGCTGACGTCGTTCGTCGACGCCGGCGGCACGCTTCTCGACACCGCTGCCGGCTACACCGACGGAGACTCCGAGCGGCTGATCGGTGCTCTGCTCAGGGACGTGGTGCCGCGTGAAGACGTCGTACTGGCCACCAAGGCCGGGATCAGCCGGCGGAGTGGAAAGCGCGCAACCGACGTCTCCCGAGGCAGCCTGATCAGTGCCCTTGAGGCCTCGCTCGGCCGGCTCGGCGTCGACCACGTCGACCTTTGGCAGATCCACGTCTGGGTCGACGACTGCCCGGTAGAGGAGACCCTCAGCGCCCTGGACTATGCGGTGAGCAGCGGACGGGCGGCGTACGCCGGGGTGTCGAACTACTCGGGCTGGCAGACCGGACAGGCGGTCGCGTGGCAACGTGCGGTACCGGCCCGGGCCCCGATCACCTCGACCCAGGTCGAGTACTCGCTGCTGAGCCGGCAGGTCGAGGCCGAGGTCATCCCGGCGGCGCGGGCACTGGGCATCGGCGTACTCCCCTGGTCGCCGCTGGGCCGCGGGGTCCTGACCGGAAAGTACCGCAGCGGTACGCCGGCGGACTCGCGGGCGGCGTCTCCGCACTTCGCCGACTTCGTCGGACGGCACCTCTCCGAGCACTCCGAGCGGGTGGTCGAGGCGGTCGCGCGGGCCGCCGACGGGCTGGGCTGGTCGCCCTTGGAGGTGGCGCTGGCGTGGGTGCGGGACCGGCCGGGAGTGACCGCGCCGATCGTCGGCGCGCGCACTGCCGCACAGCTGAAGGGGTCGCTTTCGGTGGAGGAGTGCGAGCTTCCACAGGAGATCGTCGAAGCCCTGGACGACGTCTCCGAAGGCGACGCGTGAGCACGCGGACGGCGCAGCGTGCCCTGCGACCCGGGGTGGAGTACGAGTTCGAAAGGCTGGTGATCTCGCGGGACTTCTCCCGCAGCTTCGTGACCCGGCTGCTGGTCAGCCGCGCCGAGCACGGTGGCTGGGAGCTCGACCGGCTGCGGCTGACTCCGGACGGCACCCGCCAGGTGGTTCTGCGGCGCAAGATCATCCGGCAGCGGCCGGTCTTCCAGCTCTACTGAGCGCGACCCGAGTCGCGCTTCGGTCGGACCCGAGTCGCGCTTCGGCGCTCGCTCGGCTCAGAGCCGCTCGAGGAACCGGTCGAAGACCCGCGCACCGAACTCCAGTGCATCTACGGGGACGCGCTCGTCGACGCCGTGGAACAACGCAGTGAAGTCCAGGTCGGCCGGCAGCCGGAGCGGGGTGAAACCGAAGCAGCGCATTCCGAGTGAGGCGAAGTACTTGGCGTCGGTGCCCCCGCTCATCAGGTACGGCGCGACAACCGCGTCCGGATCCTCGTCAAGGATCGAGGCGGTCATCGCCTCGGCCATCGGACCGTCGTACGCCGTCTCCAGACCCGGCATCGTGACGAGCGACTCTATCTCGATCTCCGGGCCTGCCAGCCGGGTCAGCTCGTTGAGGAACTCCTCGTCACGTCCCGGCAGGAACCGGCCGTCGACGTACGCATGAGCCTCTGCGGGGACAACGTTCACCTTGTACCCAGCATCGAGCATTGTCGGGTTGACGGTGTTGCGGATCACCGCGCTGAGCATCCGCGCTGCCGGCCCGAACTCGGCGACCAAGTCGTCGGCGTTTCCCGGGGTTGCCTCGGTGCCGGCCAGCTCGCCGATCGAGGCGAGAAGCACCTCCATGCTCGGCGTCAGCTGCACCGGCCACTCGTGCCTCCCGATCCGGGTGACCGCCTCGGCGAGCCGGGTGACCGCGTTGTCCGGATGACGCATCGACCCGTGGCCGGCGCTCCCCCGGGCCGTCAGCCGCAGCCAGGCCATCCCCTTCTCGGCTGCCTCGACGAGGTAGACCCGTCGGCCGCGGACCGACGTACTGAACCCACCGACCTCGCCAACGGCGTACGTGCAGTCGGCCAGCAGGTCGCGATGGTGCTCGACGAGGTGTCCCGCCCCCTTGAGGCCACCAGCCTCCTCGTCGGCGGTGAAGCAGAGCACCAGAGGCCGCAAGGGGAGTACGCCGGCACGGGCGCGGGCCCTGACCAAGGAGAGCAACATCGCGTCGAAGTCCTTCATGTCAACCGCTCCGCGGCCCCATACCTGGCCGTCCTCGATCTCCCCGGAGAAGGGGTCGATCTGCCAGTCCTGCGCCTGGGCGGGTACGACGTCGAGGTGGCCGTGCACCAGCACGGGCTCGCCCAAATCGCCACCCCATCGGGCCACCAGCGAGGTCCGACCGGGCTCGGACTCGAAGAGCTCGGCGTGGATGCCGACCTCGTCGAGCAACATGGCTACGTGCTCGGCCGCCTTGCGTTCCCCCGGTCCGTCCGTGTCGCCGTAGTTGGAGGTGTCCAGCCGGATCAGGTCGCGGCAGATCTCGACGACCTCGCCGGCGGGGTCATAGACAGGATCGGAGACATGATCCGCGGGCATGAGGACCATCCTGCCTCATCTCGAGACGCAGAGAGACTCAGAGAAAGTCAGGAGGAGGTGCCGCCATGGGGGGCGCCCCAGGTGATGCTGCCCTCGCCATCGGGGACGCCCACCTGGACCCCTTCTGTTTCCGAGCGGTGGTTGCCCGCCTCCCAGGACTTGGCATGCCGCCACCGTTCGACCAAAACGTGCGCTTCCTCGACTACCACGTCCGGGCCGGGGTCGGCGACGACGCCCTCGCACCAGTGCTGGGCGCGTTCGGGAGTCGACCAGCGACGCTCGAGGAGCATCGGCTCGGGTCCATCCGGCTTCTCGATGCGGAGATGGATCCGGCCAAGCGCGGTAGTGCCGATCATCGTGGGCGGACCAATGCGCCCGTGCGGGGTGGTGGTGCCCATATCGCTGATCGCCGCAGCCTAAGCCTCCGGCGCGCCTCGACGGAATAGGTGGCCAGATGTGGACTATTCCACTGTTTCGGCGCCGAATGACGCCCTTGCCCGCCGGTTCGCCGGGCTCCGGGCATGGACTCGCTGACAGACCCGGCCATTGTGACCGGCTCGGGTATCGCCCACAGAATGAGCCAGTGAGCACCGCCGACGAGCGCATCCGGAGGGTGATGTCCTCTGCTGACCAGGCGGCCTGGTCCTCGGCGGCCCTGGGCCCTGGCGCTCACCGACTAGGACGCG
>JALZBH010000066.1 GCA_030947625.1 Actinomycetota bacterium
GCCAGGCCGGTGACCGACATCACCGCGATGCCGATGCTGGAGTGCATCAGGCTGGAGATGCTGCGACCGGTCAGGATCGCGGCCGGGTTGATCGGCAGCGAGCGCATCCGGTCGACGATGCCCTTGTCGATGTCGGCCGTCAGGCCCACGGCGACGATGAACGACGAGAAGGCCACCGTCTGGGCCATGATCCCGCCCAGCAGCCACTCTCGGTAGCCGCCCGGCGTGCCCGGGACCGCAATGGACGACCCGAAGACAAACGCAAACAGCAGCACGAACATCACCGGCTGGACGGTCACGTCCATCAGCATCTCCGGCATCCGCTTGATGTGGATCAGGTTGCGCCGCACGATTGCCAGGGACTGTCGGGCCAGGCCGGTGTCACCGATCTCCGGGCGCGCTAGGGCGGCCGTACGCCTCCCCCGCTCGACGGGCTCGAGGGTGGTCACTGCTGGTTCTCCTCTGCGCTGATGCCGTCCTCGGCGCGGTGGCCGGTGAGACTGAGGAACACGTCGTCCAGGCTCGGACGTTTGAGCCCGAGGTCGTCCAGGTCGATCCCGCTGTCGGCGAAGGCCGCCGCGACCCGCGTCATGTCCCTGAGTCCGTTCGCGGGTGCGGAGAGCGACCGGGCCGGGGCGTCCACATGGACCTCGCTGACCTGGGCCTCCAACAGGCGCGTCGCCGCGGGCACGTCCTCGGCGCGAGACACCGTGACGACGAGGGCGGCCTCGCCGGACTGGTCCTTGAGCTCAAGTGGAGTGCCCTCGGCAATGATTCGGCCATGGTCGACGACCACGATCCGGTCGGCGAGCTGGTCGGCCTCGTCCAGGTACTGCGTGGTCAGCAGCACCGTCGTACCATCTCGCACCAGCTCGCGGAGCACGTCCCACAGCTCGACCCGGCTGCGCGGGTCCAGTCCGGTGGTCGGCTCGTCGAGGAACAGGACCGGCGGGGTGGCGACCAGGCTCACCGCGAGGTCCAGCCGGCGACGCATGCCGCCGGAGTAGGTCTTGACAACCCGGTTGCCGGCGTCGGTGAGCGAAAAGCGCTCCAGCAGGTCGTCCGAAGCCTGCCGCAGATAGGAGGCTGACAACCCGTAGAGCGACCCGATCAGGCGGAGGTTCTCGCGTCCAGTCAGCAGCTCGTCGACCGTCGCGGCCTGGCCGGTCAGTCCCATGCTCCGTCGTACGCCGGCGGGGTCGGTGACCACGTCGTGTCCCGCGATGCGGGCGGTGCCGCTCGTCGGCCGGGTGAGCGTGGTCAACATCTTGACCGTGGTCGTCTTTCCCGCGCCGTTGGGTCCGAGCATCCCCAGGACGCTGCCCTCGGGGACCCTCAGGCTGACGCCGTCGACGGCCACGGTCTGGCCGAAGTGCTTGACCAGGTCGTCCGCCTCGATCGCCGCCGTCGCCCCCATGGCCGCGAGCCTAGGACCTGCCACCGAGAGGTGTCGCCCCGATATCTAGACTGAGCAGGTGCCCGACCCCGTTCTCGCTGTCGAGGTGCGCGGGCTGGTGATGAGGTACGCCGACAAGCTGGCCGTCGACGAGCTCGATCTCGGCGTCGAGCGGCACACGATAACCGCAGTCCTGGGACCCAACGGCGCCGGCAAGACCACCACGCTCGAGACGTGCGAGGGGTACCGCACGCCGCAGCAGGGCCAGGTGCGGGTCCTGGACCTGGACCCGGTGCGGCAGCGGCGTGAGCTGCTCCCCCGCATCGGAGTGATGCTGCAAGGCGGTGGGGCGTGGAGCGGTGTCCATGCGGTCGAGATGTTGCAGCACATCGCCAAGCTGCATGCCCATCCTCTCGACGTCGGCCTGCTCTCGGAGCGGTTGGGCCTCGCGGACTGCGGTCGTACGCCGTACCGCCGGCTCTCCGGTGGCCAGCAGCAACGACTCGGCCTGGCGATGGCAGTGGTGGGGCGGCCGGAGATCGTGTTCGTCGACGAGCCGACCGCCGGGCTGGACCCGCAGGCGAGGCGGACCACCTGGGAGCTGCTGAGCCAGCTGCGCGAGGACGGGGTGACCGTCGTACTCACCACGCACTACCTGGACGAGGCCGAGCGCCTCGCGGACGCGATCCACATCATCGACCACGGCCGGCTGATCGCCTCGGGCACGCCGCTGGAGCTGACCCGCGGAGGCCCGGCGGCCACGATCCGGCTCGTGGTGACCAAGCCGTTCCCGCCGGGTGCGCCGGCTTCGCTGCGCTCGGCCCTAGGCGAGGCCACCCAGGTCACCCAGCTCGGCGAACTCAGCCTGCTGGTCACCGGACCTGCGGACTCGAGCACGCTGGCAACGGTCTCGCGCTGGTGCGAGGACAACGGCGTACTGCCCGAAGCGCTGACCCTGGGCCAGCGCAGCCTCGAGGACGTGTTCCTCGAGCTGACCGGACGGGAGCTGAACCCTTGATCACGTTCACCCCACGGCCCGGGGCGGCCCCGCTGCGTCGGATGGTCGCGGCGCAGTCGGTGATGGAGTCGCGGTTGATGCTGCGCAACGGGGAACAGCTGCTGCTCGCCGTGGTGATCCCGGTGGTCGTGCTTGTCGGCGGCGTCGAAGGGGCGCACCACCTGGGCCTGCATCTCACCCACCGGCCGATCGAGGTGTTCACTCCCGGCGTCCTGGCGCTGGCGGTGATGTCGACAGCGTTCACCTCGCTGGCCATCTCGACCGGCTTCGAGCGCAGGTACGGCGTGATCAAGCGGCTCGGGTCCTCGCCGCTGCCACGTTCGGGACTGCTCGCCGGCAAGGTCGGCGGCCTGCTCCTCGTCGAGGTCCTCCAGATCGCCGTCATCTGTATCGTCGCCGTGCTCCTCGGCTGGTCGAGCCCGGCCCTCGGGAGGTCGGGTCCGGTGGTTGTCGTGCTGGCCGCGGCGCTCACGGTCGTGCTCGGCACGGCAGCTTTCGCGTCGCTGGGCTTGTTCCTGGCCGGCGTCCTGCGGGCCGAGGCGACGCTCGCGGCCGCGAACCTGGTCTACCTGCTGCTGATGGTCGGCGGAGCCGTCGTACTCCCGGTGTCGGCGTACGGCGGCTTCGGAAACGTCGTGCGTTGGCTGCCCTCGGGGGCGCTCGGCGAGTCGATGCGAAGGGCGCTGATCCAGGGAAGTGTCGACTGGATCGGGATCGTCGTACTGCTCGGCTGGGCGATCGTGGGCACTGTGCTGACAGCGAGGACGTTCCAATGGGAGTGAGCCGTTTCGTCCGCCCGCTCGGCTGGGCCTCCCTGGTGGCGAACATTGCGCTGGTCGTGACTGGTGGCGCCGTGCGGTTGACCGACTCGGGACTGGGCTGCCCGGCGTGGCCACGGTGCACCAGTACGTCGTTCGTGGCCCATCGGGCTCTGGGAATTCACGGTGCGATCGAGTTCGGCAACCGGATGATCGGCTTCGTGCTGGCGGTGATCGCGATCGCGACGTTCGTCGCCGCCTGGCAGACGGGGAGGCGTGAGCTCCGCGTGCTGGCGCTAGTTCTGGGGCTCGGCGTACCCGCCCAGGCGGTGATCGGCGGGATCGTCGTACGCACGCAGCTGAACCCGTGGCTGGTCTCGCTGCATCTGTTGACCTCACTGGCGATGACCGGTGTTGCGGTGCTGTTCCTCCGACGAACCGACGTTCCCTCCCCTGTGCTGGCTCGCGGGCCTGCTGTTGGCCTGGCCTGGGCAACCTTCGCGGTCGGGTGGCTGGTGATGTACGCCGGGACGGTGGTCACGGGAGCCGGTCCTCATGCCGGAGACATCCACAGCAGACGGAACGGCCTGTCCCCGTTGCAGATGGCCCAGCTGCACGCCGACCTCGTGTTCTTGTTCGTCGGGCTAACCGTCGGGCTGCTCGCGGTGGCAGCAGTCACCGGCGTGGCGCCTGCGGCCAGACGGGCCATCGCCGTACTCCTGCTGGTGGAGCTGCTGCAGGGCACGATCGGCTTGGTGCAGTACTTCACCCAGCTGCCCATCCTCCTGGTGGGCTTCCATGTGCTCGGCGCCGCCCTGATCTCTGCCGCCGTCACCTGGGCGCTGCTCAACGTGCGCGAGTCAGGCGCGCCGGTTGGGGTTGTCCCGGTCCCGAACCTGACGCAGTATCGACAACATGAACGATAACGACACCTCGATCACTGTCCAGCGCACCATCGACGCCCCGTCCGACCAGATCTTCGAGGTCCTCTCGAACCCGGCCCGGCATGCTGAGTTCGACGGCTCCGGCTTCGTCCGCGGCGACGACCGCTCCGACCGGGTCACCGGGACCGGTGAGAAGTTCACCATGAATATGACCGGTGACCACATGGGCGGTGACTACCAGACCGACAACCATGTCACCGGGTATGACAAGAACCACATGCTCGCCTGGAAGACCGCACCCGCCGGCACCGATCCGCCCGGCTGGGAGTGGATGTACGAGCTCGAGCCGGAGGGCCCGGATGCAACCGAGGTGCGGCTTACCTACGACTGGAGCAAGGTCACCGACCAGGAGCTGCTGAAGAAGCTGAAGTTCCCCCTGGTTTCCAAGGCGCAGCTCGAGGACTCCCTGGCGAAGCTGGCCGAGACCGTCTCGAGCTGACCCACGGCGATCGAAAGCCGGAACGCCCCTGCTGAAGGGCGGGAAGTCGAGGCTGCCGTGGCCGCCTCGGCGCCACCCACGCCCAAGCGGGACTCACCGGGTGGCGCACCGACTGGGCCCACGAACGCGGCCTGGCGTTCACCGAGCTCCTCGAACACCTACCCACCGACCGCCTTCACGGCAAGGTCGCCGCCTCCCTGGTCATCACCGTGGACCACACCGTCCTCCACGGAGCCCTGAAGGCCACCGGACTGGACACCGCAGACCAGATCAGCGCCGGCGAGGCCCGCCGCCTCGCCTGCTCAGCCGGTCTCCTGCCCGCCCGTGCTCGGCGGTGCCTCCCTCCCCCTGGACCTGGGCCGGCAACAACGACTGTTCACCCAGACCCAACGCGTCGCGCTGGCCACGACCCACAGCACCTGCACCGCCGACGGCTGCCAACGCCCGTTCGCCTGGTGCGAGCTCCACCACCGACAACCCTGGACCGCCGGCGCAACACCAACCTCGCCGACGCCGTACCGCTATGCCACTTCCACCACCGCCGCATCACGACGCCACGCCACCTACGACCACCAAAGGCTGCCCGACGGCTCGGTCAGGTTCGCGAGAAGGAGGTGACGGGTGTGGCTTCGGTGAGCTCAGCGCTTGAGCAGGGGGTCGAGCGCGACCGCGACGAACAGCAGCGAGAGGTACATGTTCGACCAGTGGAACAGCCGCATCGGCTTGACCACGGTGAGCTCCTCGCTGCGCCGAGCGCGCGCCCACATCAGGTGCGCCTGGACGAGGAAGGCAGCGCCGAGCAGGAGTGCGGCGACCGGGTAGGGCCAACCAGTGTTCGCGATCGGCCACAGGCTGAGCGAGACCATGACCATCACCCAGGAGTACGCCACGATCTGCCGGGCAACCGCCTCCGCGGACCGGCGTACTGGCAGCATCGGGACGTCGACTCTCGCGTAGTCCTCGCGGTATCGCATCGCCAACGCCCAGGTGTGCGGCGGCGTCCAGAAGAACACCACCAGAAACAAGACCACCGGCGGCCAGCCGAACGACCCCGTCACCGCCGTCCAGCCGATCAGCGTCGGGAAACAGCCGGCGATGCCACCCCACACCACGTTCTGGGTGGTCCGCCGCTTGAGCAGCATCGTGTAGCCGAAGAGATAGAAGGCCGAGGCTGCCAGTGCCAGCCCGGCCGAGAGCCAGTTCACGAGGAAACCGAGAACCAGCGTCGAGATCACGGCCAGCGCGATCCCGAAGACGAACGCAGCCCGGGGTGAGACGAGGTGTCGGGGCAGTGCCCGCCGACGGGTCCGCCGCATCTGCTCGTCGATGTCACGGTCATAGACACAGTTGAGGGCGTTTGCGGACCCGGCCGAGAGGGTACCTCCAAGCACCGTCGCGACCACGAGATCCAGGGGCGGTACACCTCGCTGGGCGAAGAACATCACCGGCACGGTGGTCAGCAGGAGCAGCTCGATGACCCGCGGCTTCATCAGTCCGACGTACGCCGCCAGCACGTCTCTCGGCATCACGTGTGAGACAACCCGGCTCTCGAAAGGCGCCTGCGAGTCCACGGCTGTCACGGTCGGAAGTGTATCCGGGTGCATCGGGGTCGATCCGGTCCGGTCGCGTGAGTAGGCTCGATGAAGGTGGTCAACCAAAGTCCACCCCACCTCGAACGGAAGAGGAAACCTGCCTTGAGCACGACGCTGGAGTGGACCGAGACCGACAAGCGGGCCGTCGACACGATCCGGTGCCTGGCGATGGACGCGGTGCAAAAAGTCGGCAACGGTCATCCCGGCACGGCGATGAGCCTGGCGCCGGCGGCGTACCTGCTGTTCCAGAAGGTGATGCGCCACAACCCGGCCGACCCGCACTGGCCCGGCCGCGACCGCTTCGTACTCTCCTGCGGCCACTCCAGCCTGACCCTGTACATCCAGCTGTACCTCGGCGGCTGGGGTCTGGAGCTCGAAGACCTGAAGTCGCTGCGCACCTGGGCCAGCAAGACACCCGGGCATCCTGAGTACGGCCACACTGCCGGCGTGGAGACGACCACAGGCCCCCTCGGACAGGGTGTGGGCAACGCCGTAGGCATGGCAATGGCGGCCCGGCGCGAGCGCGGCCTCCTCGACCCGAACGCCGCCGAGGGTGCGTCGCCCTTCGACCATCAGATCTACGCCATCTGCAGCGACGGCGACATGGAGGAGGGGGTCAGCTCCGAGGCGTCCTCGATCGCCGGCACCCAGGAGCTCGGCAACCTCACGATGATCTACGACGACAACCAGATCTCGATCGAGGACAACACCGACGTCGCCTTCACCGAGGACGTCGCCATGCGTTACCGGGCCTACGGCTGGCATGTGCAGGAGGTCGACTGGACTCACGGTGGCACGAAGTACGAAGAGGACGTCCCAGCACTGTCCAAGGCGATCCAGGCCGCCCAGCGCGAGACCCGCCGACCCAGCTTCATCCGGCTCCGCACGATCATCGCCTGGCCCGCGCCCGATGCGCAGAACACCGGCAAGGCGCACGGTTCCGCCCTGGGTGAGGACGAGGTCGCCGCCACCAAGAAGGTTCTCGGGTTCGACCCGGACAAGACCTTCGCGGTCGCCGACGACGTACTCGCCCATACCCGGGAGGCCGTCGAGCGCGGCAAGCAGGCGCAGTCCTCCTGGCAGGAGGAGTACGACGCCTGGGCCAAGAAGCCGTCCGCCGACACCGAGCTCTTCGACCGCCTGCAGACCCGGACACTGCCAACGGGCTGGACCAAGGCGGTGCCGAGCTTCCCGGCTGACGAGAAGGGGATGGCCACCCGCAAGGCCTCCGGCGCGGTGATCAACGCGCTGGCCGAGAAGATCCCGGAGCTGTGGGGCGGCTCGGCGGACCTGGCGGAGTCCAACAACACCACGATCGAGGACGCCGCATCGTTCGTCCCCAAGGACCGCGCCACGAAGATGTGGAAGGCCGACCCCGTGGCTGGTCGGGTGCTGCACTTCGGCATCCGCGAGCACGGCATGGGCGCGATCCTGAACGGCATCGCGGTACACGGCGGCACTCGCGTCTTCGGCGGCACCTTCCTCACGTTCTCCGACTACATGCGGGGCTCGGTACGGCTCGCGGCGATAATGGGCCTGCCGGTGACTTACGTCTGGACCCACGACTCGATCGGTCTCGGAGAGGACGGGCCGACCCACCAGCCGGTCGAGCAGCTGGCGGCACTACGCGCCATCCCCGGCCTCGACGTCGTCCGCCCGGCCGATGCGAACGAGGTCGCCGCATGCTGGCAGACCGTGCTGGAGCACACCGACCGTCCTGCCGGGATGGTCCTGACCCGGCAGAACGTCCCGGTCTTCCCCCGCGACGAGGACGGGTTCAGCGACGTCTCCAACGTGCACCGAGGCGGCTACGTCCTGCTCGACACCGAGGGTGGTCTGCCCGACGTCGTCCTGGTCGGCACCGGCTCGGAGGTCCAGCTCGCGGTCGATGCGCGGGAGCTGCTGGCGGCAAAGGACATCTCCGCGCGGGTGGTCTCGATGCCGTGCCGGGAGTGGTTCGACGAGCAGGAGTCGTCGTACCGCGAGACGGTGATCCCGCCCCCCGTCAAGGCCCGCGTCAGCGTCGAAGCCGGAGTCGCCCAGGGGTGGCACGAAATCGTCGGCGACCACGGCCGGATTGTCTCGCTCGAGCACTACGGCGCCTCCGCGGACTATGCACGGATCTACCAGGAGTACGGCATCACTGCCCAGGCGGTCGCGGACGCGGCCGAGGACAGCATCCGGACGGTAAGCGGCTGACCCGTTCACTTTCCCACCGACCAAAGGAGCAGCACATGTCCGACAACCTGCAGCAGCTGGCGGAGGCCGGGGTCTCCATCTGGCTCGACGACCTATCCCGCGAGTGGATCGAGACCGGCAACCTCGCCGATCTGGTGAAGAACTCCCATGTCGTGGGGGTGACCACGAACCCGTCGATCTTCGCCACGGCACTTGCCGACGGAGAGCGGTACGACGACCAGGTGCGGCAGCTCGCCGGCGAAGGGGCCGACGTGGACCGAACGGTCCTCGAGCTGACCACCACCGACGTACGAAACGCCTGCGATGTCCTCGCCGAGACATTCAAGAACACCGACGGAGTGGACGGCAGGGTGTCCATCGAGGTCACTCCCGGGGTGGCCCACGACACCGACGCCACCGTCAAGCAGGCCGCCGACCTGTGGAAGAAGGTGGACCGGCATAACCTGCTGATCAAGATCCCCGGCACCAAGGAAGGCTGCCCCGCGATCACCGAGACGCTCGGTGTGGGCATCAGCGTCAACGTGACCTTGATCTTCGGTCTCGAGCAGTACCACGACGTGATGGAGGCCTTCATCGCCGGCGTCGAGAAGGCCAAGGAGAACGGTCACGACCTCAGCAAGCTCCACTCCGTGGCGTCGTTCTTCGTCTCCCGGGTCGACACCGAGATCGACAAGCGCCTCGACAAGGCCGGCGGTCACGACGAGCTGTTGGGCAAGGCAGGGGTGGCCAACGCCAGGCTTGCCTACGAGGCGTTCGAGAAGTTCTTCGACACCGACCGGTGGGCCGCGCTGGCCACGGACGGCGCGCGCCGGCAGCGTCCGCTGTGGGCGTCCACCGGCGTCAAGAACCCCGACTACGACGACACCATGTACGTCGTCGGGCTGGCCGTCGAGGAGACCGTCAACACCATGCCGGAGAAGACCCTCGACGCGGTCGCGGACCACGGCAAGATCCAGGGCGACCAGGTCCGGCCGCACTATGCCGACGCGCGCCAGGTGATGGCCGACCTCCAAGCTGCCGGCATCGACTACGACGACGTGATCGCGGTCCTGATCAAGGAGGGCGTGGACAAGTTCGTGGCCTCCTGGGACGAGCTGCTCGGCACCGTGCACAAGAGTCTCGACGCCGCCCATGCCGGCCAGGGGTCCGCCAAGTGACGTCGTGGAACACGACGTCGGGGGATGGCGGTCTCCAGCTCTACATCGGTTACCCCGACGAGCAGGCGTACGCCGATGCCGTGCAGCAGCTCGTCGACGACAAGGTGGCCTCCGGCATCGCCTCACGCACCCCGACCCTGTGGGGCGAGGATGCCGAGTCCGAGGCCGGCAAGCGGCTCGCCTGGGTCGGGCTGGCCGAGGAGTCCCGCCCGCTGGTAAAGCAGCTGGCCGAGCTCAGATCCAGGCTGAACGACGCCGGCCTCGACCATGTGGTGCTGTGCGGGATGGGCGGATCCTCGCTCGCGCCGGAGGTGATCTGCCGAACCGCGGGTGTCGAGCTGACCGTGCTCGACTCCTCCGACCCCGACTATGTGCGGTCCGCGCTTGCCGACCGCCTCGAACGCACGATCGTGGTGGTCTCCAGCAAGTCCGGCGGCACCGTGGAGACCGACAGCCAGCGCCGCGCCTACGAGAAGGCGCTGACCGACGCAGGACGCAAGCCGGCCGACCACATCATCGTCGTCACCGATCCCGGGTCGCCCCTGGATGAGTCCGCGACCGAAGCCGGCTACCAGGTCTTCCATGCCGACCCCGGCGTCGGCGGCCGCTACTCCGCACTGACCGCCTTCGGGCTGGTGCCCAGCGGCCTGGCCGGAGCGGACATCGGCGGGCTGCTCGATGAGGCGGCCGCGATCGCTCCGGCGCTCGAGGCTGACTCCGTGGACAACCCGGGGCTGCGCCTGGGCGGCCTCCTCGGGTTGGCCAACCTGCACGGCGTCGACAAGGCAGCGCTGGCCGAGCACGGTTCGGGCATCGTCGGTTTCGGCGACTGGGTCGAGCAGCTGATCGCAGAGTCGACGGGGAAGGAGGGACGCGGCATCCTTCCCGTCGTCGTGCCGGACGTCTCAGCCCCAAACTTCGTGCCCAGCACCGAGGACGAGGTCCTGGTCACCCTCGGGGACGTGCCCGAGGACGCCCCGCCGGCGTCGGGCTACGGTGCCGCCATCAAGGTGCCGCTCGGCGGCGCGCTGCTCCTGTGGGAGTACGCCGTGCCGATTGCCGGCCGGATGATCGGCATCAACCCGTTCGACCAGCCGGACGTCGAGAGCGCCAAGCAGGCAGCCCGCGACATGCTCGAGGGCGGCTCGGGCAAGCCCGAGCCGGCGTTCACCGACGGAGCAGTGGACGTCTTCGCGACCGACGGACTGCTCGGCGAGGACGTGTCGAGCGTCGTCGGGGCGATGGAAGCTCTCCTCGGTCAGCTCGGAGTGCGTGGCTACCTCGCCGTGATGGCCTATCTCGACCGGGCGGAGGACGTCTCCCTGGCGCAGGTGCGCGAGACGCTGGCAAGCCGGACCGGCCGCCCGACGACCTTTGGCTGGGCGCCGCGGTTCCTGCACTCGACCGGTCAGTACCACAAGGGCGGTCCCCCGGATGGGGTGTTCCTCCAGATCACGACCGAGCCGCAGGAGGACCTGGCAGTCCCGGGGCGCCCCTTCACGTTCGGGGAGTTCATCGCGGCACAGGCGACCGGAGACGCAGCCGTGCTCGCCAAGCACGGACGGCCGGTGCTCCGGCTGCACCTGAGCGAGCACGACGCCGGCCTAGCCGCCGTACGCAAAGCGCTGGGATGAGCACCAACCCTCTTCGCGACCCGCAGGACCGGCGGCTGCCGCGGATCGCCGGGCCGTGCGGGATGGTGCTGTTCGGGGTGACCGGTGACCTGTCCCGGACGAAGGTGATGCCGGCGATCTACGACCTGGCCAACCGCGGGCTGCTGCCCCCTGGCTTCAGCCTGGTTGGCTACGCCAGGCGTGACTGGGCCCATGAGGACTTCGCTCAGATCGTCCACGAGTCGGTCAAGGCCCATGCCCGGACCGAGTTCCGCGAGGAGGTCTGGCACCAGCTCGCCGAGGGGTTCCGGTTCGTGCCCGGCGACTTCGAGGACGACGTCGCCTTCCAGCAG
>JALZBH010000067.1 GCA_030947625.1 Actinomycetota bacterium
GCGACCAGCTCGGGCAGGGCAAGGAGAACGCCCGCACGTTCTTGAACGACAACCCCGATCTTGCCAACGAGATCGAGAAGCGGATCCTCGAGAAGCTGGGCATCGGACCGGCGGTGGACACTCCCGCGAGTGCCGGTGCTGCAGGTGCTGCCGGTGCTGGCGGTACCGCCGTGGTCGACCCGGATGGCATCGACTTCTAAGCCAGTGGTCGAGCCCGGCCGAGATCCCGACCGGGACCTTGGCCCTCCCGCTGACCCCGAGTCGGTGGCTCGCAAGATCCTGCTGGACCAGCTGACCGGTCGGGCGCGCAGCCGGTCCGACCTGGCCAAGAAGCTCGCCCGGCGCAACGTGCCCGACGAGATCGGCAACGCGCTCCTGGACCGGTTCGAGGAGGTCGGGCTCGTCGACGACGCGGCGTTCGCCCGGGAGTGGGTGGACCAACGCCAGGCCGAACGCGGCCTGGCTCGCCGAGCCCTGGCCCAGGAGCTGCACCGCTTGGGCATCGACGACGAGGTGGCCCGGGAGGCACTGGACCGGGTCGACGACGACGACGAGACCGAGTCGGCCCGGATGCTGGTGCGACGCAAGCTCCGGTCGGTGCGCGACCTCGACGAACAGGTCGCCGTACGCCGTCTCGCCGGGATGCTGATCCGCAAGGGGCACTCCTCTTCGGTGGCCTTCCGGGTGGCCCGAGAGGAGCTGCGCAGGTTGCCCCCATGACCAAGGTTCTCGACCTCTACAACCGGGCCAGCGCTATCCCGATCATCGGCACCCGAGCGTTCTCGTTCGCGTTTGCCCGGCGAGCGCCGTACTTCGCCACGATCCGGCCCCGCTTCACCGTGCTCGAGCCCAACCATGCAGAGCTGGTGATCCGCAACCGTCGCGGCGTACGCAACCACATCGGCACCGTCCACGCCATCGCGCTGTGCAACGGGCTGGAAGCCGCGATGGGTGCGCTGGCCGAGGTGAGCATCCCGGTCGACAAGCGCTGGATCCCCAAGGGCATGGAGGTCAGCTACATCGCGAGGGCCGACTCAGACATTCTCTGCATCGCCGAGACCGACCCGGCACAGTGGTCCGATGGCGACACCGACGTTGCGGTGCGGGTCCGCGGCGTGCGCGCAGACGGCGACATCGTGATCGAGGGCCGCATCCGGCTGTGGGTCACGGCCAAACCGCTGCGATGAGTCTTGGTCCCGGCAATGGTCTTTGATGGACAGCGCGGTCGATCACCCGACCAGAGCGAGGAGAGCAGATGATTCACGCCAGGGGACTGGTGCAGATCTTCCACACCCGCCAAGGCAGGGCGAAGACCGAGGTCCGAGCCGTCAACGGGGTCGACCTCGACATCGAAGAGGGTGAGGTCGTCGGTTTCCTCGGTCCTAACGGCGCCGGGAAGACCACCACCCTGCGCATTCTCACCACGCTGCTCACCCCGACTCGGGGCACCGCCACCGTCGCGGGGTACGACGTGGCCACCGAACCCAAGCAGGTACGCCGCAGCATCGGCTATGTCTCCCAGGTCGGCGGGGCGTTCAGCGGTGCTCGCGCCGGGGACGAGGTGATGGACCACGGCATGCTGTACGGCCTGCCTCGGTCTGTGGTGGAGGAACGCGGCAAGGCTCTCTTCGAGCAGTTCGACCTTCCAGGTCTGTGGACCCGGATGCCGAAGCACATGTCCGGGGGCCAGAAGCGGCGCCTGGACATCGTGATGGGCCTGATCCACGAGCCCCGACTGATGTTCCTCGACGAGCCCACCACGGGTCTGGACCCCCAGGCCCGGGCGAACCTGTGGCAGCACATCGCGGATCTGCGCACCCGACGGGGCGCCACCGTCTTCCTGACCACCCACTACCTCGATGAGGCCGACGCGCTGAGTGACCGGATCATCATCATCGACAAGGGCACGATCGTGGCCAGCGACACCGCGGACAACCTCAAGGCCCAGGTCGCAGGCGACCTCGTCGACCTCGAGGTGGCGGATCCCGACAAGCTGGCGGTTACCGCTGAGCGCCTCGGTGCAATCGCCGAGCCGCCCCGCCACGGAGCCATCGGCGTCGAGGTCGAGGGTCACCATGTGCGTGGTCGCGTACAGCGAGCGGGCAAGGCCATACCGGGTCTGCTCCGCGACCTCGACGCCAGCGGGATCGACCTCGACGCGATAGAGGTGATCCGGCCGACGCTCGACGATGTCTTCTTGACCCTGACCGGCAGGTCGCTGCGCGATGCCGAGGCCGTCGACGCACCCGAGTCCATCGCCGAAGGAGAAGCCCAGTGACGTTCGCCCGCGAGAGCTACATCGTGTTCAACCGCCAGCTCCGGATGAACCTGCGCAACCCCGCCTGGGTGATCATCGGGATGCTCCAGCCGGTCCTGTACCTGCTCCTGTTCGGACCCCTGCTCAAGCCGCTGATCGGCCGGTTCGGCGCAACCAACGCCTACACGTTCTTCGTGCCGGGAATGTTGGTGCAGCTCGGGATCTTCGGCGCCTTCTTCGCCGGCTTCAGCCTGATCGGCGAGTGGCGCGAAGGGGTGATCGAGGCCGAGCGGGTCACTCCGGCCAACCGGACCGCCCTGCTGGTGGGCCGGCTCTCCCGAGACCTGCTGCAGCTCTTCGTCCAGGCTCTGATCCTGGTCGGACTGGGCTATGTGCTGGGCATGCACGCAGGAGCAGCCGGCGTCGTCGTCGGGGTGCTGCTGACTCTGTTGATCGGCGGCGCCTGCGCCGCGGCCTCGAACGCTCTGGCCCTGACCACCAAGAGCGAGGACGTGATGGCACCGGTGATCAACATGGTGATGATGCCGGTCCTGCTCCTCTCCGGAATCCTGCTGCCGATGACGATCGGACCAGCGTGGCTGGTTCGGGCAAGCGACTTCATGCCGATCCGATGGGTCGTCGATGCCGTCCGCAGCGCCTTCGGTGGTCACTTCGGCAGCTCACAGATGTTCTGGGGGACGGGCTGGGCGGTGGTGTTGTTCGCGGTGGCGCTCTGGTGGGGGACGGCCACCTTCCGCAAGGAGAACGCCTGAGCGACGTAGGGGTACGGCGCCGTACCCTGGTGCGGACATGCGCACCTATGAGGTCCGCACCTACGGGTGCCAGATGAACGTCCACGACTCCGAGCGGCTCTCCGGCCTGCTCGAGGACGCGGGCTACGTCGCCGCAGCCCCGGGTGCGCAGGCGGATGTGGTGGTCTTCAACACCTGCGCGGTTCGGGAGAACGCCGACAACAAGCTGTACGGCAACCTCGGTCATCTGGCGCCGGCCAAGGCGCGCAACCCGGGCATGCAGATCGCGGTCGGTGGCTGTCTGGCTCAGAAGGACCGTAGTGAGATCACTCGCCGGGCCCCGTGGGTCGACGTGGTGTTCGGCACGCACAACATCGGCTCGCTGCCGGTTCTGCTGGAGCGGGCGCGCGTCCAACAGGAGGCCCAGGTCGAGATCCTGGAGTCGCTGGAGGTGTTCCCCTCGACGCTGCCCACCAAGCGCGAGTCGGCGTACGCCGCCTGGGTGAGCATCTCCGTGGGCTGCAACAACACCTGCACGTTCTGTATCGTCCCGAGCCTGAGGGGCAAGGAGAAGGACCGCCCTCCGGGCGAGGTGCTTGCCGAGATCCGGGCTCTGGTGGCCGAGGGCGTCGCCGAGGTCACCCTCCTCGGACAGAACGTGAACACCTACGGCGTCGAGCTGGGCGACCGGTTCGCATTCTCGAAGCTGCTCCGCGCCTGTGGCGAGATCGCGGGGCTGGAGCGGGTGCGGTTCACCAGCCCGCATCCGGCGGCGTTCACCGACGACGTCATCGAGGCGATGGCAGCGACGCCGAACGTGATGCCGCAGCTGCACATGCCGCTGCAGTCCGGGTCGGACAAGGTGCTCAAGGACATGCGCAGGTCCTACCGTCAGGACAGGTTCCTCGGGATCATCGACCGCGTCCGCACGGCAATGCCCGACGCAGCGATCACCACCGACATCATCGTCGGCTTCCCCGGCGAGACCGAGGCCGACTTCTCGCAGACCATGAAGGTGGTCAGCGAGGCTCGGTTCGCCGGGGCGTTCACCTTCAAGTACTCCAAGCGCCCGGGTACGCCGGCCGCCGCCCTGCCCGACCAGGTCGCGCCGACCGTCGTGCAGGAGCGCTACGAACGGCTGGTTGCGCTGGTCGAGGAGATCGCCTGGGCCGAGAACTCGCGGTTGGTCGGCCACCGGCTCGAGCTGCTGGTGGCCCAGGGCGAGGGACGCAAGGATGCAGCGACGCACCGGCTTTCCGGGCGGGCGCGAGACAACCGGCTGGTGCACTTCTCGCCACTCGACGCCCGCGGAGAGCCGGTGCCGCTGCGCCCGGGAGACCTGGTCGAGGTTGTCGTCACGAAGGCCGCACCCCACCATCTGGTGGCCGACGGCTCGGTCGCTGCGGTCCGGCGCACCCGCGCGGGCGATGCGTGGGAGAGCCGAAGCACCGAGCCGCGACCTGGCGTTGCGCTGGGCATGCCACAGCTCGGGGTGCCGGCCGGCGGCTGACAGCTCAGGCGGGCTCGTCCTTCTCCGGTTTGGACGCGGCATCGTCGTCGCTCTCCGAGCTGCCGCTGGTGCCCTCATCCCGGTCGCGGTCGGTGCCCTCCGGCTCGCCGATCTCCTCCGGCATCTCCTCGACGTGCGCGGCTCGCGGCTGGTCGGGAGTCTGCAGCGGAAAGTCGTCCGGGTCGTCGGCTACCGCGTCCGCGCCGCCAGGGTGGGCCTCCGGGGCAGGGTCGACCTGTGGTTCGGGTTGGGTCATGTGCCGAACCGTAGTCGAGGACCCCGGCGGGGGTGGCGCCTAGTTCGGCGGGTTGGCCGTGTCGCCTTCGCCGGTCTTCTCCTGGAGGAAGTCCTGACCCTTGTCGACCTGGTCCTTGTACTTGTCCCCGGTCTTGCTGTCAGCGAAGTCGCCAGCCTTCTCGATCCCCTGGTCGACCTCCTTGTCGTGCGAGTCGGCCATGCCCTTCGCGTCGTCCATCAGTCCCATGAGCACTCCTGGTGTTGGGGTTTTCGTATCGGAACCTCACCAACGTAGGGCTCTGGGTCGTCCGGCGAAAGGGTGGCTCACCCTGGCTCTGGGAGACTCGGCGGGTGCCTCATGGTCCTCCCCCCGTCGTCGCAGTGGTCGGAGCCACGGCGGCCGGCAAGAGCGAGCTGGCCCTCGACCTTGCCGGGCGGCTGGGCGGGGAGATCGTGAACACCGACGCCATGCAGGTCTACATCGGGATGGACATCGGTACGGCGAAGCTGCCGCTGGCCGAGCGCCGTGGGATTGCCCATCATCTGCTCGACTTCATGGCGGTGACCGAGACGGCCAACGTGGCCGAGTTCCAAAGACTGGGCCGGGCAACGATCGCGCAGTGCCACCAGCGCGACCGGACACCGGTGCTGGTCGGCGGCTCGGCGCTCTACACGCGGGCCATCCTCGATGAGCTCGACTTTCCCGGCACCGACCCGGTTGTCCGCGGGAGGCTGGAAACAGAGGATGCGGCTCACGGTTCGCGGGCCCTGCACGAGCGGCTGACGGAACTCGACCCGGCAGCCGCTGCGGAGATCGACGTGGGCAACGGCCGGCGCATCATCCGAGCGCTCGAGGTGATCGAGCTGACCGGCCGGGCCTTCAAGGCCCGGCTGCCGGAGCCGGCGTACCACTATCCCGGAACGGTTCAGGTCGGCGTCTCCATCGACCGGCCGGCCCTCGACGACCGGGTCGCCCGGCGAGTCGACCAGATGTGGGCCCAAGGGCTGGTCGAGGAGGTACGCCGTCTCGCCGAGGCGGGCCTTCGCGAGAGTCGTACGGCAAGCCGCGCCATGGGTTACCAACAGGTGCTCGCGTTCCTCGCCGGCGAGCTCACCGAAGAGCAGGCGCGTGAGCAGACCGTCGCTGCCACCAGGAGGTTCGCCAGACGCCAGGAATCCTGGTTTCGCAAGGACCACCGGATCGCCTGGGTGCGCTACGACGACCCCGACCGGGTCGAGAAGGCGCTGCGCAGCCTGTCGTGACCGAAGGCGCCTCAGGCGGCCAAGGCGGTCACGACTGCTGAGTCGCACCCCGTGCAGCAGCTTGGGCCGAGCTCGTCGACCGGCAGGAAGATCGTCTCGGTGGCGCACGAGGCGCACCATCCGGTGACGCCGTGGAGCATGAGTAGCTCGTCCATGCTTCGACCATGCCACGCGGCGCAGACGTTTTCGGCGACGACGCGGCGGCGGGTCGGCGCCACTACGCTGGTGCGGTGAGTACGACGGACTACGCCTTCGTCAAGGGACACGGCACCGAGAACGACTTCGTGCTGATTCCCGACGCCAACGGGCTGCTCGACCTCACCACCGAACAGGTGTCCCGGCTGTGTGACCGCCGACACGGCATCGGCGGCGACGGCCTGATCCGCGTCGTCCGCACCGACGCCACCGAGGATCCCGCGGCCGTCGCCGCTCGCACTGAGGCCACCTGGTTCATGGACTACCGCAACAGTGACGGCTCACTGAGTCAGATGTGCGGCAACGGGATCCGGGTGCTGGGCCTCTACCTGGCGACCCACGCCGACGTCGACCCCCGGGATCCCCTGCCGATCGCCACTCGCGACGGGGTGAAGACGCTCAACTTCGAGAGCGGCGGCAGCACCGTGGACATGGGCAGCCCGCGTCTTCTCGGCGAGACCACCATCACCGTCGGTGAGCGTTCGTGGCCGGCAGCCGAGATCAGCCTGGGCAACCCTCATGCGGTGGTCTTCGTCGATGACGTTGCCCAGGCTGGTGCACTGTCCGAACCACCTGGCTATGACGATGCGATCTACCCCGACGGCGTGAACGTCGAGTTCGTCCGGCGCCTAGGTGACCAGCATCTCTTCATGCGGGTCCACGAACGGGGCTCCGGAGAGACCCGGTCCTGTGGCACCGGCGCGTGCGCGGCAATGGTGGCGGCCGCTTCGGTGGACGGGGCCGAGCGCGGTACGCCGTACGTCGTCGATGTCCTTGGCGGTACCCTCACCGTCGTCTGGACGAGCGACGACCGGGTCATGCTGAGTGGATCCGCTCAGCTGGTCGCCGAAGGGATCACCGACCTGTGAGCTGGGGCGGCCGCTGACGGGTCCTATGCTGCGGCGCATGGACATCTCAGGGGCCAGCGCGCTCGTCACCGGCGCCGCCTCCGGAATCGGCGCAGCCACCGCGCGGCTGCTGGCCCAAGAGGGCGCCCGGGTGGTCGTCGCGGACCTCAATGCCGAGAAGGGCACCGCGCTTGCCGAGGAGATCGGCGGCGCCTTCGTGGCAGTCGACGTCACCGATACCGTCCAGCTCCAGGCGGCCGTCGACAGAGCCGTCGAGCTCGCCGACCTGCGGGTCCTGGTGAACTCGGCAGGCATCGGCTGGGCGCAGCGCACGATCGGTCGCGACGGTGAGGCGTCCTCCGCCCACGACCTGGACGCCTACAAGCGGGTCATCGCGATCAACCTGGTCGGCACGTTCGACGCGATCCGCCTTGCCGCGAGTGCGATGAGCAAGAACGAGCCCAACGAGGACGGCGAGCGCGGCGCGATAGTCAACCTGGCCTCGGTGGCTGCCTTCGACGGGCAGATCGGCCAGGCGGCGTACTCCTCCTCGAAGGGTGGCGTGGTTGGTATGACGCTCCCGGTGGCGCGCGATCTCTCTGCCGCGGGCATCCGGCTCAACACCGTTGCCCCCGGTCTGGTCGACACCCCGATCTACGGCGCGGGCGAGGACGCGGAGGCGTTCAAGGCCAAGCTCGGCCTATCGGTGCTGTTTCCCAAGCGGCTCGGTGTCGCCGAGGAGCTGGCCTCGATGGTGCTCGAGTGCGTGAGGAACTCCTACATGAACGGCGAGACCGTCCGCGTCGACGGGGGCATCCGGATGCCCCCCAAGTAGCGCTCAGGCTCCCGACCGAGGGCCATGGTCCTTGAGGACCGGCGGGTCGGGGTGCGGTTCACCGGTAGCGGGATCAGACGACTGCTCGGGGGGCGGGTCAGCGATCGGCGTAGGCGCCTGGGTGCGTTCGGCGCCGTTCGTGCCCGGCTCGGAACCACGCATCGTGCCCACCCGTTCGCTGCTGACCCCCATGCCACCGGCGAGACCCTCAGCGCTGTCGGCGTTGGGCTCGGAGTCGAGCACGTCGGTCTCGGGTGCGTTCTCGGAAGGGGATGTCGAGTCGGTCTCGCTATCGGCCATGCTCCAGCCCTACCCCGGCATGACCCCGGAGACAAGGCCAGAGGGGCAAATCGTTCGCTCCGGCCGCGGTGCCGACCTAGGGTGAGGGACACATGACACACGCACCTGACGACTTCACCCTCGACGACGAGCTTGAGCAGACCTCCGGCTGGGATTCCGGCTACGCCGACGCGCCCGCCCTCGAGCAGGAGAAGACCACCGGCGAGCTGGACCTGGCCGAGCGTTACGCCCTCCGTCGGGTGGCGGGGCTCTCGACCGAGCTGGAGGACATCTCCGAGGTCGAGTACCGCCAGCTCCGGCTCGAGCGGGTGGTGCTCGTCGGCGTATGGACCGAAGGGTCGGCGCAGGACGCCGAGAAGTCCCTGGCCGAGCTGGCGCTGCTCGCCGAGACGGCCGGCTCTCAGGTGTTGGACGCGCTCTACCAGCGGCGGGACAGTCCCGACCCGGCGACGTACATCGGTCGCGGCAAGGTCGAGGGCGTGATTGCGATCGTGCGGGCCACCGGTGCGGACACGGTGATCTTCGACGGTGAGCTCGCTCCGAGCCAGCTGCGCAACCTTGAGGACCGGGTCAAGGTCAAGGTGGTCGACCGGACCGCGCTGATCCTGGACATCTTTGCCCAGCATGCCAAGAGCAAGGAGGGCCAGGCCCAGGTCGAGCTGGCCCAGCTGAGCTACCTCAAGCAGCGACTGCGCGGCTGGGGTGGCAACCTGTCTCGACAGGCCGGTGGCCGGGTCGGCGCCCAGGGCGGCGGCATTGGCAGCCGCGGTCCCGGTGAGACCAAGATCGAGACCGACCGGCGCCGGATCAACACCAAGATCGCCAAGCTGCGCAGGGACCTGATGCACATGCAAACCACCCGCGACACCAAGCGATCCGAGCGGCGTCGCAACCAGGTGCCCTCGGTGGCGATCGCGGGTTACACCAACGCCGGGAAGTCCTCGTTGCTCAACCGGCTCACCGGGGCCGGCGTACTCGTCGAAGATGCGCTGTTCGCCACCCTGGATCCCACCACCCGCCGTACGACGACCGGCGACGGGCGCGTCTACACGATGAGCGACACCGTCGGCTTCGTCAGGCACCTGCCGCACCAGCTCGTCGAGGCGTTCCGTTCGACGCTGGAGGAGGTCGCCGACGCCGACCTGATCCTGCACGTCGTCGACGGCTCGCATCCCGACCCGGAGGGCCAGATCACGGCAGTGCGGGAGGTGTTCGCCGAGATCGGAGCCGACAAGGTGCCCGAGCTGGTCGTGGTCAACAAGGCCGACATCGCAGACCCGATGGTGCTGGCTCGGCTGCGGCAGCGTGAGCCGCACTCCGTGGCGGTCTCGGCGAAAACCGGGCAAGGTCTGGATGCCGCGCTTGTTGCAGTGGAGGCCGATCTGCCCAGACCAGGCGTGCTGGTGTCCGCGCTGCTGCCGTACGAGCGCGGCGACCTGCTGAACAGGTTCCACACCCAGGGCGAGGTCGAGCACGTCGAGCACACCGGCGCCGGGACGGCTGTCCGGGGTCGGGTCAACGACGACCTTGCCGGCGAGCTGACGCCGTACCTCATCGGTTAGCAGGTCAGGCGCATAGGGTGCTCGGGTGGCCGCCGACCCAACCGTCCAGGAGGTACTGGCCGCAGCCGTCGAGGCGCTGTCCGGCCAGGACCGTCCGGGCCAGATCGAGATGGCCGAGCGTGTCGAGCAGGCGATGTCCTCCGGACGGCACCTGCTCGTCCAGGCCGGCACCGGCACCGGCAAGTCGCTCGGCTACCTGGTGCCTGCGCTGCTGCACCAGGAGCGGGTCGTGGTCGCGACGGCCACGTTGGCATTGCAGCACCAGCTGGTCGAACGCGACATCCCCGCGCTGGTCGAGGCGGCGTCCGGGGTCCTGGGCGTCGATCCGACGTACGCCGTACTGAAGGGCCGGTCCAACTACGCCTGCCTGCATCGGGTGCGCGAAGGAGTACCCGACGACCAGGGTGTGCTGGTCGACCTGCCCGAAGGGTCGATCGGCGCCGAGGTGGTCGCGCTTCGGGAGTGGGTAGAGGAGCAGGCCGAAACCAACAGCGCCGGAGAGCGCGACCACGCCCCGCGGCACACCGACCGGATCTGGCGGCAGGTAAGCGTCAGCCACCGAGAGTGCCTGGGGGCCACCAAGTGCCCGTACGGACTGGTGTGTTTCGCCGAACGCGCCAAGGAGCGAGCCTCGAGGTCACAGCTGGTGGTGACCAACCACTCGCTGTTGGCGATCGACGCGGTGGAAGGCATCCCGATGATCCCGGACTACGACCTCGTGGTGGTCGACGAGGCCCATGAGCTGACCGCTCGGGTGACCCAGGCCGCCACCGACGAGCTGTCCATACCCGAGATCGAGCGCGCCGCCCGGCGCTCGCAACGCCATGTCGAGGGTTCGGAGGCCGACGCCCTCGCCGACGCTGCCGAGGCACTGAGGGAGGCGGTGGCGAACCATCCTGCCGGCCGCGTCGACGAGACTCCTCCGGAGCTTGCCGACGGTCTGGCTCTGGTGAGAGACGCTGCCCGCTCGCTGGTCAGTGCGTTCCCCAAGGACACCGGCGACGACGCCGGATCCACGCAGGCCAAGGGCTGGGCACAGGAGATCTTCCAGACCGCCGAGCGGATGTCCGCCCGGTTCGCGGCAGACGTGTTGTGGGTTGCCGAGCGGGACCGGCAACGCGGCGGCAACCTGCTGTGCGTGGCACCGCTCAACGTGGCCGACCAGATGCGCGAGCGCCTGCTCGCCGACAAGACGGTGGTGTTCACCTCGGCCACCCTCAAGCTGGGCGGCGACTTCGACACCTTCGCGTCGACCCTGGGACTGGATCCCAAGGACCGGGTGTCGGCGAGCTCGACCGAGGGGTCATGGGAGGGCATCGACGTCGGCTCACCATTCGACTACGCCCGGCAGGCCATCTTGTACGTCGCCCGCGAGCTGCCGCAGCCCGGCCGCGAAAAGATGGCGGTCGCAACCCTCGACGAGATCGTCGAGCTGGTCGACGCCGCCCAAGGCCGCACACTGGGACTGTTCTCGAGCCGGCGAGCGGCAGAGGTTGCTGCCGAGGAGGTCCGCCGGCGCCTGCCGCACCTGACCATGCTGGCGCAGGGGGACGCCCAGCTCCCCGAGCTGGCGCGGCAGTTCGTCGGCGACCCGCACACCTGCCTGTTCGGCACGCTGTCGCTGTGGCAGGGGCTCGATGTGCCAGGTGAGACCTGCCAGCTGGTGATCATCGACCGGATCCCGTTCC
>JALZBH010000192.1 GCA_030947625.1 Actinomycetota bacterium
TACCCTCTGGTCGCGTTGAGCTTGGGGATCGGCGCGCCTTCGGGCATGAACACGGTCGCCTTGATGTCGAGCATCTGTGCGGCGAGTGCCACCCCCTGGGCATGGTTTCCCGCTGAGGCGGCCACCACCCCTCGGGCCAGCTCCTCGGGGCTGAGCCGGGACATCCGCACAAACGCTCCGCGGATCTTGAACGACCCGGTCCGCTGCAGGTTCTCGCACTTGAGCATCACCGGGCCGCCGACGAGCGCCGAGAGCCAGCGCGACTCCTCCATCGCAGTCTCGATCGACACCCCTACCAGCAGCTCGGCGGCCGACTCGATGTCGGCCAGACTCACCCTCGGGGTCGCGCTCGGCACCATGGCTTCACCCTAGGGGTACACCGTGAGCACGATCACCCGGCCGGAGCACCGATCAAGTTGCATCTAGCAACCATTGGCGGGAGCATGGTCTGGTGACAACTGACGACAACGGCTACCTCTCCCACCGGCAGATCCTGGTGGTGATGTCCGGCCTGATGGTCGGCATGTTCCTGGCCGCCCTGGACCAGAGCATCGTGAGCACCGCGCTACCGCGGATCACCAGCGACCTAGGGGGGCTCAACAAGCTCTCCTGGGTGGTCACGGCATACCTGCTGGCTGCCACCTCGTCCACGCCACTGTGGGGCAAGATCTCCGACCTCTACGGTCGTCGGCTGCTGTTCCAGATTGCGATCGTGACGTTCATGGCCGGCTCACTGCTGTCCGGCTCGGCGCACAACGTGGTCCAGCTGATCGGTTTCCGGGCGGTGCAGGGGCTCGGCGGCGGTGGCCTGATGGCGCTGGCGATGGCGACCGTGGGCGACGTGATTCCCCCGCGCGAGCGCGGTCGCTACCAGGGCTACTTCGCACTGACCTTCGGCGTCTCGTCCGTGCTCGGCCCGGTGCTCGGGGGCTTCTTCGCTGACGGTCCCGGCTGGCGCTGGATCTTCTTCATCAACGTGCCCCTGGGCCTGATCGCGCTGGTCGTCACCACGGCCGCGCTCAAGATGCCGCACGTGCGCCGCAACCACGACATCGACTACCTCGGTGCCGCACTCGTGGTGGCCTCGGTGAGCTCGATCCTGCTCTACACGGCATGGGCCGGACCCGACCGCGGCTGGGGCGACCCCTTCGGACTGGTGCTGCTCATCGGCGGTTTTGTGCTGGCCGGACTGTTCATCCTCGTCGAACGCCGGGCGAGTGAGCCGATCATCCCGATGCGGCTGTTCAGCAACTCCATCTTCTCGGTCTCCAACGTGTTCGCCTTCCTCATCGGCGTGGCGATGTTCGGCTCGATGATCTTCCTGCCGGTCTACCTGCAGGTGGTCCACCAGATGAGCCCGACCCGGTCCGGGTTGGGGATGTTGCCGATGATCGCGGGCATCTTCAGTACCTCGATCTCGGTGGGACAGTTCATGTCCCGCACCGGGCGCTACAAGATCTTCCCGCCACTCGGCGCCGCGATCATCACGGTCGCGCTCGTGCTCATGTCGCGCCTCGGTGTCCACACGCCGTACTGGCACGCGGCCGTGGCGATGTACGTCTTCGGCCTGGGACTGGGCATGACGTTGCAGGTGGTGATCGTGATCGTGCAGAACTCCGTGAGCCGCTCCGACATCGGCACCGCTACCAGCTCGGTGCAGTTCTTCCGGCAGATGGGCGGGTCGTTCGGCACGGCCCTGTTCGGGGCGATCCTGACCAGCCGTCTCGCCGTCCACCTCGCCGACCTGATCCCGCATCCGCACGCCGGTGCCGGTGCGCCGAAGGTCAACGCTCAGAACGTCGACGCGATCCGGGGACTGCCACCTGCTCTGCGGTCCCTGGTCGAGACCGCGTTCTCCCGCTCGCTGTCGGAGATGTTCCTGACCGCCGTACCCCTGGTCCTGCTGGCCGGCATTGTCGCGCTGTTCATCAAGGAGAAGCCGCTGACCGGACGTCAGCCCTCGGACTCTTCCGGCACCGGCTCGGCATCGACCGCAGGGTCGGGGTCGGACTCCTCGGACTCCGACGCGCTCTCGCCCACTTCGGTGTAGGACGCGAGGTGCTGGACGACTGCGTTCAGCGACGCGGTAAGCGGCACGGCGATCAGAGCGCCGGGGATGCCGGCGAGCACCACCCCCGTGGCAATCGCGATGATCACGCCGAGCGGATGCACCGAGACGAACCGTCCCATCAGGAACGGCTGCAGGACGTGGGCCTCGATCTGCTGGACCAGGATCAAGCCGCCCAGCATGATCAGCGCGACCACGGGGCCTTGGGCGACCAGCGCAACGAGCACGGCGACCGTGCCTGACACGGTGGCGCCGACCAGCGGAACGAACGCCCCGAGGAACACCAGCACGCCGATGGCACTGACCAGCGGCAGCTTGAGGATCGCGGCGACGATCATCACCCCGATCGCGTCCGTGCCGGCCACCAGTACCGTGGCGCGGACGAACTGGGTCAGCGACCGCCAGGCGACCCGGCCGGAGGAGTCCACCCGCACGCGGGCGGCCCGCGGGAAGAGGCGCACCACCCAGGTCCAGATCCGCCGGCCATCGGCGAGGAAGAAGTAGGTGCCGAACAAGATGATGAACAGGCCCGCGACGATGTGCCCGACGGCGGCTCCGACCTCGGAGATCTTGCCGACCAGATGCTGTCCTCGCCGGGTGATGAACGCCTGGGCCTGGGAGATCGCGTTGTTGATCTGCGAGTCGGTCGCGTGCAGCGGGCCGGTCTGCAGCCAGCGCCGAATCTCCTCCAAGGCGTTGACCACCTGAGCGGAGAGCTGGTCCACGCTGGAGGAGATCTGCTGGCCGATGAATGTCAGCAGCAGTGCGATGAGGGCGATCCCGACGATCACCACCAGCAGCGCCGCGAGCCTGCGGGGTAGGCCCCGTCGGTGCACCCACTCCACGATGGGCGAGACCAGTGCGGTAATCAGCAGGGCGACCAGCACTGGCAGCACGACCACTGTCAGGTAGCTCAGCAGGTACAAGATGATCGCTCCCGCCGCGCAGATCACCACGAACCGCCAGGCCCAGGCCGCTGCCAGGTCGACTGCGAACGGGACGTGCGCGGGCGAGAAGTTCGAGCTCCCCACCACGATCAGTGGCTCCTGCTCCAGGGCGTCGAGGTCGGCGGCCCGACGCTCCCTGGTCGCCTCGAGACGACCACGAACCTGCGCCCGAACCCGCTCGCGCCAGCTGCCCGGGTTGGTCGTCACCGGGACAGGCTATGTCAGCAGCTGTCAGCCTCTGCGGTGGCCGCTGCGTGCGGCGGAACTGGTTGGTCAGGCTGGTTGGTCAGGGCCCAGGATGTGAGCGGCCAGGCGTTCGGCCGCCCGCGGGTACTGGTCGGCGAGCAGGCCAACCGCGGCCAGCACGTAGTCGCGGTCCACGACGACGCCCGGGTGCTCGGGCTGCTGCCAGCCCTCCGGCGTCGGACCGGTCGCGGCGCCGAGGATGCGCTTGGCAGTCGCCGGCTCGCTGACCCGCAGTACGCCGCCGGAGCCCACTAGCAGGCCGACCTCGCGAAGGTCCTTTCCACTCCGCTCGACGACCCGCCCGTCCGGGCCGACCACTACCTGGGAGCGGCCGGCATGACGTCGCACGGCGAGCACGACCGCTGCCGTCGCCAGATTCTCGTCCACGCCGCATTCGGCCGTGGAGTCGGGCAGGTATGCGGGATCGGCCTGTCGGCGCCGCGCTGGCTCGATGAGCGAGTCGTCGGCGAGGCCGGCCTGGATCGCTTCGGTCGTCGTACTCACTGCGCTCCAGCGCATGCCGAGGTCGCCTTCGACCGTGCGCGTCAGCGGCGTCGAGGCGACCACGTCACGGGAGAGCCCATCGTCCCCGGAGTCGAGCCCGACCGCCGAGTGCACGTCAGTGGTGGCACCACCGACGTCGACCACGACCACGTCGCCGGCGACCCGCGAGAGCACCTCGACCCCGGTGAGTACGACGTCCGGCGTGGCGCCGCGGACCATCCTGGTGAAGTCTGCGCGTGAGCTGAGGTGCTTGCCGCCGATCACATGGGCAAGGAACATGTTTCGGATCGCGCGGCGCGCCGACTCCGGCGCGAGTACGCCGATCCGCGGGACCACGTTGTCGGCAAGGATGTGCGGGACGTCTGCCAGGATCCGGGCAACCTCGCCGCGCGCCTCGACGTTGCCGGCCACCACGACCGGTCCCCGCCAGCCGCACACGACCAGTGCTCGAGCTGCTTCGACGACTGCCTCGACATTGCCCCCGTCGGTGCCTCCGGTGAGCAGCACCACGTCGGGGTCGGCGGCCATCAGCGTGGAGAGGTCGGCAGGAGCGCCGAGTACGCCCGCCACCTTGCCCCCACTGGACAGCGCCACCCGCCGGCCCGCCTCGGCGGTGACCAGCTCCTCGTTGCCGAGCACTGCGATGCGCAGGCCTCCAGCGGCCGACGAGCAGGCCAGCACCTCCGCCTCCGCGGCCCGGGGATCCTGTTCGATGAGAGCAGCGCGGCAGGCGTCGTACCCGTCGAGCACGTCGGTGTCCAACGTCGTGCGGTGCGAAGCGGTGGCCAACAGCTCGCCGGT
>JALZBH010000068.1 GCA_030947625.1 Actinomycetota bacterium
GGTGTGGCAACGCCCCTTTAGCTCAGTCGGCAGAGCGTCTCCATGGTAAGGAGAAGGTCTACGGTTCGATTCCGTAAAGGGGCTCGGAGGGCCGCAGCCCCGGTTGGCAATTCGCTGGTCGGTAAGGGTTTGCGATGGCGGGGTAGCTCAGGTGGTTAGAGCACACGGCTCATAATCGTGGTGTCGCGGGTTCGAGTCCCGCCCCCGCTACGAAAGCACCAGCAGCAGCCGTATTACCGACGGCGTCCTAGGAAGAGAGCACCACGTGGCCAGCAAGAGCTCCGATGTCCGCCCCAAGATCACCTTGGCGTGCGTGGACTGCAAGGAACGCAACTACATCACCAAGAAGAACCGCCGCAACGATCCGGACCGGATGCAGCTGAAGAAGTTCTGCCCTCGTTGCCACAAGCACACCGAGCACCGCGAGACCCGCTGAGCCTCTCTCGTGGCCGGCGGATGAGGCGCTGGTAGCGTGCCGGTGTGCCTGTGGACTCCTCGCTCGTGGGACGAACCTTCGCGCCGACGCCGCCGTACGACGTGACCAGCGAGCGAGTCGCCGAGTTCGCCGCAGCCACCCAGACGTCGTACACCGATGGTGACCCGGCGCCGGTGACCTTCCCGATCGTGGTCGCCTTCGCCGCCATGCAGCAGCTGATGTCGGATCCCGCAGTGGGTATCGAGCTGTCGCATGTGATCCATGGTGAGCAGCGCTTCGAGTACACCCGCCCGGTGCTGGTCGGGGACATCCTGACCGCGCGGCTCAGCGTCGAGAGGCTCCGCCAGGTTGCTGGTGTCGACATCATCTCCACCTCGAGCGCGATCAGCGACTCAGAAGACGCCCTGGTGTGCACCGCCCGGGCAAGCCTGGTGCACCGGAGCGGTTGATGAGCTCCTACGTCGAGGGCCAGGAGCTGGCCCCCCGGCGCTTCCAGGTCACTCGCGCCGACCTGGTGCGGTACGCCGGTGCCAGCGGCGACCGGAACCCGATCCACTGGTCCGACCGGACGGCCGTCGTCGTCGGGCTGCCCGGCGTGATCGCTCATGGGATGTACACAATGGCGCTGGCAGCCGGTGCGGTGCAGGGCTGGGCGGGCGGTCCGGGGCGAGTTCGCGAGTTCGGTGCCAAGTTCACCAAGCCGGTCGTCGTCCCCGATGACGACGAAGGTGTCGAGCTGGTCGTGACCGGCTTGGTCCGAAGCGTCCAGGAGGGGCTCGTCCGGGTCGCCCTGGAGGTCACCTGCTCGGGCGAGAAGGTGCTCGGCAACCCGACGGCGGTCTTCGTTGGCTGAGCTGCTCGCCGACCACACCACGTTGCGCGTTGGTGGGCCGGCGGCAGAGTTCGTGACCGTCACCGACGAAGCCGCCCTGGTGGAGCAGGTTCGTTCCGCCGACGCGGCAGGCATCCCGGTCCTGGTGTTGGGTGGAGGCAGCAACCTCCTCGTCGCCGACGCGGGGTTCGACGGTCGCGTCGTCGCGGTGCGCACCGACTCGCTCGCCGTCGATGTGGACACGTGCTCTGGTGCCCTTGTCCGGGTCAGTGCCGGCTACGAGTGGGACGCGCTGGTCGAGCAGGCGGTGACCAAAGGATGGGTCGGTGTCGAGGCCCTGGCCGGGATTCCCGGCTCCGTGGGGGCAACCCCGATCCAGAACGTCGGCGCCTACGGGCAGGAGGTCGCCCAGACCGTTGCCAGGGTCCGGTGCTGGGACCGGCGCGAACGAACTCCGAAGACATTCGCCGCGGCGGACTGCGGCTTCGGCTACCGGACGAGCAGGTTCAAGGCCGAGCCGGGGCGGTACGTCGTACTGGAGGTGACCTTCCAGTTCCGGCTCGCAGATCTCTCCGCACCTGTGGGGTACGCCGAGCTGGCCCAGACGCTGGGAGTCGAGCCCGGGCAGCGAGCCCCGGTGGCGGCCGTCCGTCGGGCAGTGCTCGATCTGCGCGCCCGCAAGGGCATGGTGCTCGACCCGGGTGACCATGACACCTGGAGCGTGGGTTCGTTCTTCACCAACCCGGTGATCGACCCGGCCCAGCTGCCACCGGGCGCACCGGCCTGGCCGCAGCCTTCCGGACGGGTGAAGACCAGCGCGGCATGGCTGATCGAGCAGTCCGGCTTCACCCCGGGCTTCGGCAACGAGAACGCGGCAGTGTCTGGCAAACACACGCTGGCGCTGACCAACCGCGGCGCTGCCACCGCGACCGAGCTGGTTGCGCTGGCGCGCACCATCCGCGACGGCGTCCTGGCGAGGTTCGGGATCGAGATGGTCACCGAGCCGGTACTGGTCGGATGCAGCCTCTGAGGCGAGTCAGGCGTTCGTCTGGGTCGCCGAGCCGTTGGCGACGAGGGCGATGGCTATGCCGATGACGGCGATTAGCCCCAACACCAGCAAGACGCTGCCAACGATCCCCATGATCATTCCCGTCTGGGCCTGGCCCTCGCCGCCATAGCGTCCCTGCGAGGCTCGGATCTCCTTGAGCGAGCGGTGTCCGATCGACCACGCGAACGGGCAGGCCAGCAGCGGCAGGCCGCACAGGATGAGGCCGCCTACCAGGCCACCGATGCCGAGTCCCAGCGCCAACCCGGCCTGCGGATGGTCGGGCCGGGGGGCGTGGAACGCGTACGGGTTCCCCGGCGGCGGATATCCCGTCTGACCGCCCTGGTAGCCCGGGGGATAGCCCGGTGCGCCACCTTGGTAGCCCGGCGGATAGCCGGTTTGGCCGCCTGGGAAGCCCGGAGGGAGGCCGGGTGCACCCCCTTGATAACCGGGGGAGTAACCGGGCTGCCCGCCCTGATAGCCGCCCTGATAGCTCCCCTGATAGCCGGGGGAAGCCGGATAGGCGGTCGTCCCGTACGGCGATGCCGGGCTCTGCTGCGCCGTATCCTCAGCCGCCTGGCGCTCCCAGTACCCCATCTCGCGCTCAGGCGTCTGCTCAGACCGCTGCTCAGGCCCGGGCGCCGCGGCCGGCTGGTCCTGCGGTCGGCCGGAGGACTGGTCGCCGGGCTGGCCATCGGCCTGACCGGAGTCGGGATTCGAGCTGGGGGGCGGTTCCTGGCCTGGGTAGTCGCTCATGGCTCCATTGTGTCCAACCATGCCTCGATCTGGCCACGCCATCGCAGTTTTGCCTCGGCCGGCGCGGCGGACGCCTCGATCGAGGACCACGCCAACCCAGCCAGCGTGGCGTCGTCGAGGTCATGGGCTGCGCGCATCGTGGCGTACTGTGCCGCGAGCCGCGAGCCGAACAGCAATGGGTCGTCCGCGCCCAAAGCGATACTCGCGCCGGCTTCGAGCAGCTGAGGCAGCGGCACCGACGTCAGGTCGGAGTACACCCCGAGGGCAACGTTGGAGGTGGGACAGACCTCCAGGGTGACCCCGGAATCCACGACCCGTTCCAGTAGCCGTGGGTCCTCGGCCACGCGTACGCCGTGACCGAGCCGGTCAGCGTGCAGCTCCTCGACACAGACCCGGACAGACGCCGCCCCCAGCAGCTCTCCCGCATGCGGCACGAGAACCAGGCCTGCACGTTCGGCGATCGCGAAGGCAGCGGCGAAGTCGACGGTTCGGCCCCGGCGCTCGTCGTTGGAGAGCCCGAAGCCGACCACCCCCCGGCCCGCGTACTGGCTGGCCAGCCGAGCCAGCGTGCGGGCATCCATCGGGTGTCGGGTGCGGTTCGCCGCAATGACCACGGCCATCCCGATGCCAACCTCGGCGGAGGCCTCGCGCACGGCGTCGAGCACCAGGTCGGTGAAGGCGGTGATCCCGCCGAAGCCGGCGGCGTACCCGCTGGGGTCGACCTGGATCTCCAGCCACCTCGACCCGTCACAGGCATCGTCCTCGGCAGCCTCGCGGACCAGCCGGCGTACGTCGGACTCGGTGCGCAGGACCGACCGGGCAACGTCGTAGAGCCGCTGGAACCGGAACCAGCCCTTCTCGTCCGCTGCCGACAGCCTGGGCGGCCAGTCCTGGACCAGCGCGTCCGGCAGGTGCAGACCGTCGCGAGCGGCCAGCTCGAGCAGGGTGCTGTGCCGCATCGCCCCGGTGAAGTGCAGGTGCAGATGGGCCTTGGGAAGCGATCGCAGATCCCGCCGCGCCCCGACAGCAGCGCTCTGCACCATGGCCCAGAGCGTAGTGTCCCGCCGAGGTGTCGCACCGTGACGCTCGCGTCGGCTCGGTTCGACTTGGCCTGAGGTCCCCCGTACACTCGAACCTTGGTGGTTCGCACCCTTGATCGCCATTCCCGGAAGTCGGTTCCGGAGTCGGTCGGGCCCACGATGAGCAAGGTAGGCGACTCACCGTAGGGCACTAGCTCAACTGGCAGAGCATCGGTCTCCAAAACCGAAGGTTGGGGGTTCAAGTCCCTCGTGCCCTGCTGCGAGGACAGGTTTCACAACATCGGAGATGAAGGTAGGCGACGTCGGTGGCGCAGAGTAGATCGGTGCGTTCTCGCCAACGACAGGAGCGCACCAGCCCGATCACGTTCTACCGCCAGGTCGTGGCCGAGCTTCGCAAGGTCGTCTGGCCGAGCCAGCAACAGCTGGTCACCTACTTCTTCGTGGTGATGGTGTTCGTCCTGGTGATGATCGCCATCGTCTCGGTTTTCGACCTGGCCTTCGGCAAGGCGGTCTTCGCAGTCTTCGGTGGCTCGAAGTCCAATGCAACAACGAACCACTAGGCCCAGCGTGTCCGCCGACAACGGGCGGGCAACCCCGAAGCATCAGCAGAGCAAGGTGACGGAGTAACCGTGTCCCAGCAGTACGACGAAGCGTCCGCGACCCTCTCCGAGGAGACCCCGGCGGAGGAAGCCCCTGTCGAGACCCCGGCGGAGGAAGCCCCTGTCGAGACGGCGGCGGAGGAAGCCCCAGTCGAGACAGAAGAGGCTCCGGCCGACCCGCTGGAGGAGTTCCGCTCCGCACTGCACGAGAAGCCGGGCGACTGGTTCGTCATCCACACCTACTCCGGCATGGAGAACAGGGTGAAGGCCAATCTCGAGAACCGGATCACCTCGCTCAACATGGAGGGTTACATCCACGAGGTGGTGGTGCCCACCGAGGAGGTCGCGGAGATCAAGAACGGTCAGCGGAAGCTGGTCAAGCGCACCGTTCTCCCCGGGTACGTCCTGGTCCGGATGGACCTTACCGACGAGTCGTGGTCCGCCGTACGCCATACCCCCTCGGTGACCGGCTTCGTCGGGCACAGCCACCAGCCGGTGCCGCTGAGCCTGGACGAGGTCGAGGCGATGCTTGCCCCGGCTATCGAGGCCGAGGCTGAGGCGGCGGCCGCAGCTGCCGAGGGTGGCGGCACCGGTGCCGTCCGCACGAAGTCGCGCAAGCAGGTTGAGGTCGCCGACTTCGACGTCTCCGACTCGGTGATGGTCGTCGACGGACCCTTCGCCACCCTGCACGCGACGATTACCGAGGTCAACGCAGAAAGCCAGAGGGTCAAGGCCCTCGTCGAGATCTTCGGCCGGGAGACCCCGGTCGAGCTGAGCTTCAGCCAGATCGAAAGGGTCTAGCAATGCCTCCCAAGAAGAAGAAGATTGCCGCCCTGGTCAAGGTGCAGCTGCAGGCCGGCGCGGCAACCCCCGCGCCTCCTGTGGGTACGGCGCTGGGCCCGCATGGGGTGAACATCATGGAGTTCTGCAAGGCCTACAACACCGAGACCGAGCCGATGCGCGGCAGCGTGGTTCCCGTGGAGATCACGATCTACGAGGACCGGTCGTTCACGTTCATCACCAAGACCCCGCCAGCGGCCGAGCTGATCAAGAAGGCAGCCGGGGTGCAGAAGGGCTCCGGTGTCCCCCAGAAGGACAAGGTCGGCAGGCTGTCCAAGGACCAGGTCCGCGAGATCGCCCAGACCAAGCTCCCCGACCTCAACGCCAACAACGTCGAGGCAGCGATGAAGATCGTCGAGGGGACCGCGCGCTCCATGGGCGTCACAACCGACTGAACGCCAAACCAACTCGACCAACCCGTGGCAGGGCCGCGCTGGCCCACCTGACCACAAAGAGAAGAGAGCCATGCAGCGCAGCAAGACCTACCGAGCAACAGCGCAGACGTTCGACACCGAAGAGCTCCATGCCCCCCTCGCGGCCATCAAGATCGCCAAGAGCGGCGCGAAGAGGAAGTTCAACGAGACCCTCGACGTGGCCATGCGCCTCGGCGTGGACCCGCGCAAGGCCGACCAGATGGTGCGCGGCACCGTCAACCTCCCGCACGGCACCGGCAAGACCGCGAGAGTCCTGGTCTTCGCCAACGCCGAGAAGGCCGACGCCGCGCGTGAGGCGGGGGCCGACATCGTGGGCGGGGACGAGCTCATCGAGCGGGTCAACGGAGGCTGGCTCGACTTCGACGCCGTCGTCGCAACCCCGGACATGATGGGCAAGGTCGGTCGACTGGGCCGGGTCCTCGGCCCGCGTGGGCTGATGCCCAACCCGAAGACCGGCACGGTGACCCCGGATGTGGCCAAGGCAGTGAGCGAGATCAAGGGCGGCAAGATCGAGTTCCGGGTCGACCGGCACGCGAACCTCCACTTCATCATCGGCAAAGCGTCGTTCTCGGAGATCCAGCTGGCGGAGAACTACGCCGCTGCGCTGGAAGAGGTGCTGCGTCTGAAGCCGGCCAGCTCCAAGGGCCGTTACCTCAAGAAGATCACCCTCTCCACCACGATGGGCCCCGGCGTACAGGTCGACCCGAACCGCATCCGCAACGTGACCGGCCAGGACGAGGACTAAAGCCCAGACCCGGGAGCTGTTGCCGACATGACGTAGGCTCAGGGCTCACTGCACACCCTGGGGGAAGTCTCATGTTGGATCGTCCGTTGTCCCGAACCGTCGGCGTCGGCGCCGGCGTACTTGCGTTGGCCCTGGCCTCCGGCTGCGGCAGTACCTCGTCGACCCCGAAGCCGGCCGCGGGTGGCTCCGGCACGTCGCCGTCGAGCTCGACCAACTCGGGAACCGGCACCTTGACCAAGGCAAACTTCGGCCAGACCATCGCAGCAGCAATGAAGAAGGCGGGCTCCTACCACTTCACCTTGACCAGCGGCGTTGCCGGGGCGAGCGTGACTGGCAGCGGTGACGGCCGCGTCAACGGTCCCACGGCACAGGCGCACACCACCATCAAGGTCCCCGGCGGGACGCTGGAGTCGGTGGTCACCGGTGGCTACTTCTACATCAAGTCCCCGATGATGCATGCCGCGAAGCCGTGGCTGAAGATCGACCCGCATGCCAAGAGCGGGATGGGCGCGTTGATGGGCCAGCTCGGGGGCAACAGCGACCCGACCAAGAGCCTGCAGGTCATGAGTGCCGCGAGCCAGGTCACCAAGCGAGGCTCCGCCAACATCGACGGGGTGCAGACGACCGAGTACGCCGTGACGCTGCCGACCAAGTCCCTCGCGAAGACCCTGTCCTACCCACAGCAGGTGACGAAGCTGCTGCCCGCCACGCTCGTCTACCACGTCTGGGTCGGGTCCGACAACCTGGTCCGCCAGGTCACCGCGGTGATCCCGGTCCTGGGGCACTCGTCGACGACCAAGATCAAGTTCAGCAAGTTCGGCGAGTCGGTCCAGATCGTGGCCCCGCCGGCGAGCCAGACCACTACCCACATGACGGGCATGCCTGGCATGTGAGCCTGCCATCTGGGCGCCAGATTTGGCGTCGATGGTGGACCTCATCTACCCTTGGCGCGAAGCCGAAGACCGCCGGTCGTTGTACCCCCAAAGGTGCGAACGAAGACTCCGCCCGACACGCGGAGGCCTGCGCAGGTGACACGAGTGAGACCGAGCCCCGGCTCGGCATCGCCCTGTGCCCTGCGGCCGGGGCGTTTTCTCTTGCCTGGTTCTTCGGCCTCGTTGCCGCGTAGCCGCGCGGCAGACGAGCGCCCCGCGAGGGTGCGCGAGCCCGAAGGAGACCCATGGCGCGAGCCGACAAGGAAGCAGCGGTCGCGGACATCGTCGAGCAGTTCAACGACTCCGCGGGCGCAGTGCTGACCGATTACCGCGGGCTCACCGTGAGGCAGCTGCAGGAGCTGCGCCGCTCGCTCGGCGAGGACGCCAGCTATGCCGTGGTCAAGAACACCCTGACCAAGATTGCCGCGAAGCAGGCCGGCGCCATTGGGGTCGACGAGCTGCTGAGCGGACCGACCGCGATCGCCTTCATCTCAGGCGACCTGGTCGCGGCCGCCAAGGGGCTGCGCGACTTCGCCAGGGCGAACCCGGCCCTGGTGATCAAGGGCGGCTTCGTCGACGGCGCACCGATGGCCGCAGCCGAGATCGCCAAGCTCGCCGACCTGGAGTCCCGCGAGGTTCTCCTGGGCAGGCTGGCAGGCGCGATGCTCGCCTCGCTGTCCCAGACCGTCTCCCTGCTCAACGCGCCACTGGCGCAGGCCGCCCGCCTTGCGGGAGCGCTGCAGGCGAAGGCGGAGCAGGACCCCTCGATCCTGCGGGGCGGAGCCGGCGAGCCGGCTGCGCAGCACCAGGAGACCGACGCCGCCGACACAGTCACGGAGCAGAGCGGCGAAGCTGCGGACGAAGCGTTCGAGCCCGGTGGCGAGAACCCCGAGCCGCAGGCCTGACGACCCAAGGAAGTACCAACCACCTGGCCACGTCGTACGCCGTGGCCGTCGAACGGAAGGAAACGCCACCATGGCGAAGCTCAGCACAGCCGAGCTGCTCGATGCTTTCAAGGAGATGACCCTCCTGGAGCTCAGCGAGTTCGTGAAGCAGTTCGAGGACACCTTCGGGGTCACCGCCGCCGCACCGGTTGCCGTTGCCGCCGCACCGGCCGCCGGAGGCGCTACCGGCGAGCCCGAGGCCGCCGCCGAGCAGGACGAGTTCGATGTGGTCCTCGAAGCCGCGGGCGAGAAAAAGCTCAATGTCATCAAAGAGGTCCGCAGCCTGACCAGCCTCGGCCTCAAGGATGCCAAGGACCTCGTCGAGGCCGCCCCCAAGCCGGTCCTGGAGAAGGTGACCAAGGAGGCGGCCGATCAGGCGAAGGCGGCTCTCGAGGGTGCCGGCGCGACCGTCACCCTCAAGTGAGGTAGGCGTCGGTCTCTACACGGCAAGGCTGCACTCCACACCGCCCTGTGTGGAGTGCAGCTCGGGTTCTCCCCTGGGAACCGGCTCCGGGCGACCGGTGGGCGGCCACCCGCAGCGGCTTTTGAGACAGTTCCCCAACTCGGGGACGGGAGCCAGATGTTGGCGTAACCTCACCCACGGCTACTCGTTGGTAAGTCTGGATGGGGAGAGGTCCGCGCTCAGTTGCTCCGGGCAGCGACGTGCAAATTAGGGAGTCCGATCGGTGGGAGTCGAGATCGAGGTCAAGGACCTCACCAAGAGCTTCGGCAAGGAGCTGATCTGGGGCGATGTCACGCTGAACATCCCCGCCGGCGAGATCTGCGTCATGCTCGGTCCCTCCGGCACCGGCAAGTCGGTGTTCCTCAAGACGCTGATCGGCCTGCTGAAGCCCGATCGGGGCAGCATCATGATCGAGGGCGTCGACATCGCCAGCTGCTCGGAGAAGGACCTCTACGAGATCCGCAAGCTGTTCGGGGTGCTGTTCCAGGACGGCGCCATGTTCGGGTCGATGACGCTGTACGACAACATCGCCTTCCCCCTGCGCGAGCACACCAAGAAGTCCGAGTCCGAGATCAAGGGCATCGTCATGGAGAAGATGGATCTCGTCGGTCTCCTTGGCACCGAGGACAAGCTTCCCGGCGAGATCTCCGGCGGCATGAGGAAGCGGGCGGGGATTGCCCGTGGGCTGGTGCTCGACCCCGAGATCGTGCTCTTCGACGAGCCCGACTCCGGTCTTGACCCGGTGCGTACGTCGTTCCTCAACCAGCTCATCGTCGACCTCAACGCCCAGATCGACGCGACGTTCCTGATCGTGACCCACGACATCAACACCGCCCGCACGGTGCCGGACAACATCGGGCTGCTCTACCACCGGCACCTTGCCATGTTCGGACCCCGCGAGATGCTGCTCTCCTCCGAGGAGCCCGTCGTCCGCCAGTTCCTCAACGCCCAGATGGTCGGCCCCATCGGCATGTCGGAGGAGAAGGACGCCGACGAGCTCGAGGCCGAGAAGGACGAGGAGCTGCCCCCGCTGCCGCCGATCCCGAAGCAGATCGAGCCGTCGAACGGCATCCCCCGCAAGGCTCAGCGGGAGCCCGGCGCCTGGCTCAAGGAGCACGACCAGAAGGCACCACCGGGTTCGTTCGAGGAGAACATGACCATGACGACGGGAGCCTGACTGGCATGTCCTCGATGACCGCCTCCCGGGTCTTCGCTCCGATCGGGACCGCAGGCAAGCTCTTTGCCTTCGGTCTTGACGTCGGACGCGCGTTGTTCAAGCGTCCCTTCCAGACCCGCGAGTTCATCCAGCAGGCCTGGTTCATCGCCTCGGTCACGATCGTCCCAACGGCGCTGGTCGCCATCCCGTTCGGAGCCGTGATCGCGCTGCAGGTGGGCGGCCTGATCAAGCAGTTCGGAGCCCAGTCGTTCGTCGGCTCGGCATCGGTGCTTGCGGTCGTGCGGGAGGCCGGGCCGATCGCCACGTCGCTGCTGATCGCGGGCGCCGGCGGTTCGGCGATCGCGGCCGACCTCGGTGCCCGGAAGATCCGCGAAGAGCTCGACGCGATGATGGTGCTGGGCATCGACCCGATCCAGCGGCTCGTCGTACCCCGGGTGCTGGCGGCGATGTTCGTGGCGTTCTTCCTCAACGGCCTGGTCAGCGTCGTCGGCGTCATGGGCGGCTACTTCTTCAACGTCATCCTCCAAGGCGGCACGCCGGGTGCCTACATATCGAGCTTTACCGCGCTCGCACAGCTGCCGGACCTGTGGCAGGGGATGATCAAGGCCATCATCTTCGGACTGATCGCGGCCATCGTCGCGGCATACAAGGGGATGAGTGCAGGCGGCGGCCCCAAGGGTGTGGGCGACGCCGTCAACGAGTCGGTGGTCATCACCTTCATGCTCCTGTTCGTCGTCAACTTCGTGATGAGCGCGATCTACTTCCAGCTCGTCCCAGCGAAGACGGGTTGACCTCATGCCCGACGTGAGACAGGTCTACCAACGGCCGCTGGGACTGCTGGACAACCTAGGCTCGGAGCTGCGGTTCTACATCCGGGCGCTGATGGCCACTCCACGCTCGGTGACCCGCTACAAGAAGGAGATCCTCCGGCTGCTGGCCGAGGTGACCCTCGGCAGCGGCGCCCTGGCGGTGATCGGCGGGACCGTCGGGGTGATCACCGCGATGGCGTTCTTCACCGGCACCGAGGTGGGACTCCAGGGCTACGCCGCGCTCAACCAGATCGGCACTGCCGCGTTCTCCGGGTTCGTCTCGGCGTACTTCAACACCCGGGAGATCTCCCCGCTGATCGCCGGTATCGCCCTGGCCGCCACGGTCGGCTGCGGGTTCA
>JALZBH010000193.1 GCA_030947625.1 Actinomycetota bacterium
GTGCCACTGCAACCAGCGCTGCACGGCGCGGATCGTGTGCTGGCTGCGGATCGAGGAGAACACCTCGAACGCATGCTGGGTGCCGGGCAGCTCGGCGTACGTGACCGAAGCGTCGGACTGCTCCTTGAGCTGCTTGACGAAGGCCCGCGCCTGGCTGACGGAGACCAGGGAGTCCCTGGCGCCGTGCAGCACGAAGAAGTCGGGGGTGTGCCCACCGACGTGAGCCAGCGGCGAGGCCTGCACGAAGTCCTCTAGATGGGTCTTGGGATCCTTCTTGAACACCCGCGGGCCCAGGTAGTGGTCGCGCATGCCGACGGCGTACCTCTCCTGGGTGAGACCGGCCATGTCGTAGACCCCGTAGAACGGCACGCAAGCCGCAACGGTGGTGTCGGCGTCCTCGAAGCCGGGCTGGTACTCCTTCACGTCCGGGGTCAGCGCGGCCAACGCGGCCAGGTGCCCACCGGCGGAGCCGCCGGTGATCACCAGGTACGCCGGGTTGCCGCCGTACTTGCCGATGTGCTCGCGCACCCAGGCGAGCACCAACTTGGTGTCGATGATCTGTGCCGGGAACGGGTGCTTGGGCGCAAGCCGGTAGTTGAGCGCGACGCACACCCAACCGTGGGCAGCCATCCGGTTCATCAGCAGCAGCCCCTGCTGCTCCTTGCTGCCCATCGTCCAGCCACCGCCATGGACCTGGACCAGCACCGGGGCGTTGCTCGGCGTCGAGCCCTTCCGGCGGTAGATGTCCAGCCGGGCGCGGCGGCCGCCGGCCGTGTAGTTGATGTTGCGCTCGACTTCCACATCCGCGTCGGTGAGGTGGAAGGGCCGGAGCACCTCACGGAGCGGTACGGCCAGATCGACCGCGCTCGGAGTGTCGTCGAGGCCGTCGAGGTAGTCCTCGCCCAGGCTCTCGCTCAGGGTTCCTTCGAGGCGGGTGCCGGAGGTGCGCGCTCCTGCTACCAGGTAGCCGAGCGTTCCGATGGTGACGGCGGCCATTGCCAGCCCGGTCAACCCGCCGGCGCTGCCGCGCTTACGCCGCCAGGTCAGCTCGGTCGCGGTGTCGGCCGCCGTCAGCGCGAGGATCTGGGGTGCCAGCTCGGTGGTGAGCCATCCGGCCGCGAAGCCCGCCAGAGCGCCGTACCTGCCGCGGAGGGGACGGACGGCGTTCGCGGCCAGGGCAGTGACGACCAGCTGGCGGGCGGCGTACGACATGAGCGCGAGCCTACCGAGGCCAGATCCAGCTCAGTGCAACCGTTCGTCGAAGAACTTCAGCACCCGATCCACGGCCTCCTGGCGTCGGTGGGCAGTGAGAGTCGAATGTCCGCGTCCCTCCAGGTCTACGTGGACGAAGGCGTCCCCGAGCTCTCGGGTCATGGTCTCGAACCGGGTGCCCACCGCCTTGTCGGAGCGGTAACGCAGGCCCAGCACCGGGCAGCCGTCCGCCGCCCGCTCCCTCACCACGCTCAGGTCAGCCGGGCTCAGGTTCAGGTCCGCGGCACGCTTCTTGCCGATCGCGAACGGCAACGAGGGCTGCGCCACCACTGGTGCGACTACGGCCGGTTCCACCATCATCGCCAGCGCGAACCCGCCGGTGAAGCACATCCCGACGGCACCCACTCCCGGACCGCCGAGCTGCTGGTGCAGCTCTCGAGCCAGGCTCCGCAGCCAAGTGGCCAGCGGTGCGGTCACGCCCGTTGCGAGCTTGGTGAACTCAGAGCTAACGCACACCTTCCGGAGAACGCCGGGAAACGCGCCCAACCTGGGTGCCGCGCCGGGGGTGCCGAACAGCTGCGGCATCACCGCGGTGAAACCGGCCGAGACGACCTCCTCGCCGAACGCGATCACCTCGGGGGTCATCCCCGGGAGCTCGTGGATCACGATCACTCCCGGCCCGGCGCCTTTGCGGTACGTCGGATGCGTGACCCCGCCGTCGGTGTGCACCGACTCCTGCCAGCTGGCCAGCAGCGCGGTCACCAGAGTCTGCTCGGATGAGGACCGTCGATGCCTTGGGTCACGGGCTCACTATCTCCTCGCCAGGCAGGCAGTGAAAGGGTGGGGCCATGGTGAGTGCGGAGGAGGTCCCCGAGGTTCCGGGTCTTGACTTCGAGCTGCGCCCCGGCGAGGAGAGCTCGGTCCCGCTCGACGACGCCGAGGCGGTTGCCCGGGCGCGGCAGTTCCGCGACGTACTCGGCCGGTTCGCCACGGGCGTGACGGTCGTCACCGCGCTCAGCGGCGACAAGCCGGTGGGCATGACCTGCCAGTCGTTCTCGAGCGTCTCGCTGACCCCGCCGCTGGTGCTGTTCTGTCCGGCGAAGACCTCGCGCGCGTGGCCGTTGATCCAGCTCTCAGGGAGGTTCTGTGTGAACCTCCTCGCCCACGACCAGGGCGAGATCTCCAACGTGATGGCGACCCGGGGGATCGACAAGTTCGCCGAGGTTTCCTGGTCTCGCTCGGCCGTGACCGGCTCACCGGTGATCGAGGGCATCCTCGGGTACGTCGACTGCACGATCCATGCCGTCCACGAGGCCGGCGACCATTACGTCGTGGTCGGCCGAGTGCAGGATCTCGACACCACCGAGGTGCCGCACCCGCTGCTGTTCTTCCAGGGCCAGTACTCCCGGCCCGAGAGCTAGAGTGCGCACCATGACCGAGCCCGCGGTGGACGAGAAGGACTGGCCGACGACGTGTCCCGAGTGCGGGACCGAGCTGCAGCACGCCGTGGTGGACTTCGACGAGACCAACGAGAAACGAGCGGAGATGAACCCCGGCGAGATGGTGGCGCTCGACTTCTGCCCCAACCGGGACTGCCCGACGCACAGTCCGGTGGATACCGAGAGCTGAGCCCGGTGGCCCTGCCGCTGGGCTGGCGCACCGATCTGGCAGTGCTCGGCCACTCCGGCTCCGAGATCGAGGAGCACGATGATCATGTCCTCATCCGGACACCGGCCAACCCGACGTACCACTGGGGGAACTTCGTGCTGGTCACCCACCCCGCTGCGGTCGACGACGCTGAGCACTGGCTGGACGTGTTCGTCGCCGCCTTTCCGCAGGCTCTGCATCGGGCGATCGGGCTGAGCGCCGAACCGACCCCGAGCAGCTGGGCGACGACCGGGCTCGAGATCGAGCACGAGGACGTGCTGGCCCTTTCGGGGCTGCCGGCCGAGCGCCCCCTTGCTGAGGGGTACGCGGTCCGCCCGCTGGTGAACATCGTTGACTGGGAACAGCTCGTCCGGCTGAGCCTGGAGGAGCACCACACGGAACACCGGGACTCCGAAGAGTTCCTGCGCGAGAGCAAGACCGCACAGGTGCGGATGGTCAGCGCCTCGGTCGCGGCCTTCTTCGGTGTCTTCGCCGGCGCCGAGCTGGTCTCCTGTCTCGGCATCGTCGACTGCGGTGGCGGCGTGGCCCGCTACCAGAGCGTGCTCACCGCGGCAGCTCATCGCCGTCGCGGGCTGACCTCACATCTACTCGGTCGGGCCGCGCACTGGGCGGCGGTGCGGGCGCTGGGAGAGCTGGTGATCGTGGCGGACCCGGACAGCGCAGCCAGCCGCCTCTACCAGTCGGTCGGGTTCGTACCGGTGCAGCGCAGCTCCCAGGCCTACCGGGCAGGTGCCTGACCGCACCCTGTGGATTGCGGTTCGCGCAGGCGGCCGATCGGGGTCACCCTGGGCGGATGAACCAACCGCCGCTGCCGCTGGCCGATCTCCGCTCTGCTCCGTCCCCGTTCACTCCCTCCATGGCCCGCACGGTGGGGATGCAGCGGTCGGCGCTGGAACGGCAGGTGCGCTCGGGCGCTGTCCGCCGCATCCTTCGCGGGGTGTATGTCGACGCGTCGGTCCCGGAGACGAGCCGCCTGCGCGCTGCGGCACTTGCGCTGGTCATGCCGGCGGATGCGGTGGCAGTAGACCGGACGGCGGCCTGGCTCCACGGCGCCGAGGTCGCGTCGGGTGTGGAGGGACGGCTACCTCCCCTGGATCTGGTCAGGACATCCGGAGATTCGCGGCGGCACTTCGGCGGCCGACGTGCGCTGGCGGCGCGCGACGTCGTTCGAGTAGGCGACGCACGCGTGACCACCCCGCTTCGTACGGCACTGGACCTGGGGCGGCTGCTCGCACCGGACCGTGCTCTGGCGACGATCGACGCGCTGTTGCGTACCAGCGCGTTCTCCCATGTCGAGCTGCTCGCTGAGCTGTCTCGGATGGGCGGCCAAAAGGGCGTGGGACAGCTGCGCCGGTTGGCACCACTTGCGGACGCGCGGGCAGCGGACCCGGCCGAGTCGGTGTTGCGGCTGCGCTGGCTCGGCGCCGACCTGCCCAGCCCGGTCCCGCACCTTCTCGTCGCGGCCCCCGGCGGCCGGGTGGAGGTCACCTTGGGCGCACCGGGTCAGCGGTTTGCCGTCTGCCTCGGGGGGCGCGCCGAGGCCCAGCGCCTCGGCGTTCTTACCCTGCAGGGCTGGCGAGTGGTGGTGGTCTCCGCGCGTCGGGTGCTGCATGCCGATGCCTACCTGGTCAGCCAGCACCTGCGCACTGAGTTCCATCGCCAGCTGCTGGGGCAGGT
>JALZBH010000069.1 GCA_030947625.1 Actinomycetota bacterium
CTCCTCGACCTCCAGGTCCTCGTTCCGGGTGACCCGGAAGGTGTGCACGGTGAGCACCTCCATGCCGGGGAACAACCGCTTGAGGTGCTCGGCGATGACGTCCTCGAGCGGCACAAATCGCTGGTTGCCCAACGGAACGAACCGGTTGAAAATCTGGGGCACCTTGACTCGGGCGAAGTGCTCCTTGCGGGTCTTGGGGTTACGGACCAGCACGGCAAGGTTGAGCGAAAGCCCGGAGATGTAAGGGAATGGGTGCACCGGGTCGACCGCGAGTGGCGTCAGGACCGGAAAGACCCGGTCCTTGAACAACCGCTTCGCGGATCGCTGTTCGTCGCGGTCCAGGTCCTCCCAGCGGACCAGCTCGATGTTCTCCTTGCGCAACGCCGGGACGATGTTGTCCTGGAAGAGCGCAGCGTGGCGAGACATCAACGTGGCGGTCTGGGTCCAGATCCGCTCGAGCACCTCGCGCGGCATCAGCCCCGATGCGGCACGGACGGCCACTCCGGCGGCGATCCGACGCTTGAGGCCGGCAACTCGGACCATGAAGAACTCGTCGAGGTTGTTCGCCACGTGCGCCAGCAGCCGCACCCGCTCGAGCAGCGGCAGCCCCTCGTCCTCGGCGAGCTCGAGCACGCGCTGGTTGAACCGCAGCCAGGAGAGCTCCCGGTCCAAGAACCGGTCGGCAAAGTCCTGGTCGAGGTCGCCCTCCTCAGGCTGGTACGGCGGGTCGACGTCGAAGATCTCCGCCGGAACCACCCGCAGGTTGCCCTCTTGCGGACCGGCGTCGGCCGGCTCGCCGACGCTGGAGTGGAACTCGGTGGTCATGGGGTCAGTCTGGCACTGCCGGGCGAATTGCCGGTGAAGTAGTTTCTGGCCCATGCCTCGAGACCGGGTGGACACGTTCGTGCTTCGTTCGCTGATGAACCTGCCGGTGCGCGTGCAGCGGGTCCTGGCCGGGCGGTCCGTCGTACTCGACGGTCAGCGGCTTGCCCCCGAGACCCAGCTGATGCTGCGCCTCCACGACCTGGCCAGGCTTCCTCACATCGAGGACCTGCCGCTGGCACAGGCTCGCACGGCGCTGGTGGACCAGGCCCGGCTGGTCGGCGGTGACCAGCTGGTCGGATCGGTCCGCGACCTGAGCGTCGACGGGGCGGCCGGTGCGCTCCCTGCACGGCTGTACACCCCGACCGAGCGCCTCGGCGCCCTACCGGCGCCGACACTGCTTTTTGTCCATGGCGGCGGGATGATGTACGGCGACCTGGACAGCCATGACGCGGCCTGCCGCCATCTCGCCGAACAGTCGGGAGTCCAGCTGCTCGCCATCGACTACCGGCTCGCGCCCGAGAACCCCTTTCCGGCCGCGGTCGAGGACTGCGCTGCGGCGTACCGCTGGCTGCTGGCCAACGCCGAGTCGGTCGGCGCCGACCGGGAGCGGCTGGCGGTGGGCGGGGACTCCGCAGGCGGTTACCTGTCCGCGACGACGGCCGTGATCGCCGCGCAGGAGGGCCTGCCGCTGGCCTTCCAGCTGCTGGTCTACCCGGTCACCGACTTCACCACCCGAAGCCGCAGCCGGGAGCTGTTCGGTGAGGGGTTCTTTCTGACCACGGCGTTCATGGATGGCACCCAGGCGGCGTACTTCCCCCCGGGCACAGATCTGAGCGACCCGCGGGCATCGGTGCTCAAGACCCGGGACTTCCCCGAAGGGCTGGCGCGGGCGCTGGTCATCACCGCCGGGTACGACCCGCTGCGCGACGAGGGCGAAGCCTACGCCCGGCTGTTGCACCAGCACGGGGTCCGGGTGGAGCAGATCAGGTACCCCTCGATGATTCACGGGTTCTTCAACGCGGTGGGGTGCGGGCACCAGGCGCCGTCGTACAACAGGCGGATCGCCGCGAAGCTGCGAGCGGCACTCGGCTAGGCCGGGATGCCGCGGTACTGCGCCTCAGTGCGGACCACCTCGAAGCCGAGGCCTGCGTACACCGCGATCGCAGGCTGGTTGTCCGCATCGACGTACAAGATCACCTCTCCGACGCCGGTGTCCGCCAGGTGCCGCAGACCGGCCGCGGTCAGCGTGGTGCCCAGACCGCGGCCCGCGGCCTTCGGGTTGACTGCGACGACGTAGACCTCGCCGTACGCCGGAGTGACGTCGCGGTGCACCTTGGTCCAGTGGAAGCCGAGCAGCTCTGGAGAACCGTCGCCTTTGCCGGCTTCGGCCGGCACGGCCAGGAAGAGCCCGGCCGCGTCGAACCAGGGCTCCGACGTGCGCTCCCGGAAGTTCTCGGCGCTCATCTTGCCCTGCTCGGGATGTTGGGCGAACGCCGCAGCGTTCACCGCGAGCAGCGCCTGTTCGTACGCCGGCTCGAAGGTACGCAGCCGCACACCCGGCGGAACCGCCGCCGTGGCGACGGGCAGCGAGGTCGGCCGTCGCATCACCCGCAGCTCACGGGCTCGCTCGAGGCCCACCGTGGCAGCAATCCGGACAGCAGCCGGATGGTCGGCATGTGACCATGCGCTCACCTCGCGTCGCACTTCCGCCAGTGCAGCTCGAGCCAACGCGGCGCCGACGCCGAGCCGCCGCGCTTCGGGGTGTACGGCGAGATCCAGCACATCCCTGTGCAGCAAGGCGAAACCGCGGCCGGCCAACCACAGCCGGGCATAGCTAAGGCCGTGATACTTCAGCTCCAGCTCGGCCTGCTCGTTGAGGACATCTGCGCCGTCTTCCTGCCCGGCGGCGACTGCGATCCGGCGTACCTCGGCGGCTGCCCCTGTCGATGCCGACCAGTCGAACGCGGCCGGGTCGACGCAACGGACGTCCATGAGGTGCTGTGCCGGCTCAGCTGGCCGGCACCTCTTGGCGGTGGTGCGGCTTCTCCTTCGGTGGCAGCACGAACCGGTAGCCGACGTTGCGGACAGTGCCGATCAGGGACTCGTTGTCCGGTCCGAGCTTGGCGCGCAGCCGGCGCACGTGCACGTCGACGGTGCGGGTGCCGCCGAAGTAGTCGTACCCCCACACCTCCTGGAGCACCTGTTCGCGGGTGAACACCCGCCCGGGGTGCTGGGCGAGGAACTTGAGCAGCTCGAACTCCTTGAACGTCAAGTCCAGCGTGCGACCGCCGACCTTCGCCGTGTACGTCGCGTCGTCGACGACCACCTCGCCGGAGCGGATGATGTGCGACTCGGCGTCGACGTGGTCGTTGCGGGCCGCGAGCCGCCCCAGGGCCAGCCGCATCCGCGCCTCGATCTCGGCAGGGCCAGCGGTCTCGAGGAGCACGTCGTCGATCCCCCAGTCGGCAGCGGCCGCAGCAAGCCCACCCTCGGTGAGAATCAACAGGACGGGTCCGTCGCTTCCCGTCGTACGGATCAGCCGACACAGATCGCGGGCCTGGGCCAGCTCTCGGCGGCCGTCGATCAGCACCAGGTCGGCGTCCGGAGCATCGATCAGCGCGCTGCCTTGGGCGGGCAGGATGCGGACCTGATGGTTGAGCAGGGCGAGCCCGGGCAGCACCTCGGCCGACGGCTGCAACGCGTTCGTCAACAGCAGCAGGGTGCCCATTGCACCTCCGGTGTACTTGTTCTGATCGTGCCCGCGACGCTGCCGGCCTGTCCGCCGACGTAGACGGATAGGAGAGGATAACGGGCATGGCACGCCGGAGTGGGGAGACGCAGCCAGAGGGTGGACACGTGACTGTCCGCTACTGGGCCGCCGCCCGCGGCGCGGCGGGGGTCGACGAGGACGTGTTCGACGTCGATGGCGAAGTGACCTTGGCCAGCCTGCTGGCCCGGGTCGAGGTACTGCACTCTGCCCAGCAGGCCGGCTCGGGTGCCTCACGAGGGATCGGGCCGGTGCTCGCGGTCTGCTCGGTGCTGGTGGGTGACCGCCCGGTGACCAGTGCCGACCCTGCCGAGGTCGTGGTCGCGCCGGGCTCGGTGGTCGAGCTGCTGCCGCCCTTCGCCGGAGGGTGAGCCGGGAATACCGGACGGTCTTCGAGCCTTGGGTCTGTCATGCAGGCAGCAGCGGGCGCGGGTTCGGTCGGCGCGGTCCTGTCCGCGATGCGGGACGTACGTCCACAATGCGATACGCGAGTTGTCCGTGGTCACGTCCACCGCTCTAGCCTTTCCTTCGTGTTCACGACCATGCTGACCAAGCGCCGCGCGGTGGACCACTGCCGCATGCGCTCGTCGCTGTGTCGAATGTCCTGACGGGACCTCAACTGCCCTGATCGGCCGGATGCCTGAAGCCCGGCTGCTCTGCGTGCATCGGGCCAACGCCCGCGCACGTCCCGTCAGCTCGACCGGGATCCGACATGCACGCGCACCCATTCACGTAGGCCCATCGAAGGGCCGAGACAACAAGGAGCTAGTTTCATGAGCCGCGAGAACGCATTGGTCGACGCCGACTGGGTCGAGCAGCATCTAGACGACCCGTCGGTAGTACTTGTGGAGGTCGACGAGGACACCACGTCCTACGACAAGGGCCACATCAGAGGAGCCATCAAGCTCGACTGGACCACCGACCTGCAGGACCAGGTCCGTCGGGACTTCGTCAACAAGCAGCAGTTCGAGAAGCTGCTCTCCGAGCGGGGTGTCGCCAACGACCAGACCGTGGTGCTGTACGGCGGCAACAACAACTGGTTCGCCGCATACGCGTACTGGTACTTCAAGCTCTACGGCCATCCCGAGGTCAAGCTGCTCGACGGGGGTCGCAAGAAGTGGGAGCTGGACAGCCGTGAGCTGACCGACGAGAAGCCGGTGCGGGAGCAGACGTCGTACTCCGCCAAGGAGCAGGACTCCACGATCCGGGCGTTCCGCGACGAGGTGCTCGAGGCCATCGGTGAACAGAACCTCGTCGACGTCCGCAGCCCCGACGAGTACGCCGGCCGGCTGCTCGCTCCGGCGCACCTGCCGCAGGAGCAAGCCCAGCGTGCCGGACACATCCCGACCGCGGCGAACGTGCCGTGGAGCAAGGCGGCCAACGACGACGGGACCTTCCGTTCCGATGACCAGCTCAAGACGATCTACACCGAGGCCGGAGTCGACTGGGACAAGGACACCATCGCCTACTGCCGCATCGGGGAGCGCTCCTCGCACACCTGGTTCGTGCTCAAGGAGTTGCTTGGTCAGGAGAACGTCAAGAACTACGACGGCTCGTGGACCGAGTACGGCTCGCTCGTCGGCGTACCCGTTGCCCTCGGTGACGAGGCGGGCCAAGCCTAATGTGCGGCGCCACCGAGGGCGGCCTCTCGCTCGACGGCGTGAACGTCTCCAAGGAGGCGATCATCCAGGGCCAGGTGGTCCGCCGCTCGGAGCGCGGGACCACCGACCCGGTCGGGAACGCCTATGTGCGGCTGCTCGACAGGTCCGGGGAGTTCACTGCCGAGGTCCCCACCTCGGTGACCGGCCACTTCCGGTTCTTCGCCGGCCCCGGCGAGTGGACGCTGCGCACGCTGGCTCCGCGGTCGGAACCCGTCGACAGCCAGGTGACCGCGACAGTGGGTGACGTCGCGGAGGTAGCAGTCGCCATCTGAGCTCGGCCGCCTTGGGCTACCCCGCCGAGTCGAGGACCAGTGTCACCGGGCCGTCGTTGACCAGCTCCAGCTGCATGTCGGCGCCGAAGACACCTCGGGCTGTGGGCGTGCCCAGTCGTTCCAGCTCGGCGCAGAATGCGTCGTACACCGGTTTGGCGACGGGGGCTGCTGCGGCCGCCTGCCAGGTAGGTCGCCTGCCCTTGCGCGCGTCGCCGTACAAGGTGAACTGGCTGACCACCAGCACCGGCGCCCCCACCTCGCTCACCGAGACCTCACCGTCGAGCAGCCTCAGCTCCCGGACCTTGCGTGCCATCCAGGCGACCTGTTCCGGTCCGTCGTCGTTGGTGATGCCCAGAAGTACGACGAGCCCGGGACCCTCGATGTTGCCGACGACATTGCCATCCACATCACGCGGGCCTGGCTAACTCGTTGCAGAACCACCCTCACGGGCTCCAACCAACCATGCAGGTAGGTTCGCGTCCATGAGCCCGGACCCGAGCAAGCTCCTCGTCACGGTGGCGCCCACCGGCGCCGAGACCAGCAAGTCCGACTGTCCTGCGCTGCCGGCCACCCTCGAGGAGCTCGTCGAGACCGCTCGGCGGTGCGAGGCCGCAGGCGCGGCGATGATCCACGTGCACATCCGGGACGACGAACATCTGCCCACGCTGGACGCGGTCCGGCTGCGGGAGACGGTTTCGGCGTTGCGCGAGCACACCGACCTGGTCGTCCAGCTCTCCACCGGTGGGTCGGTCCACGATCCGCTGACCGACCGGCTCAAGGTGCTCGACGCGCAACCGGACTCGTGCAGCCTGACGATGGGCACGACGAACTTCGGCGACGAGGTGTTCTTGAACCCTTGGCCGTTCGTGTGTGAGCTCTACCAGCTCAGTCAGGAGCGGCACGTCGTACCCGAGTTCGAGCTGTTCGACCTCGGCCACGTCGCTTCGTTGCACCGGCTGCTCGACACCTACGGGCCTCCCTTCGGAGAGCGCGTGCACGTCGATCTGGTGATGGGCGTGCCTGGCGGGATGCCGGGCACCGCGGACGCACTCGTTGCGGCGGTCGCGGCGCTGCCGGATGCGGTGACCAGCTGGTCCGCGACCGGTATCGGCCGCAGCACGCTTGCGGTGATGCTGGCCACGCTGTCGAAGGGCGGTCATCTGCGGGTGGGTATGGAGGACGTGCTCACCCTCGCGCGAGGCGTTCCGGTGGAGCACAACGACCAGCTGGTATCGCGTGCGGTCGAGGCCGGCCGGATAGCCCAGCGCGAGCCGATGACGACCGCCGATGCTCGCGACCTCCTCCAGATCGCCAACCGCGACTGACTTCCCGCCGAACCGCGACCTAATTCCCGTCGAGCCGCGACTTGTCGGGATCGTCGGCACAGCCGGAGCAGAGGCCGAAGACGGTCAGGTGGCCGTAGTCCGGCACGAAGCCGTACCCGTCCGCCACCGGCCCCAGCGCGTGCTCCATGTCCGGCCGGCCCACGCTGGTCACCCGCCGGCACACCCGGCACACCAGGTGGGCATGCTCGTGGCCACCCGCGGAGTGGTACGTCGGCGCCCGGTCGCTCAGGTGCGCATGGTGGATCAGGCCGATGTCGTCGAGCAGCTCCAAGGTCCGGTACACGGTGGAAAGGTTGATCGCGCTCGAGTGGGTCCGCGCCTCGGCGTACACCTCGTCGGGGGTGGCATGCCCGAGCCGTTCGACGGCAGCCAACACCAGCTCTCGCTGTGGGGTGAGCCGGTGCCCGCCGGCGCGCAGCCGGGCCTGCCAGCCGGTCTCGGTGGCGGCCGAGTCGTGGTCGAACGGAGGGGCGGGGTCGGGAGCTGGCATTACTGCCTGACGAGCTGGGCGTGGATGTGTGGCTGCAGCTCGTGACCCATCGCGGCCATGTCGAAGGCGTAGAGCAGGTCGCCGTCGACATAGCCGTAAAGACGCTTGCCGGCGACGTACTCCTTCGCGGTAGGGGTCCGGGCCACCGCATCGGTGACGATCTCGAAGCGCGGCTTGTCAGGGTGGATCTCGCCGTACCAGATCTCGACGTACCCGGTGCTGTGGGTCAGTACCATCTCCACCGTCCCATCACGCTGCGGCCTGATGAACCCGGTCTCCTGGGCCGACTCCTTGATCGTGTTGCCGTCGGCGTCGGTGAGCCAGGCGCGGCTCAGGTAGTGGACGAACGGGCGGCCGTCCTGCTGGAAGATCGCTTCCTGGCCGAACTGGAACGCGTCGATGCCGGGGTACTGCCCGTGGCCGTTGCCGGCCCAGGTGCCGATCAGCCAGGCCAGCCTGGCGCAGTCAGGGTGGATGTTCGCCGGAATGTCGAACGGCACCGCTCAGTCCTCGCTGGCGGCTGTTCGGTCCGGCGCACCCGGGCCGGTCGGCGTACCCGGGGACATCACCGACAACCGTCGTACGGCCAGCAGCGCCAGTACGCCGATGCCGAGCATGACCGCCGCCATCACCATGACCAGGAACGCATCCATGCCCGCCATTGTATTCCGCGAACCGCGGTGGGTGCCGGAATGATCGCACCAGCGAGACTGTTGCCCTGACATGATCGCGGACATGAGCCCCGACTCGATGAGCCCGCTGCTGTCGCTGCCGGGAGCGGTCGCCGGCGACGGGATCGACGCCCCGGTTGCCGCGCACTACGGCTCGTTCAACACCGAGCAGCGCACGCTGGCCGCGGGAGACGGGTTCGTCGACCTCTCGCACCGAGGCGTCGTTCGGGTCAGCGGTTCTGATCGCCTGGCGTGGTTGCACTCGCTGACCAGCCAGCACTTCGAGTCGCTCCAACCGGGAGCCTCGACCGCAGCGTTGGTGCTGTCCCCGCAAGGTCATGTCGAGTACGCACTCGCCGGTGTCGACGACGGCGAGGCCTTCACGGCCCATGTCGAGCCCGCCGCGGCGGCCCCACTCGTCGACTGGCTGGACCGGATGCGCTTCATGATGCGGGTGGAGGTCGCCGAGGTGACGCAGGAGATTGCGATGGCCTGGCGACCGAGCCGTGAGCCGGAGGACGAGCGGACTGTCGGCGGCTACGACTTCGTGCCCCGCGAGCGATTGACGTCGTACGCCGAGGCGGCTGGCCCGGCCTGCGGCATGTGGGCCTTCGAAGCCCTGCGGATCGCCCGCGGCGAACCGCGGCTGGGTCTGGACACCGACCATCGCACCATCCCCAACGAGATGGGCTGGATCCCGTCGGCAGTCCATCTGGACAAGGGGTGCTACCGAGGCCAGGAGACCGTCGCCCGGGTGCACAACCTCGGCCGTCCACCGCGCCGGCTCACCCTGCTCCACCTCGATGGCTCGGCAAACCGGCTGCCCCACCCGCATACTCCGCTGCTCGACGAGACCGCGCCCGGCGGCAGTCGGGAGGTCGGCTTCGTGGGGTCCTCCGCACGTCACTACGAGCTGGGACCGATCGCGCTGGCGCTGGTCAAGCGCAACGAGCCGTTGGACCGCCAGCTCGACGCCGACGGCATCCCGGCGACTCAGGTGACGATCGTCGACCCCGACGTAGGACTGCACGTCCGTCCTAGGCTTGGCTGAGAGTCACACCTGAGTGTGCTGCAGACGCGCCAGGCGGTGCCCGCGGTCGCCGCGGAGGCTCGCTAGAGTCGTCCGGACCGTCGACCGCTCGGTGAAGGAGCTGCTCGTGCCGTTGGAGTCCGAAGACCGTCCGTGGGGGTCCTGGCATGTCGTCGACGTTGGTGCGGGGTACAAGATCAAGCGGATCCACCTGGTGCCCGGCCGGCGGCTGTCCCTGCAGACTCACCAGCATCGCTCCGAGCATTGGCTGGTCATCGCCGGCACCGCCACCTGCACGGTCGACGACGTCGTGTCCACGGTCGTCACGGGAGAGTCCCTCGACATACCCCTCGGTGCCAGGCACCGGATCGCCAACGACGGCGAGCAGGAGCTGGTGATCGCCGAGGTCCAGCTGGGCGACTACACCGGGGAGGACGACATCGTCCGGCTCGAGGACGACTACGGACGAACGCCCTAACGTCGCTCCTCAGCCGCCGCTGTTGATCATGCCCGCGCCGACGGTCACCCCGGTCGCCTCGTCGATGAGGATGAACGACCCGGATGTGCGGTTCTTCGAGTAGGGGTCGCAGAGCAGTGGGACGGTCGTGCGCAGCTGCACCCGCCCGATCTCGTTCAGCCCCAGCTCGTGGGTGTCCTGGTCGCGGTGCAGGGTGTTCACGTCGAGGCGGTACTGGACGTCCTTGATCAGCGCTCGGGCAGTGCGGGTGGTGTGCTTGATCGCCAGCTTCTGCTTCGGCCGCAGCGGTGCGTTGGTCATCCAGCAGACCATGGCGTCGATGTCCTGGCTGGGCGTGGGCGCGTTGCGCACTCGGGCGATCATGTCCCCGCGACTGACGTCCACGTCGTCGGTGAGCCGGACGGTCACACTCATGGGCGGGTAGGCCTCGGCGATCTCGGCGTCGAAGAGGTCGATCCCCTCGATCGTGCTGGTCATCCCCGACGGGAGTACGACGATCTCGTCGCCCGGCTTAAGGATTCCCCCGGCGACCTGTCCGGCGTACCCGCGGTAGTCGTGGTGCTGGGCGGACTTCGGGCGGACGACGTACTGCACCGGGAATCGGGTGTCGACCAGGTCGCGGTCGGAGGCGACGTGGACGTTCTCGAGGTGGTGCATCAGCGAGGAGCCGGAGTACCAGGGCATGTTCTCGCTGCGGTTGACCACGTTGTCGCCCTTGAGCGCGGAGATCGGGATGACCTCGAGGTCGGGGATGTTCAGCTTGGTGGCGAACTGGGTGAACTCGCGGTGGATGGAGTCGTAGGTGGCCTGGTCGTAGTCCACGAGGTCCATCTTGTTCACCGCGAGCACCAGGTGCGGCACCCGCAGCAGGGACAGGATCACCGCATGCCGCCGCGACTGCTCGGTAAGGCCCTGGCGGGCATCGACCAGCACCAGACCGAGGTCGGCGGTCGAGGCGCCGGTGACCATGTTGCGGGTGTACTGCACGTGCCCGGGAGTGTCGGCAATGATGAACTTGCGGTTCGGCGTCGCGAAGTAGCGATACGCCACGTCGATCGTGATGCCCTGTTCGCGCTCGGAGCGCAACCCGTCGGTCAGCAGGGCGAGGTCGGTGTAGTCGTACCCCTTGGACTGGCTGGTCGCCTCGACGGCGGCGAGCTGGTCCTCGAAGATCGCCTTGGCATCCAGCAGCAGTCGCCCGATCAGGGTGGACTTGCCGTCGTCGACCGAGCCGGCGGTGGCGAACCTGAGCAGATCCATCGAGGGCCTTCCGGAAATCGAGGAGACGGTCGGGTTCATCAGAAGTAGCCTTCCTTCTTCCGGTCCTCCATCGCGGCCTCTGAGAACCGGTCGTCTCCCCGGGTGGCGCCACGCTCGGTGACCCGGGCAACGGCGATCTCGTCGATGATGGCGGCGAGATCGGACGCCGTGCTCTCGACGCAACCGGTGAGGGTCAGGTCGCCGACGGTGCGGAAGCGGACCGTCCTCTCCTCGACGCTCTCACCGCGGCGCAGCGGGTTGTGCTCGCTCTCGGATAGCCACATGCCGTCGCGCTGGAACACCCTGCGCTGGTGGGAGAAGTAGATCGACGGGATCTTGACGCCCTCCTGGGCCAGGTAGTGCCAGATGTCGAGCTCGGTCCAGTTGCTGAGCGGGAAGACCCGCATGTGCTCGCCACCGTGGATCCGGCCGTTGTACAGGCTCCACAGCTCGGGGCGCTGCATCTTGGGGTCCCACTGACCGAACTCGTCACGGTGAGAGTAGACGCGCTCCTTGG
>JALZBH010000194.1 GCA_030947625.1 Actinomycetota bacterium
CTGCCGGTCGCACGACGCTGACCGGCGAAGGCCTGCAGCACGCCGACGGGCACTCGCCGCTGCTGGCCGCCACCAACCCGGCGGTGGTCCACTACGACCCGGCCCACGCCTACGAGCTCGCGCACATCATGGCCGACGGACTGCGCCGGATGTACGCCGCCAGCGACGAGCACCCGCACGGCGAGGACGTCATCTACTACCTCACCGTCTACAACGAGCCGGTCTCCCAGCCCCACGAACCGGCCGATCTCGACGTCGAGGGCCTGCTCAAGGGCATCTACCACTTCGCCGACGCCCCGGACCTGGATCTGGACAAGGACGCGCCACGGGTGCAGCTGATGGCCTCCGGGGTCGGGTTCCCCTGGGTCATCGATGCCCAGCGGATACTGGCCGAAGAGTGGGGCATTGCCGCCGAGCTGTGGTCGGTAACCTCCTGGAACGAGCTGGCCCGTGAGGCCATCGAGACGGAGAAGTGGTCGCTGAACCATCCAGAGGAGGACCCTCGGACGGCGTACATCGCAACGAAACTTGCCGATCGGGAGGGCCCGGTGGTCGCGGTCAGCGACTACATGCGCGCCGTACCCCTGCAGATCGCCCGTTGGGTTCCCGGCGACTTCCATGTCCTCGGCACCGACGGTTTCGGGTTCGCAGACACCCGCGCCGCTGCTCGCAGGTTCTTCCAGGTCGACGCGCAGTCGGTCGTGGTGCAGGCGCTGCAGGCGCTGGCTCTGCGAGGTGAGGTCAAGCAGGAGGTCGTCGCCGAGGCGTTCAAGAAGTACCACATCGACGACCCCACCGTGGTTGCCGACGTCCAGCAGGAGGGCGCCGGCGCCTGAGCACGAACATGCCGTTCAGCTGCGAGTGCCCATCTCGGTCACCGGGGCCAATGGCGGACCACCGGCCTCGGCCCGGTTGACCGGCTGGGTCGGTCCGTTGCGCAGCAGCTGCCGCCAGCGTCCCCGGTGGTACGTCGCGGGCGCGGTGCCGGCCACGAAGTCGTCGAGGATCTTGACGAACTGCTGGGGATGGTCCTTGTGCGGGAAGTGACCGGAATTCGGCAGGATCTCCACGACCGCTCCCGGAGCTATCGCCACGACGTTCTCGGCATGGCTGACCGGGATGACGTGGTCCTGTTCGCCCCAGACGACCAGCATCGGCATCATCTCGGTGAGGTAGGCCCGGTCGACCATCGTGACGATCTGGCCCTTGAGGTCGACGACGGCGCGGACGACGTGCCGAATGGCCGCCCGTGCCCGAGGGTCCTTGAACGAGTCGATGATCTCCGCGACCTCGGCGAAGTCCCTGGTGGCCGAGAGGCCGGTGCGGGAGAGCGCCCGCAGGGTCGTCGTACCCAGCTGGCGTACGCCGGGCAGCGTGGCCGCTCCCATCACCTGCTCGAAGCCGGGCAGTGTCACGGCCCGGATCAACGGGGTCACCTCGGGGCCCAGGCCACCCGGTGCGACCAACACCATCCGTTCGGTGCGTTCGGGGAACTGGTAGGCGAACTGCATCGCCACTCCGCCGCCGAAGCTGTGCCCGACGACGGTCACCTTGTCGATGTCGAGGACGGTCAGCAGGTCACGCATGCCGTTCGCGTACCCGCCGAGGGAGTAGTCCGCCCGCGGTTTGGCACTCGAACCGTGGCCGAGCAGGTCAGGCGCGACCACCGTGTATCGGCCGGCAAGCTGGTTGATCACCGGCAGCCAGGTCGTGTGGTCGCACCCGAGCCCGTGCAGCAGCAACAACGCCGGACCCTTGCCTACCTTCACGAACGCCCGCTCGTGTCCGTGAACAGTGACCTGCTGGACCTCGACTGGCTGCACCTTGGTCACTCCTATGTTCATGGGCGTCTGCGTAGTCAACCAGAACGGCGCTGCGACGCGACAGTTCAACCGCCGGGACACTTGCTCTGCGGGTCGCGCTTTACTCGACGAAGTCCAGCCTCAGGAGGTGTGGTCCATGTCCGGCACGCGAGTCGCTCTGGTTTGCGGCTTCCTTGACCCGACGCGGGACGGGGTGGCTGACTACACGCGCCGGCTCGCCGTCCAGCTGCGTCGTGCCGGGTTCGACTCGCTGGTCATTACCACGCACGAGTGGGCACGGGTCGGCGGAAACGGTTGCGTTGGCGTCACTGAGCGGTGGGATGTGCGGGGGGTCGCTACCGCTGCCCGGAATCTGCGCCGCTTGGATGTCGACCTGGTGCATGTGCAGTTCGCGCCGTCGGTGTTCGGGTTCTCGCGAGCGGTTGGTCTGCTGCCCCTCTTTCTACCCAGGCGCATCCCGCTGGTCGTGACATTGCATGAGTACGGCGTCTGGTCGGGGCACGGCCGCGGTCGTCGGGTGCGCTCAGCACTGTGGTCGGCGCTCGAAAGTCGCCGGTACGTTGACCGTGAGACTCTGCTCATAGCGTGCCGGGCCGCTTGCCTACTGGTACCGGCCGCGGAGCATCTCGACGTGCTGCGGGTCCGCTCTCCGCGGAATGCGGCGGCCGCGCTCGAGGTGCCCATCGGCTTGAATGTCGAGGTGGCGAGGGGCGATCCCGACCAAGCCCGGGCCGATGTGCGGACCGAGCTCGGTGCGGCACCCGACGCGCCTTTGGTGGTGTTCTTCGGCTTCCTGCACCGGGAAAAGGCGCTCGATCTGCTCATCGCCGCGGTCTCCGATTTGCGAGTGGGCCATCCTGGAGTGCAGCTGCTGCTGATCGGCGGGGCGGAGAGCCACTCCGTCTCCAGCGCCGCCGCCAAGCGGCTGCGCCGGGAGCTCGAGCACGTCGCCGCGGGCTGTGGTGTGCAGGAGCAGGTCCACTTCACCGGTTACCTGCCCGGAACGGAGGTCTCCCGGCTGCTGCAGGCAGCCGACGTTGCGGCGTTCCCGTTCAACGCCGGTGTCACCAGCAAGTCCAGCTCGCTGCTTGCGGCGCTCGCAGCCGGGGTGCCGGTCGTCGCCACCACGGCTCCCGGTGAGGTGCTCGCTCCGACCGAGACCGACGGCGTGCTCCGGGTGCCGCCGCGCGACACCGGAGCGCTGACCGACGCGTTGGGGAGGGTGCTCGACGATCGCGCCCTTGCTGCCCGGCTGACGTCAGCGGGTCGAGTCCTGGCGGCGACCCAGAGTTGGGACGCCATTGCCGCAGTGCACGCTGACGTCTACTCCCGTGCGCTGGCCTCCGCGAGGCGGAGTCGTGGACAGAAACGGGGGAACCGAGCAAGGTAAGCGCTAGACGGCGGAAGGGATGCGGATGTCATTGCGCGAGCGAGTGGTGCATGGTGCCGGGGGGCTGATCGGCTCCATTCGGCGTGTAGCGCCCGCGGTCGGCCGTCCGTCGGGATCGAGGAAGACGGAGGACCCGGCGCTGTTCCGCCCTTTGGTTTACGGCGATCCAGCGCGTCTGCACATCTCCTCGACTGCAGTTGTCAACAACGCCCTGTTCAACCTTTCCTCTGGCGAGATCACCGTGGGCGACTACGCCTTCTTCGGCCACAACGTCTCGATCTTCACCGGCACGCACGACTGGACCAAGTTCGGTGCCGAGCGCCAGGTGGCCGTGCCGAAGTCGGGACGCGATGTGGTGATCGGGGAGGGCGTCTGGGTATCCAGCAATGCGATCGTCGTCGCCCCTTGCCGGATCGGAGCGCACGCCGTGGTGGGTGTGGGCTCGCTGGTGCTGGGCGACGTCGAGTCCTACACGGTGGTTGCCGGGAACCCGGCGCGGTTCCTGCGCACCATCCCCAGACCCAACGACCCGGTGGCGGAGAGCGTGGATCCGGACGCCGGCGCCGCGGGATCGGTAACGGCAAGATGAGCTCGGCAGCAACCGACGCAGGTGAGCGGACTCCGGACGAGCGCTTGCAGGTGCTCGAGGAACTGGTGCACGACCTCTGCCGGGAGCTCGCCGAGACCTCTCGGCAGCTGGCTGCCCTCGAGACAGAGCTGCGCGACGAGTCCGACGGCAGCGGGCCACGGTTCGCCAGTCTCTACACCGAGTTCACCGACCGCTTTCGGGGCTCCCCCGAGGAGGTCACCGCCAAGCTCGTTGGGTACCTGCCCGACGTCCGCCGGCTGGTGGGCGCAGGTGTTGGAGCCGGCGCGACGGGGGTCGTGGACGTCGGCTCCGGACGGGGCGAATGGCTGGCCCTGCTGCGCGACGCCCAGGTGCCCGCGTCTGGTGTCGACGTCAACCCCGCGTTCGTCAAGGCGGGACGCGGGCGCGGTCTCGACCTGGTCCACGGCGACGCCGTCGAGCACCTGCAATCCCTGCCGCCGGGCTCTGTGGACATGGTCACCGCGTTCCACCTCATCGAGCACCTCGACGTGGAGAACCTGCTTGCGCTGCTGTCCGCGGCCCGGCACTCGCTGCGCCCTGGAGGCTGCGTCCTGCTCGAGACGCCCAATCCGAGCAACCTACGCATGGCGGCGTGCGACTTCTACAACGACCCGACGCACCGTTCTCCGTTGCCGGCCGCCCTGACCGAGTTTCTCGTGTCCGCGTCCGGCTTCGTCATGATCGAGGTGCGGCCCCTGCACCC
>JALZBH010000195.1 GCA_030947625.1 Actinomycetota bacterium
CGCGTACGGTCGTCGGGATCCCGCGCGCCAGCAGCCTGGCTACAAATGCGCGCTCGTCCCGAGGGTCGGACGCAGTCCACTTCGAACCCGGGGTCGGGTTCAGCGGGATCAGGTTCACGTGCACCCAGCCCCAGTCGCCGTAGGAGCTGAGTACGTCGGCCAGCAGGTCGGCCCGCCAGGTCTGGTCGTTGATGTCGCGGATCATGGCGTACTCGATCGACACGCGACGCCTCGTGGCGGCGGCGTACTCCCAGGCAGCCTCGACTGCCTCATTCACCTTCCACCGGGTGTTCACCGGCACCAGCTCATTGCGCAGCTCGTCGTCAGGAGCATGCAAGGACAGAGCCAGTGTGACCGGAAGGTTCTCCTCGGCGAGCTGCCGCATCCGGGGCACCAGACCAACCGTCGAGACGGTGATCCCGCGGGCCGACATGCCGAGTCCGTCCGGCGTCTTGTCGGTGAGCCTCCGGCAGGCTCCGATGACCGCCCGGTAGTTGGCCATCGGCTCGCCCATGCCCATGAACACCACGTTCGAGATGCGACCGGGTCCGCCGGGGACCTCGCCGCGTGCCAGCGACCGGGCGCCGGCGACGACCTGCTCGACGATTTCGGCGCAAGACATGTTGCGCTGCAGACCGCCCTGACCGGTCGCGCAGAACGGACACGCCATCCCGCAGCCGGCTTGTGAGGATACGCATATCGTGACCCGGTCCGGGTAACGCATCAGCACCGACTCCACCAGTGCTCCGTCGAAGAGTCGCCACAGCGTCTTGCGCGTCGTACCCCGGTCGGCCTCGAGGGTGCGCAGGGGGGTCATCAGGTCCGGCAACAGGCCACCCACGAGCCGGTCTCGTTCGGCGGAGGGAAGATCGGTCATCTGCGCCGGGTCATCCACTAGCCGCGAGAAGTAGTGCGCAGCGACCTGACTAGCGCGGAACCCGGGAAGACCAAGCGCCTCCACCCACTCCCTGCGCGCGTGCGGGTTGAGATCTGCCAGATGTCGCGGTGGTTTGCCGCGCCCCCGCGGGCTCTGGAGAACGAGCGGAAGCGACCGCGGAGCATCATCGGACATGGCCGGCCAAGTCTCCCATCGCCGCAGCAGTACGCCGAATCCGCGGTTCGGCGGCGCAGGGGTCGCGGTTCGGCGGTCGATTGGACAGAGGCGCCGAAGGGCGGGAAGATTCGGGTTGTTGACTCACCGGTAACTACAGGAGCCCACCGTGACGGACGCCCCCCCGCCCGAGAAACTCGAGAAGCTCAACCGGCTCGAAAGCCTGAGCAGCGCCGACCGGAAGCTGGTCGTCGCCCGCGGCCGCCACGTGCACCTGCCGGCCAACTGGTCGCTGATCTGGGAGAAGACTCCCGCGGACAAGGCCTACCTGATCGTCGAGGGCGCGGTCTCGGTTCGCAAGCGTGGGCAGGAGATTGCCAGGCTCGGTCCCGGAGACGTGATCGGCGAGATGGCGATCGTGGGGCACAAGCTCCGCTCGGCCAGCGTGGTCAGCCTGACTCCACTGGAGGTCATCCACTTCACCCGTGAGTCCGTGCAGCAGCTCCTCGATGACGTACCTGCCTTCGGTCAGGCGCTCCGCGAGACCACCCACGACCGGCTGGGACCACCGCCTCCCGGTGCTCCCGACCCGGCGGAGGGCTGAGTGTCGGAGGAGGACCCTCTCGACCCACACCAGGTCGTCGACCTGCTCGAGGAGCAGCTGCTCGGTTCGCCCCCGAGCCTGACCGGGATCGACGTCGCTGGGCGGGTGGGCATTCCGATCGAGGTAGCCCGCGAACGCTGGCGGTCGCTGGGGTTCACCGCGGTCGAGGACGACGAGGTGGCGTTCACCGACGCCGACGTACGAGCGATGGAGCTCACCCAGCAGCTGCACGACTTCGGGCTGGTCGATGCCGACAGCGAGAGTGCGCTGATCCGGACCCTCGGTCGCAGCTTCGCGCGGCTCTCGGAGTGGCAGCTGGGTCTGCTCGGCCGTGCCTTCGACATCAGCAAGGTGGACCGCGAGCAGCTCACCGCGGTCACCTCGGAGATCACGCCGGTGATCGAGCAGCTGATGAACTACGTATGGCGCCGGCACACGCTCAGCGCCGCGTCACGGATGCTCCTCGCGCCGAGCAGTGAGGACGAACCACCGTCCATGGCCGTGGGGTTCGCCGACATCGTCGGCTACACCAGACGCAGCAGGTCGTTGACCCAGGAGGAGCTGGCGCGCGTCGTCGAGGAGTTCGAGGCCCGCGCGCTGGAGATCATCACCGCACACCGTGGCCGGATCATCAAGACGATCGGCGACGAGGTGCTCTTCGCCGCCGATGCTCCCGACGATGCTGCGTCGATCGCCTTGGAGCTGGTCGAGAGCCACCGCGAAGACACAGACTTCCCGCAGCTGCGGGTAGGACTGGCGTGGGGGGAGGTGCTCAGTCGTCTAGGCGATGTCTTCGGACCGGTGGTCAACATTGCGGCGCGGCTCACGTCGACGGCGAAACCCGGTCGGGTCCTGGTTGACCGCTCGCTGGCGGAGGCGCTCGCGGACGACGAGGGCTTCCGGCTGCGCCGGATGCGGCGTACGTCGGTGAAGGGGTACCGCCGACTCGAGCCGTGGTCACTGAAACGGCCCCGCGACCCGAACGCCGCCGAGACCGAGAAGCTACCCGGCCCGGCTTCGCGGCTCGTCCGCCAGCACCGGCAGGACATCGTCCGTGCGGTCGACGAGATAGACGCTCCCCGCGACCGCACGCCCAGCGACAAGCGCACCGAGTAGCGGCCACGCCGGCAGCCGATCGGTCCAGTAGTCCCGCCCGACCAGCACCATCGGCACCACGTGCTCAGCGTCGGCGTAGTAGTCCTCGCACGCCGCCTGGAAGATCTCCTGGACGGTGCCGGCTGCCCCGGGCAGGAACACGATCCCGGCGTTCGACAAGCCCAGCAGCACGTCCTCTCGGAGCGAGTTGCGGAAGTACTTTGCGATGGTTGCAGCGAACACGTTGGGCGGCTCGTGGCCGTAGAACCAGGTCGGCACGCCCAGCGAACGCGCACAGGTGACCGTCTCGGCCAGCGCCGCGAACCCGCTCCGGGCCCACGCCGTCACCGAGGGTTGGTACGACGGCACGCCCGCAAGGCCGGCCAACGCAATCTCGACCGTCTCGGCCGCCGACTCACCAAGCCGTCCGCCGAGGTTGGCCGCCTCCATGGCACCTGGGCCGCCGCCGGTGGCGACGGTGAGGCCGGCGGCGGAGAGCTGGTGGCCGAGCCGCGCTGCGTCGGCGTACGCCGGATCATCGCGACGCAGGTTGTGACCGCCCATGACGCCCACGGTCCGGGCGCCGTGGACATTCTCCTGGAGGGCGTCGTCGACAGCGTGGTCGTGCAGAGCCTGGGCCAGCGTGTCGCCGACTGCGTTCGCATCGACCCGCTGAGTCCAGGCGTAGATGCGGGCATCGACGGTGTCCACATAGTCGGTGTCCAGCCCGGCATACAGCTCGTTGGGGGTGTAGAGGCGCGCCCGGTAGGGGTCGAAGGGCAGATCAGGAAGTGCGGGGAGCAGCACGGCGCCGCCGTTGTGCAGCGCATCCGCAGCTCCGTCCGGGAGCCGACACCCAAGCAGCATCGCGCCGCGCGGGTCGAGCCTTGCCAGGACGGCCCCGCGACCGGTCAGGTCGAGGTCCTGGAGCTGCCAGCCGCGCATGCCGGTCGCGCCCGCGGACACCAGCCGGTCGAACTCGGCCAGCGACTCGATCTCCCTCGCGCCCACCGGCCGAACCTAGCGCAGGCCATCCGGAGAAGGCGTCGGCTACCGACCAGACCCGAACGCGACCGCGAGCAGGTCGGCGAACAGCATGTGCTCGTCGACGTCGAGGCCTTTGCCGGTGAACCACCGGCACATGTTGTGGCAGTCGCGCATCAAGAAGTCCGATCCGGCCGGGTTGGCGACGATGTCGACTATCTGGGGCAGGTCGATGATCACCAGCCGCTCACCCGCAGCCAGCGTGTTGTACGGCGACAGGTCGCCGTGGGCGAGGCCGAGGAACGCCATCGTCGACATCGCCTCTCGCAGCTGTTCGAAGTACGACGCCAGTAGTCGCCGGTCCGGGCGGGTCTGCACCAGCCGGAGCGCCGGGACGCCGTCGGAGGTGATCAGCTCCATCAGCAGCTCGGTGCCGTCGATCTGCACCGGGTACGGCACTGGGACGCCCGCCTCGAAGCACCGGACCAGCGAGCCCCACTCGGCCCATGCCCACTGGCCGGCGGCGACCGCGCGGCCATGGGCGGTGCCCTTCTTCATCGCCCGGGTGTCACGGGTGTTCCGCACCTGGCGACCCTCGGCGTAGGCGGCGCTGCGGTGGAAGCTGCGGTGGTCGGGGTCGCGGTATCTCTTGGCGGCAAGCACCACCGACTCGCCGGTGCGCGGAAGTCCTCGTTCGAGGAGGAAGACGTCCGCCTCTTTGCCGGTCTTGAGGATGCCGAGCTCGGTGTCCAGAGCGGCGCGGTCGGTCACCAGCCAGTCGGGCGGCGG
>JALZBH010000196.1 GCA_030947625.1 Actinomycetota bacterium
AGCCAGGACCGACGACGGCGAGACCACCAACGGCCGGGCGAACAGCGCGTGCGCACTGATCGGCACCAGCAACAGGGTCTCGACGTCGGGCCACACGATCGGCCCACCAGCGCTGAAGTTGTACGCCGTCGACCCCGTCGGTGTCGCACACACGACACCGTCGCAGCCCCACCGACTCAGTGGCCGTCCGTCGACCTCGACGACCACCTCCAGCATCCGCTGCCGAGCGGCCTTCTCGACGGTGGCCTCATTGAGCGCCCAGGTGGTCTGAACGAGCTTGTTGTCGCGGTACACGGCGACGTCGATGGTCAGCCGCTCCTCGCTGGTGTAACGCCGGGCCACGATCGCCTCGATCACCGACTTGATGTCTTCGCTCTCCGCCTCGGCAAGGAACCCGACGTGACCCAGGTTGACCCCAAGGAGAGGGGTGCCGGCCTCGTGGGTGAGCTCTGCTGCGCGCAGGGTGGTCCCGTCGCCGCCGAGGACGACAGCCAGCTCGCACTCGGCAGCGGCACCCCCATCAGCCGCGACCACCTCGACGTCGTCGGCTGCGGACAGCCCGAGGTCGCTGGCCTCGTCTTGCAGCAGTCGCACCAAGACGCCGTGCGTCTGAAGCCCGGCGATGAGCTCACCGGCCACCGCACGAGCCTCGTCACGTCCGGTGTGAGTGAGCACCAGCACCCGGCGTACGCCGGACTCGCTGGTCTGCTCACCTTCCTCGCTCACCTCTGCAGCCTCTCATCCGCCACCCCCGCGTCGCCGTCGCGGCGGGTGCCCGTTGTCTGCGCGTCGCCGACCACCCGCTGGATATCTCCTGAAGCGAGCGTGGTCGTCCCGCGCTGCAGCCAAAGAAAGAACTCCACATTGCCCGCAGGACCCGGCAGCGGGCTCGCGACCACCGCGCGGGCCCCCCAACCACGGTCCGCGGCGGCCATGGCGACTCGATCCACGGCCTCCTTGCGGGCGGCCACGTCGCGGACCACCCCGCGCTTGCCGATCCGTTCCTTGCCCACCTCGAACTGGGGTTTGACCATGAGAGCCATGTCCCCGTCGGTGTTGGTCACCGAGACGAGTGCGTCGAGCACCAGCTCCAGGGAGATGAAGGAAAGGTCGCCGACCACGACGTCGACCGGTCCCCCGAGCGTCTCCAGGGTCAGCTCCCGGACGTTGGTGCGGTCGTGGACCTCTACTCGGGGATCCGAGCGCAGCGACCAGGCCAGCTGTCCGTAGCCCACGTCGACTGCGGCGACGTGGGCCGCGCCCGCTCTGAGCAACACGTCGGTGAAGCCGCCCGTCGATGCTCCGGCGTCCAGGCAGCGCCGGCCAGACACTTCGAGGCCCTGCGGCCCGAACGCTGCCAGGGCACCGGCAAGCTTGTGCGCACCACGGCCGACAAAGTCCGGTTGGTCGGTAGCCGGGCGGACGACGACAGCGGAGTCGGTCGTGACCGCGGTCGCCGGCTTGGTCGCCACGGAGCCGTTGACGATGACCCGGCTCGCAGAGATCAGCCCGTTAGCGTGCTCGCGGGAACGAGCCAGACCTCGGCGGACCAGCTCGGCGTCCAGCCGCAGGCGCCTCGGCGGCACGCTCAGCCCTGCTCCGAATAGGCAGCCCCACTGGACTCACCGCTCGCCTCGCTCGGATGAGCCAGGTCGGGTTCGTTGAGCGCCTGCTGCAACGTCTCGTGGGCGCGCTCGAAGATGCCGGCGTGTTCGCCCACGGGCGCGTCATCCAACTGCTCCAAAGACCGCATCACCTCGTCCACTGCGGGGTGGCCGCTCGGTGCTGGTCCTAGCAGCGATGTCTCGGCCGGCTCCGCCCCTGTGGGGTGCTCGGTCGCCCGCTCCGATTCTGTCCGCTGGTCACTCATGGCACTCACGCTACCGGCGGGGCCTGCAGGTTCTCGGTCTCGACCGGCGAGCCGGTGTGATCAAGATGCGTCCACGACGTGGCCGCGACCACGCGCCACCAGTCCTGATCGGACCCGGAGCCGGTAACGACCAGCCGGCCGTCATCGACTCGGGCGGACCAGTTTCCGAGCTCGGCGTGACCGCCGTGCGTGTTGGGGACTGGATGCGCCTGGCCGAGCGCATGCAGGTCGGTACCGATGTACGACGGCCGCTCACCGGCCGGCGCAGCGACCAGCTCGGCGAGGCCGGTCACGCCGGTCAGTACCAACAGGCTGTCCCAGTCCATGCTGTGTGCTCCGGCGATATCGGAGTCCAACCGGTCTCCGACCATCAGCGGCCTGAAGCCACCGGTGCGTTCGAGCGTCTCCTTGAGCAAGGGTCGCTCGGGCTTGCCGGCTACCACGGGTTCACGCCCCGCGAACTCGGCGACCAGCCTGACCAGAGTGCCGTTCCCGGGCCCGATGCCGCTGACGGTCGGCAGCGTCATATCGGTGTTGGTGGCGACCCACGGAAGTCCGGCTTTCACGAGCATCGCCCCGGCCACGACCTGTCGCCACGGCATGTCTGGGCCGTATCCCTGAACCACTGCTCGCGGCTCCTCGTCGGCTTCGACCAGGGGGCGAAGACCTCGTTCGGCCAAAGCGGCGCTGAGCCCTTCGCCGCCGATCACGAACACCCCGCTGCCCTCGGGAAGCTGGCGAGACAGCAGTCCGGCGGCCGCTTGGGCACTGGTCACTATGTCGACAACCGCGACCTCGATGCCCAGCTCGCTCAAGTGCTCGGCAACCTGCTGCGGCGTGCGGGCGGCGTTGTTGGTGACGAACGCCGTCTGCATTCCGGCGGACCGAGCATCGGCCAGAGCCTGCGCCGCTCCGGGGACGGCGCGCGCGCCGACGTACACAACGCCGTCCAGATCGAGCACGGCCAGGTCGTACGCCTTCGCAAGCGGGGTGTCACTGCGCTTGAGCACGCCCTGATTCTTGCCTATCGTTCGGGCCGGCTCGCCGTAGAACCCGGCCACTGAGCACCTCGACCTCGACCCTGGTAGCTGCAGCACCCCCGCTCGCCGAACGGAAGAACCGACGACGTAACGCTCCGGTCACCTCGACCTGGTCGCCGACCCGCCAGGACAGTGCCTTCCTGCGCGCCCGCCCACTCCACACCGCGCAGTCGAGCCAGTCCGAAACCTGTTTGGACGTGCGGCCTGCGGCTCGGGCTGTCGTCTTGGCGCGGGGAACCACCAGTCGGAACGTCACCAGCGAGTCGCCACTGGGCAGCTCGCGCACCGTCGGTGCCGAGTTCACCCGGCCACTGAGAGACACCTTGTTGGTGCCACTCACGTCAGTGCCGGCTGCCTTCACCTCTTTGCTCACTCGGACCACCTCCTGCCGAGATCCTCTGAGCAGCGGGTGACATGCCGACGATCGCGGTGCGCTGGCAGTGCACGTCGGTCTCCCAGCAGGACCCTGTGGACGCAAGCCGGCCACGCCATCGCTACTCGAGGGCCTTCTCGATCTCAGCGGCGCGGTCGGCTGCGTCGGTGACCTCGTCCGCGTCGACCGCCTCGGCTCGATGGAACCACTCGAGGGCGTCCGCGGACCGTCCAGCCACGAGCAGGGTGTCTGCGTACGCGTATCGCAGTCGGGCCACCCATGGGGCTCGGGACGCAGAGGTCAGCGGGGTGGCCTCCAAGGTGCGCAGGGCGGCGTCAACCTCCCCTCGGTCCCTACGGGCACCGGCCTCCACGATCCGCAGCTCAGCGGACAGTTCGGAAGTGAGCCCAGCTTTCGGGGCGGAACGGAGCAGGGACAGCGCCCGGTCAGGTCGGCCCAAAGCGCGCTCGCAGTCGGCCATCATCGGCAGGTACTCGGCAGCGCCGTTCATGCGCCTGGCCGCTCGCAGCTCGGCTAGGGCCTCGGTGTACTCGCCAGCCGCGTAGGCCGCCTCCCCCACCGCCTCCCGGACCACGCCCAGCCGACCGGCGCGAGCCCGCGCCGCCAGCGTGTGCTCATAGGCGGTTCTCGGGTCACTCTGCAACAGCAGCCCCGCAGCAACCAAGTGACGGGCCACGCGGGTGGCTAGCTTGTCCGGCAACGACCTCAGCTGCGCGGCGACCGAACGGTCCAGCTCTCTCCCGGTGATCTCTTCGGGGATCGGCGGCCCGTCGTACCGCTGCTGCTCCAGGCTGCGGTCGACCGGCCCGCCAGCCGATCCAGCGTCCGGCGCGCCTCGATCCGGACCGGAAGCAGCGCGACCCGACGCAGCGCGGCTTGAGCGGCCCCTCTCCGAGCTGCGACCTCTGCCTGCTGCTGAGCTGGACCTTCGCGGTCCCCGATCCTGGGCCACGGCCGATCTCCTCTCCAGCGGGCTTGGACAGGTGCCAAGGCTCGCGAAATGCAGTAAGGGCCGCCCACGAGGGGCGACCCTTACTGAAGCATGTCCGGCGACGTCCTACTCTCCCACAACCTCTCGATTGCAGTACCATCGGCGCTGAAAGGCTTGACTTCCGGGTTCGGAATGGAGCCGGGTATTTCCCTTCCGCTATGGCCGCCGAAACTCTATG
>JALZBH010000070.1 GCA_030947625.1 Actinomycetota bacterium
AGGTGCGCACGAACCGGGCGGCCTTCTCGGAGGCGTCGATGTCCAGCGTTCCGGCGAACTGGGTGGGCTGGTTCGCGACCACGCCGACCGACCTGCCCTCGACGCGGCCGAAGCCGATGACGATGTTAGGCGCGAAGAGCTCCATCACCTCGAGGAAGTCCTCGTCGTCGACGACAGCGGTGACCACCGACCGGATGTCGTAGGGCTGGTTCGGGGAGTCGGGGATCAACGTGTCCAGCTCACGGTCGGCCTTGTTGAACTCCAGCTCGCCCGGGCCGAGCACGGACTCGGGGTACGACGGCGGGTCGTCGAGGTTGTTCTGCGGAAGGAACGACAGCAGTGCCTTGACGTACTCGAGCGCGTTCTCCTCGTCGCTCCCCATGTAGTGGGCGTTGCCCGACTTGGTGTTGTGCGCCCGGGCGCCGCCGAGGTCCTCCATCGTGACGTCCTCACCGGTGACCGTCTTGATCACGTCGGGCCCGGTGATGAACATGTTGGAGGTCCCGTCGACCATCACGGTGAAGTCGGTGACCGCTGGGGAGTAGACATGCCCGCCCGCGCACGAGCCCATGATCAGGCTGATCTGGGGGATCACCCCGGAGGCGTGCACGTTGCGGCGGAAGATCTCGCCATACAGGCCGAGGGAGACCACACCCTCCTGGATGCGGGCCCCGGCGCCCTCGTTGATGCCCACGATCGGGCAGCCGGTCTTCATGGCAAGGTCCATCACCTTGGTGATCTTCTCGCCGTACACCTCGCCCAGGCTGCCGCCGAAGACGGTGAAGTCCTGGCTGAACACACACACCTGCCGGCCCTCGACGGCGCCGAAGCCGGTGATCACGCCGTCGCCGTAGGGCCTGTTCTTCTCCAGGCCGAACGCCGTCGACCGGTGCCGGGCCAGCTCGTCGAGCTCGACGAACGTGCCGTCGTCGAAGAGCAGCTCGATCCGCTCCCGAGCGGTCAGCTTGCCCTTGGCGTGCTGCTTCTCGACGGCCTTGGCAGAACCGGCGTGGACCGCGGCGTCGATGCGCCGGTCGAGTTCGGTCAGCTTGCCTGCGGTGGTGTGGACGTCGATGCCGGTCTCCTCAGGGGGGACCTCGGTGCCCTCGCCCGGATCTGCGCTCACCTGCACTCCTTCGAAGGTTGTCCTTGCCGGGCCAATCTAGTGCGTGCAGGCTTGGGCCCCATGAGCTCAGGCGCTGAGGTCGCCGGCTGGCGGGTGCAGCGGCTGCCCAGCTCACCGACGACCAACGGCGAGCTGGCCGCGAGGGCCGCTGCGGGTGCCGAACCGGGCCTGGTCGTGGTCACCGACCACCAGACTGCCGGGAGGGGCCGGCTCGACCGGTCCTGGGAGACCCCGGCCGGAGTCGCGCTGACGTTCTCTGCGCTGGTCGAGCCCGGCGTCCCGGACTCCCGCTGGCCGTTGCTGCCGTTGCTGGCCGGCCTGGCCGTCGCCGAGGGGGTACGCCGGACCGCCGGGGTGATGGCCACGTTGAAGTGGCCCAACGACGTGCTTGTCGCCAACCGCAAGCTGGCCGGCATTCTCGTCGAACGCGTCAGCGGCAGCCGGCCGATGGCGGTAGTCGGCATCGGTATCAACGTTCATCAGGGCCCCGAGCAGCTCCCGGTGCCGGGAGCGACGTCCTTGGCCATCGAGGGGGCCGACGTCGGACGTGAGCTGCTGCTCGAGTCCGTGCTGGGAGATCTGAGCGGGCTGCTGGAGGCCTGGCGAGGCGCGCGCGGCAGTGCGGTCATTGTGCTGGCGCCCTACCGCGAGCGCTGCGTGACGATCGGCCGACAGGTCGAGGTGCACCTCCCGGGGGACGAGCACCTGGTCGGTCTGGCCACCGGCATCGACGACCAGGGCCGGCTCGTCGTACGCACGGCCGAGGGGGAGCGTCCGGTTGGCGCCGGTGACGTGGTCCACGTCCGCACCGGCTCGTCGTGACATGATCGGCACGTGAAAATGCTGGCCGACGACGAGCAGCTGGTGGCCCGCACGCGCACCCACGCCAAGGCGTTGTTCCTGCCGGCGCTGGTGCTGCTCGTGGTAGTAGCGCTGGCCGGGTACCTCTCCAGCCTTCCCCAGGGCAGCAGCCGGTCGACCTGGCTGATCGTGATCTGGGTGGTTGCCGCCCTGGCATTGCTGGTGTTCACGCTCTGGCCGTTCCTGAAGTGGCTGGCTACGACGTACGTCGTCACGAACCGGCGGCTGATCACCCGCACGGGGGTATTCACCCGGCGCGGCCACGACATCCCGCTGAACCGGGTCAGCGACGTCTCCTACGAGCGCGGGCTGTTCGACCGCATGCTCGGCTGCGGCACGCTGGTCATCTCCGATGCCTCCCAGGAGGGTCGGGTGCGGCTGCGCGACGTCCCGCGGGTGGAACATTTGCAGCTGGAGATCTCCGACCAGGTGTTCCACGGCACCCGCCAGGACGATGACGGCACCTGAGCGGGACCTGCGCAGCGAGCTCGAGCGAGCAATCCTGGGCGAGAACCCCTCGCTGACCAGCGAACAGGTGTCGAGCACGTCCGGGATGGCGCCCGCGGACGCGGAAAGGCTCTGGCGGGCCCTCGGTTTTCCCGATGCCACCCACGGGGAGCGAGCCTTCACGACGGCGGACATCGACGCGCTGACCGAGATCAAGACCGCAGTCGATGCCGGGGGACTCGACCTGGACACGATCGTCCGGATGACCCGGGCTGTCGGCCGCACGGTGGCCCGCCTCGCCGAATGGGAAGTGGCCATGCTCACCGGGCTCACCGGGCTCACCGGGCTCACCGGGCTCACCGAGCCCACCGGACTCACCGGGCCCACCGGCACAGCGGAGTTGGTGGAAGCCGACCCCTTGGCAGCTGGCAGCAGGCTGGCCGCTGCGATCGCGATGGTGGACCGGCTTGGCCAGTCCTTCGAGCAGCTGCTGGTGTACTCCTGGCGACGGCACCTGGCCGCCGCGGTCTCGCGAGTCGAAGAGCTCGGCGCCAACGACGAGGACCTGCACGTTGCCTCGGCAACGGTGGGGTTCGCCGACCTGGTCGGGTTCTCCGCGCTGACCAACGAGCTCGAGGATGACGCGATCGGCGATCTGGTCGAGGTGTTCGAGACCCGTTCGCAGGATGTGGTGGCGGGGCATCGAGGCCGGATCATCAAGACGCTGGGAGACTCGGTGCTGTTCCTCGGCGGGTCGGCCGAGGAGTCGGTCGAGGTAGCCCTCGACATCGTTGCCGTGATCGGAGGCGACAGCCGCCTGCCCGACGTACGGGTTGGGCTGGCCAGTGGACCCGTCGTACTCCGGATGGGCGATGTGTACGGGCCCGCGGTCAACCTCGCCGCGCGGCTGACCGCGGTGGCCCGCCGCAACCGGGTGATCGTCGACCAGCGGACCGCCGCGCTGCTGCCGGTCGAGCAGTTCGAGACCCGGGTGCTGCCGGCGCGTCCGGTGCGTGGGTTCGGTGACATCGAGCCCGTCGCGGTACGCCGGACCCGCTCGCAGCACGACTTCTAGGCCGAATAGGGTCACCGGGTGTCCCTCGCTCCCCTCGTCGCTGTCATCGGCGGCGGACAGCTGGCCCGGATGCTGGCCGAACCGGCGAATGCGATGGGCATTCGGCTGAGGCTGCTGACCGAGGCCGTAGGGGGCTCCGCCGCGCAGGTCATCCCAGACCAGGTGGTCGGGGACTACACCGATCTGGCCACGCTGGAGCGGGTGGTCGAAGGCTGCGCCGTGGTCACCTTCGACCACGAGCACGTGCCCACCGAGCATCTGGACGCGCTCTGCGAGCGCTTGCCGGTCCGCCCCGGTCCGGATGCGCTGGTGCATGCCCAGGACAAAGCCGTGATGAGGGCCCGGCTCGGGGAGCTGGGCATCCCGTGCCCGCGCAACGCGGTGGTCACCTCCGCCGCGGACGTGACCGAGTTCGGCTTCCCCTGTGTGCTCAAGACCACCCGAGGCGGGTACGACGGCAACGGGGTCTGGTTCGTCGAGGACGAGCCGGCAACCACCGCCGCGTTCGCCAGCGGCGCCAGGATCCTCGCCGAGGAGCTGGTCAGCTTTCGCCGCGAGCTGTCTGCGTTGGTCGTGCGCTCTCCGAGTGGCCAGATCGCGACGTACCCGGTGGTGGAGTCCACCCAGCACGCCGGCGTCTGCCGCGAGGTGGTCGCGCCGGCGCCCGATCTCGACCCGAACCTGGCGGTGCAGGCTCAGCAGATCGCGATGCGGGTCGCCGGCGAGCTGGCGGTGACCGGCGTGCTCGCCGTCGAGCTGTTCGAGACCACCGACGGCTCGATCCTGGTCAACGAGCTGGCCATGCGGCCGCACAACACCGGCCACTGGACCCAGGACGGGGCCGTCACCAGCCAGTTCGAGAACCACCTGCGGGCGGTGCTCGACCTCCCGCTAGGAGCACCGGACGCCCGAGCCCGATGGACGGTCATGGTGAACCTCCTCGGGGGTTCGGCGGAGACCGGCCGACTCTACGACGGATACCTGCACGCGTGGGCTCGTGATCCGCGGCTGCGGGTGCACCTGTACGGCAAGGAGCTGCGACCCGGCCGGAAGGTCGGTCACGTCAATGCGTACGGCGAGAACCTCGCGGACTGCCTCGAACGTGCCCGCCATGCGGCAGCATGGTTTGGCGGAGAGTTGGGAGAGCACAGTGACTGAACCGCTGGTCGGGATCGTGATGGGCTCGGACTCGGACTGGGTGGTGATGAAGGCCGCTGCGGAGGCGCTCGAGGAGTTCGACGTGCCATCGGAGGCCGATGTCGTCTCGGCCCACCGGATGCCCGAGGAGATGCTCGCCTATGGGCGGTCGGCGGCCCAGCGTGGGCTTCGGGTGATCATCGCCGGAGCCGGCGGGGCTGCGCATCTGCCGGGGATGCTCGCTGCGGTGACCACACTGCCGGTGATCGGCGTGCCGGTGGCACGGGAGCACCTCGACGGCATGGACTCGCTGCTCTCGATCGTTCAGATGCCGACCGGCGTACCGGTGGCCACCGTCGCCGTCGACAACGCCCGCAACGCCGGCCTGCTCGCCGTCCGCATCCTCGCGACCGGCGATCCGGACCTGCGCCAGAAGATGACCGACTTCCAGGAGAAGCTCCGCCGGTTGTCCCAGGAGAAGGGCAAGACCGTCCGCGGCAGCGCCCGCAAGACGGGCTTCTGACCTCATCTCTCGCCGGTCACCCGGCCGCGCATCGCCTTGGTCCGGCCGCGCTGCTTCTTGGTCTCCAGCCGGCGCTGCTGCGAGCCCTTGGTCGGGCGAGTGGGGCGACGCGGCGGCGGGGGCGGGGCGAGCGCCGTACGCACGATCTCGACGAGGCGTTCGCGGGCGGCCATCCGGTTGCGCAGCTGCGAACGGTGCTCCGAGGCGGTCACGACGACGGTCGGGCCGAGCCGGTCGAGGGCAACAACCAGCTGATCCTCGGTGAACGCCGTTGAGCCGCTGACGTCGAAACGCAGCTCCACCCGGGTGTCGGAGGTGTTCACCGACTGCCCGCCGGGCCCCGGAGACCTGGAGAACTGCTCGACCAGCTCGGCGGCGGGAATCCGCAGACCGTCGGGCAGCCCAGGTCCCGTGGGTACGACGAGGTCTTGGCCGGGCTCGCTCACCGGAGTCGCTTGCTCCACTCGATGGCCGGGCAGGTGTCCATCACCATCGGTACGCCTGCATCACGGGTGCGCTCGTAGGCAGCCTCGTCGACCACCCCGAGCTGGAACCACACCCCCAAGGCGTCGACCGCAACGGCCTGGTCGGCGAAGCCGCCGGCTGCCTCGGACCGCCGGAAGACGTCGACTACGTCGATTGGAAAGGGCACGTCGCCCAGCTCGGCGTACCCCTGCTCGCCGAGCACAACCGGCGCAGTCGGGTGGATCGGCACGATCCGCTTTCCGCGCTCCTGGAGCAGCGAGGCGATCCGGTACGCCGCACGCGACGGGTTGCCGGACAGGCCGACGACCGCCCAGGTGGGGCAGTCATCGAGCATGAAGCCGATCGCGTCGCGATCCTGCCAGTCGGTCACGAGGGCAAGCCTACGCCCGCGACCGCGCAGGTTACCCGGCAGTAGAATCGCTCTCATGAGCGCCGTTTTCCCCGCCTACTCGCTGTCCGAGGAGCACCGCGCCATCCGCCAGGCGGTGCGCGACCTGTGTGCGGCGAAGGTGGCGCCGTATGCCGCCGAGGTCGATGAGCAGGCGCGCTACCCCGCCGAAGCCGCCGCAGCTCTGCAGGCCGCGGACTTCCACGCTCCCCACGTCTCGGAGGAGTACGGCGGTGCGGGCGCCGATGCCCTGGCGACGGTGATCGTGATCGAGGAGATCGCCAGAGTGTGCGTGTCGTCGAGCCTGATCCCCGCGGTCAACAAGCTCGGGTCGATGCCGGTGATCCTCTCCGGGTCGGAGGAGATGAAGAAGACCTACCTCACCAAGCTCGCTGCCGGCGAGGGCGGGTTCTCCTACTGCCTCTCCGAATCCGAGGCCGGGTCGGACGCGGTCGCCATGAGGACCAAGGCCGCCAAGGACGGGGATGGCTGGGTGCTCAACGGAGTCAAGCGCTGGATCACCAGCGCCGGGGAGTCGGAGTTCTACACGGTGATGGCGGTGACCGATGCCCACAAGGGCGCTCGCGGGGTCTCCGCGTTCGTCGTCGAGAAGGCCGACGCGGGGGTCTCGTTCGGTGCCCCGGAGAAGAAGCTCGGCATCAAGGGCAGTCCGACCCGAGAGGTGTACCTGGACAACGTGCACGTCGACCGCACCCGGATGATCGGCGAGGTGGGCACCGGGTTCGAGACTGCGATGAAGACCCTCGACCACACCCGGGTCACGATCGCCGGCCAGGCGGTCGGCGTCGCCCAGGGTGCGTTGGACTATGCGCTCGGCTATGCCCAGGAGCGCACCCAGTTCGGCAAGCCGATCGCCGACTTCCAGGGGCTGCAGTTCATGCTCGCCGACATGGGGATGCGGATCGAGGCGGCCCGCCAGCTGACGTACGCCGCGGCGGGTAGGTCCGAGCGTGGCGACCAGGACCTGACCTTCTTCGGCGCGGCAGCAAAATGCTTTGCCTCCGATGTGGCGATGGAGGTCACCACCGACGCCGTACAGGTGCTCGGCGGGTACGGGTACACCCGCGACTACCCCGTAGAGCGGATGATGCGAGACGCCAAGATCACCCAGATCTACGAGGGCACGAACCAGGTGCAGCGAATCGTGATCGCGCGCCAGCTGCTGAACGGCATCCAGTCCGACATCTGACTCATGGGGAACGGGCAGGACCTGTGTTCCTTCAGTGCGGAGGCTCAGCGGACGGCGAACAGCACCATGCATGCGGCGCCCGCGACCAGGCAGTAGATGCCGAACGGGCGCAGCGAGTTGGTGTGCACGTACCTGGTCAGGAACCGCACCGAAAGATAGGCACCGATCCCGGCCAGCACCGAACCGAACAGGATCTGAGGCTGGTTGCCGTTGCCCAGCGGACCGAACAGGTCCGGCAGCTTGAGTACGCCGGCCGCGAGAATAACCGGCGTGGCCAGCAGAAACGAGAACCGTAAGGCGTCCTCACGCTTCAACCCCGTACCCATGCCCGCCGCGGTCGCGATCCCCGATCGCGAGACCCCCGGAGCCAGCGCGAGAATCTGCGCCGACCCGATGAGCACGGCGCGCCGCAGACCCTGATCGGCCAGCCGCCGGTCGGCCTCCACCCCGGCAAGCACCTCGTCCTCGGGACGTACGACGGCGCCCTGGCGCCGTCTGGTCAGGTGCTCGATGCCGATCAGCACCAGGCCGTTGACCATCAGGAAACCGGCCGCGGGCCACGGCTTCCCGAACGTGGTCCGCAGCCAGTGCTCGAACAGTAACCCGACCAGGCCGACCGGGACGGTGGCGATGATCAGCAGCCAGATCAGCCGCTCGTCCGCCGTCTCGGCTCGCCGTTTGCGGACGCTGGTGAAGAAACCCGAGATCAGCCGCAGCCAGTCGCGCCAGTAGAAGACGATCAGCGCAATCGCAGTGGCGACGTGGGTGCCCACGATGAACGCAAGGTAGGGCGACTCGGAAGCGCTCACATCCAGGTTCCTGGCCCAGTCCCCACCGACCACAGCGGGCAGTAGCACGCTATGACCGAGGCTGGACACGGGGAAAAGCTCGGAGACTCCCTGCAGGGCACCGACGACGCCGGCTTCAAGCCAGCTCAGATGGTCAGCCACGCGCGTCCTTCGGTAGGCGGAGGTGTCACCCTGACGCTGCCACACCTTCCTTTGCGTTCCCTGAACACGACGCGCCGGATAGCGTGGGCGAAGTGACCCCCGCGGAGATCGCGCAGCGTTCGGCTCAGGCGATGTGGGCCGGCGACCGGGCCAGCAAGGCGCTCGGCATGGAGCTGGGCGAGGTGGGACCTGGCACGGCGATGCTCCGCATGCCGGTCCGCGAGGACATGGTCAACGGTCACGACATCGGACACGGCGGCCTCACCTTCGCGCTGGCCGACTCGGCGTTCGCGTTCGCCTGCAACTCCTACAACCGCAGCACGGTCGCGGCTGCGGCCGAGATCAGGTTCCGCGCTCCGACCCGAGCCGGGGACCTGCTGGTGGCGACTGCGGTCGAGCGTTCTCGTGACGGCCGCGACGGGGTGTACGACGTCATCGTGACCGTGGGCGACAGGACCGTGGCCACGTTCGTCGGCCGCTCCAGGGAGATTGACGGCTTCCTCTTCGAGGAGAGCCCTTGAACGGCGAGATCCCCACGCTGCCAGCCGACCAGCTCGAGAAGCTGCAGCTCGAGCGGTTGCGGGACACGCTGGCCCGCGCTCGCGACCACGTCCCGCACTACCGCCGCGCGTTCGACGCCGCCGGGGTCTCGCCGGTTGATGTGCGCTCGCTCTCGGACCTGGCCCGGTTCCCGTTCACCACCAAGTCGGACCTGCGCGACAACTACCCCTTCGGCATGTTCGCGGTGCCGCGCGAGCACGTCGTCCGGGTGCATGCAAGCAGCGGCACCACCGGCAAGCCGACCGTGGTCGGCTACACCCAGGCCGATCTGGACACCTGGGCCGAGCTGATGGCTCGCTCGATCCGCGCAGCGGGAGGCCGTCCCGGTGATGTCGTCCACGTGGCCTACGGGTACGGGTTGTTCACCGGCGGCCTCGGCGCGCACTACGGCGCCGAGCTCCTCGGCTGCACGGTCGTTCCGGTCAGCGGCGGGATGACCCAGCGGCAGGTCCAGCTGATCACCGACTTCGGGCCACGGGTGGTCATGGTGACCCCGTCGTACTTCCTGAGCATCCTCGACGAGATGGACCGCCAGGGCGTCGACCCGCGGCAGTCGAGCCTCGAGGTCGGCATCTTCGGTGCCGAGCCGTGGACCGAGGAGATGCGTGCGGTCATCGAGCAGCGGTCGGGCGTCAGGGCCGTGGACATCTACGGGCTGAGCGAGGTGATGGGGCCCGGGGTCGCCCAGGAGGCGGGCGCCACCCAGGACGGGCTGCACGTCTGGGAGGACCACTTCCTGCCCGAAGTCATCGATCCCGAGACCGGGGAGGTGCTGCCTGACGGCGAGCTCGGCGAGCTGGTGTTCACCTCGCTGACCAAGCAGGCAATGCCGGTCGTGCGATATCGCACCCGCGACCTTACCCGGCTTCTTCCTGGTACGGCGTTTCCTGCGTTCCGGCGGATGGAGAAGGTCACCGGTCGCACCGACGACATGATGATCGTCCGAGGCATGAACGTGTTCCCCAGCCAGATCGAGGAGCAGATCCTTGCCGTCGACGGGTTGGCTCCGCACTACCTGTGTGTGCTGACCCGGCCCGGCAACCTCGACGAGCTGACCGTGCAGGTCGAAGCTTCGGGTGCGGTCGAGCCGTCGCTCGGAAGCCGGCTCGAGGACCGGGTCAAGCAGCGCTTGGGCGTGGCGGTGCGGGTCGTCGTACTCCCGCCAGAGGGGCTGGAACGATCGTTGGGGAAGGCGAAACGGATCAGCGACGAGCGTTAGAGCGGGCTCAACCCGGGAGCCCACTCTTCGTGCACAGTCGCCTCGGGATGTCTGCGGTGCGGTCGGTCTTGATGTAGTGCAGCAGCCGCAGTGCCCGCGCCCGGTCCCAGTGCACGGCGAGGTCCGCGATCGGCATCGAGCAGGTCAGCCCGCTGGTGCCGTTGACCCTGGTCATCGCCCAGGCAAACCGCAGCAGCGCGATCGGGCCGGTCCCTTGGCTGATCTTCAGCGACGACACGGCGGCTCGGTTGACCCGGAAGTAGCGCAGTGGGTTGAGGAACGTCCACGGTGACTTCACCTTGGCACCGATCGCGCTGACCACCTCGCGCTGGTGCTGTGCGCGGGCCACGTCGCCGAGCGCGAAGATGTGCCGCGACCGGGAGTATCCGAGGGCGGTGATCCCGTTGACCTGCTGGCAGCCCTTCTTCAGGCGCAGGTTGGCGCGGGGGTCGACCATGTCCACCTTGGGACAGATCGTCACGCCGCCGACCGCGTCGACGCTGTTGACGAACCCGCCGAAGCCGATCTCAACGTAGTGGTCGACGCGCAGCCCGGTGTCCTGCTCGAGGGTCTGCACCAGCAGCTTCGGTCCGCCGTACGCGAAGGCAGCGTTGATCTTCTGGATGCCGTGCCCTGGGATCGGCACGAGCGAGTCGCGGGGAATCGACAGCAGCAGGTCCGGGCCGCTGCCGGTGTGCAGCAGCATGATCGTGTCGGTGCGCTGGCCGACGCCACCGACCCCGCCAGTGCCGAGCTTGCGGTTCTCGGCCCGGCTGAGCCCCTTGCGGCTGTCCGAGCCGACCAGCAGGTACGTCGTGCCGGGCTGGTCTGCCGGTCGGGAGCCGGCCGGGTTGGCGTCGACCTTGGTGATCTGACTCCAGGCCCAGATCGGCACCACGAGCAGGAACACCAGCCACAGGACGAGCACGCCCAGCACGATCCGGCGGACCGGATGCTTGCGCCTGCCTCGAGGTCTGGCGCTGCCGTCGCCCGGACCCGACGACCGCCGACCCCCGCCGGAACCCGGCCGTGGGGGAGGGGGCACCTCCCGGGGACCGGTCTCTCGACGCGGTCGGGAGGTCGGCTGCTCGCGCGGGACCGTGGGCAGCACCCGGGTCGGCTCCGGGTCAGTGGGGCTGCTGGAACGACCGCTGTGCCTGACGGTTTCCCGGGGCGGGCCGGAGGAACCATAGAGCCAGCTGTAGTGAGGCGAGTCCGGGTCGTCGGGCCCGCCGGCC